>DASVNH010000235.1:0-35280 GCA_036383955.1 Planctomycetota bacterium | reverse complement strand
CCTGGGGCCGCGTGCTGGACACCTTCGACACCCTCCTCGGCCTCGCCAAGTCCCCGGAGATCCTCGCGCAGGCGCAGAAGTCCCGCGACGAGTTCGTCGCCGAGATCCGCCGCCGCGCCGAGGTCGAGCTCGCGTCCGCCCGCGCCGACCGGCCCGACCTCCTGGACCAGCTCCGCGCGCTCGACGGGTTCCCCAAGCCGCTGCTGACGCTCGACGTCCTGGGCGACCTCCGCCAGACGATCCGCGAGCAGCGCGAGCGCGTCCTGGAGCGCCTGGACGTGAAGTTCCTCGAGGACGAGGCAGCGCTCGACCGCCTCCTCGCCGCCGACAACTTCCAGGGCGCCTCCGGCCTCGTCCAGAAGATGCTGCGGACGATCGAGGTCCTCCCCTACGCGCGCGACCGCCGCCTGCCGCGCATCCAGAAGGTGCGCGACGTGGAGATCCCGCGCCGCGAGCGCGACGCGGCCGACCGCCTGGTCCAGTCCTGGTCCCCGGCGCACGCGGCGCTGGAGGCCTCGCTCGCGAAGCGCGAGACGGCCGCCGCCTGGGACCACGCCGTCAAGTTCGTGAAGGCGCACAAGGAGCCCGACGTCCGCGCCCCGAACGTGAACTATGAAATGCTCCTGGGCCTCGTGCCCGATTCCGGGCTCTCCGAGGCCAGGCTCGGCAACGCCCTGCTCACGGTCGGCGCCTCCTGGGGACGCGCCGAGGACGCGCTCGCCTACCGCATCCTCGCCGACCTCCAGGACATCCTCGACACCGAGTGGCTCAACCGCCAGATCGGCGCCGGCCTCCGCCGCCTCTCCTCCGGCGGCCCGGAGGTGAAGCTCGAGACGTTCAAGAGCCCGGGCCGCGTGAGGCTCGGGCCCCGCGGCTACGAGTTCGCCCTCAAGGCGGGCACGCCCGTCCCGATCGTCCCCGCGCAGCTGCGGCCGTCGGACCTCATCCTTCTCGCGGCCGCGGCCGAGGGGCTCTCCCCCGAGCAGGCCCTCGCCGCGAACGCCTCGCTGGTCCGCGCGGCGGGCGTCGCCTGGCTGTACTCCTCGACGTCCGACAAGTGGGCGCGCGCCGAGAGCACGCTGTCGCGCGCGGAGGAGCTCGGCGCCCCCGGGCCGGCCTTCCGCCGGCACCGGCTCCTCGACATCGGCCGGGCCCACGCCCGCGAGGCGATGGCCGGCGCCCTCAAGGCGTCCGCCGCCCGGAAGTTCGACGAGGCCCAGAAGATCCTCGCCGACCTCGCCGCCGCCTGGAGCCACGACCCCGACATGCGCGTGGAGATCGGCCGCGGCATGGCGGCGATCGCCGGCGCCGAGATGCGCAGGGCCGGCGAAGCCCGCGACTACCTTCGCGTGAAAAGCCTCGCCCGGCAGGTCTTCGCCGGCGACGAGGAGCAGTACAAGCAGACCGGCTTCGTCCTCCTCTTCGGCCAGGCCGTGCGCAACACGGGGTTCTGGCAGACCGTGCCGCAGGACCCGACGTCCGACGCCTGGACCTGGGACGGCCGGGAGCGGAAAGAAGCCGGTCCCGCGAGCGAGGAGAAAGGCACCACCAACGGGATGCTGCTGAAGCCGGACCGGCCGCTCCTCGTCTCCCCCTCGCGGGGCCGCGGCGCCACCGGCTTCAACGCGCAGTTCCGCGTCCCCGGCAAGAGCCGGACGTTCGAGGTCTCGCTGCTCTTCGACGCGGGCGCCGACGGACGTCGCAAACGCCTGGTCTTCCGCGAGCCCGACCAGGTGATCCTGCTCGAGGGCGACGCGAAGCGGGAGGACGTCGTCCGCCCCGTGACCCTCGAGGCGAAGATCACGCCGGGCCGCTGGTTCGACCTGGGCTGGGCGGCGGACTCCGACAGCCTGGTGATCTACGTGGACCAGCGCCCGCTGTTCGCGCTGCGCGGCGCCGTCCGGCCCGACGCCGGGACGGGGATCCTCACGAACGCGCCCGCGAACGTGCGGACCATCCAGCTCCGCCGCTGATCAGGTCCAGGAAACAGGTCCAGGTCCAGGGGAGTCCCGTCGCTTCCTTGACCTTGGCCTTGACCTTGACCTAGCCCTTGTATTTGCGCAGGCAGAGCTGCCCGGCGCTGAAGAGGAGCAGGCCGATCAGGAGATAGGCGAGCTCGGGCTTGAGGTTGTCGGTCGAGAGCCCGATCATGAGCCCCACCCCGACGACGCAGATGCCGAGGCCCTGGAGGACGCGTCCGAGGATGAACAGAGCGCGCTACTTCTCCGCTTCGGCCTTCTTGGGTTTGGCGTCCTCGTCGGACTCGGGCTTGGGCGCCGCCTTGCTCGCGAGATCCCTCACGGTGGCGTCGTCGAGCTTGCCTTCGCCCTTGCAGTAGTCGCACTTCTTGGAGCCTTCGCAGATCGGGCAGACCTTCTTGCCCTTGCAGTTGGGGCACTCGGGCGTCTTGCCCGCGTAGGTCTTGATGCCCGTGCCCGCGCAGTCGAAGCACTTGCCGTCCTTCTGCTCCAGCAGCGCGCAGGCCGAGCACGACCCGCCGCCGTTGCACGACGGGCAGGTGAACGACTTGTCCCAGAGCAGCTTCTCGATGCAGCCCTTCGTGCCGCAGTTCTCCGCGCCGAACGAGATCGGGACCTTGGTCCCGTCTTTCTTCTCGCAGGAGCCGGGGCACGTGACGGTGACCACCCGCGGATCCTTCGCCTTCTGCGCGGCGGAGTTCGGAGCCAGCCCGGTGAAACGCACCACGCCCTTCGGCTTGCCGCCGCCGCAGGCGGCGAGCGACAGGATCAGGGGAAGCGCGAGCGCGGCCGTCAGCCTCATGAGTATCTCCTCGTCGAACGCCCATGATACCCCCGAGGGCGGGGGCTTTTCAATTATATGACGTCCCCCGCCCCCCTCATCCCCGCAAGATCCCGCGCAGCAGCGCCGCCGTCCGCGCCCCCGCCGCCTTCGCCCGCACCAGCACCTCCGCGTGCGACACCGGCCGCCCCGCCCCCGCCGCCCGGTTCGCGATCAGCGATAGCGCCAGCACCTTCATCCCCGCGTGCGCCGCCGCGATCGCCTCCGGGACCGTCGACATCCCCACCGCGTCCGCCCCCAGCCGCTTCAGCATCCGCACTTCCGCCGGCGTTTCGTACGACGGCCCCGCCACCGCCGCGTAGACCCCCTTCTTCAGCCGGAAGCCCAGACCCCGGGCCACCCGCTCCGCGCGGCGGAGGAGGTCGACGTCGTACACCTCCGTCAGGTCCGCGAACCGGGGCGCCCCCCGCAGCGGATTGGCCCCCATCAGGTTCAGGTGGTCGACGATCCCCATGAGGTCGCCGGGCTTCAGCCCCGCGGCGATCCCCCCGGCGGCGTTGGTCAGGATCAGCGTGCGCGCGCCGAGGCGGGCCAGCGTCCGGACGGGCTCGACGACCTCCTCCAGCGCGTGGCCCTCGTAATAGTGGATCCGGCCGCGGAGCACGGCCGTCCGTCCGACCATCGACAGGGCCCCCGGATGCCCGGGCACGCGGGGCCGGGGAAAGCCGGGGACGCGGGCGTAGGGGACGCGCGCGGATTCGCGGCCCAGGTCGGCCTCCCCGAGGCCCGAGCCGAGGACGACGACCGTGTCGGGAAGGACGGGGAGGCGCCGCCGAAGGTAGCGCTCGGCGGCCGTCATCAGGTGACGATGGCGAGGACTTCGCCTTCGTAGACGAGCTTGCCTCCCACGACGGCCTGGGTGTGCGCGCGGGCCGCCCGCTTGGACATGTCCATCATCTTGATGATGATATGCACGACGTCGCCGGGCCGCACGCCGCCGCGGAAGCGGACGTTGTCGATCCCCCCGAAGACCACCAGCCGGGAGCGGATCTCGGGAACCCCCATCTTGTAGAGGATGAGCGAGACCTGGGCGGCGGCCTCGACGAGGACCACGCCGGGCAGCAGCGGGTGGCCCGGGAAGTGGCCCGACGTCCAGAACGCCTCTTTGGGGACGTCCATGCGTCCGACGGCCAGGACGTCCTTCTGGTCGATGTGGACCAGGGCGTCGATGAGGGCGAGGTTGTCGCGGTGCGGGAGGATTTCGGCGATTTGCGCCCTGTCCATGACGGTCTTGGAGAGGTCGAGCTTCTCCAGATCGCAAATCAGCGCCGGCGGCATCCCGAAATTCTAGCCGTGCGGATGCCGCTTGCAAAGAGTTAGAAGTTGTCCCCTTCCTTGGGCTTCTTCTTCTCCTCGCTCTTTTTCTCGGCTTTTTTCTTCTCGGGCTTCTTCTCCTCGTCGTCCGCCTTGCGGCGGAATTCGAAGCGGAAGTCGCGGTCCTCGAAGCGCGGCATGAGCTCGCGGAGGCGCTTGAAGTCGAAGTCCTTGGGCAGGGCGCGGCCGAAATCGCCGAACTTGTCGCCCAGGCGGCGCTCCAACTGCTCGACGCGCTGGGTGAGGCGCTCGACGAGCTCCTCGAGGCGGGGCCGTTCCCCCTCCTCGCGGCGGGGCATGAACTTCTCGCGCTTCTCGCGGAATTCCTTCTCGAGCTTCTGGCGCTCGACCCCGAATCGCTCCTCGAGCTCGCGCAGGCGCTTCTCGAACTCGCGGCGGAGGTCGCCCTCCTGCGCGAAGGCCGCGCCGGCGCCGAGGACCGTCAGGACCGCCGCCCAGATCGTCGTCTTCATGCTCGTCGTTCCTCCGGGGGATACGTAGCCCGGAAGGCCGGAAAGTTCATGAAAAAGTTCAGACCCCGAGCTTGGCCTGGATCTCGCCGACGATCTTGTCCTTCGGGACCGCCCCGATCAGGCGGCCGACTTCCTTCCCGTCCTTGAAGAACACCAGGGTGGGCAGGCCCATGACGCCGAGCGCGCTGGCCGTGTCGTAATTGTTGTGGGCGTCCAGGCCGACGACCTTCACCTTGCCGGCATAGTCCTTCGCGATCTGCTCCACCACGGGAGCCAGGCGGACGCAGGCACCTCAGCCTTCGCCCCAGACGTCCACCATGGCGGCGGGCGCCTTCAGCACCTGGGCGTCGAAATCGGCGTCGGTCACGGGCGGCAGATTGGACATGGTGTCCCTCCTAGTTCTGGGCGGCCTTCCGCAAGGCGTCGATGACGATCCCGGGCAGCAGCGCCTCCGGAAGCAGAAAGGGCGGCTTCGCGGGATCGGCGGGCAGCACCACGTACATCGGCACGCCGCCCCGCTCGTAGCGGTCCAGCCATTTCTGGATCAGGTCGCTCGGCTGCGTGAAATCCGCCTTGATCGGCACGACCCCAAGCTTGGCCATCTCCGCCTTCACGGCGTCCGTCTCGAGCGCGACGCGCTCGTTGGTCTTGCAGGTCAGTCACCAGTCCGCGGTGAAGTCGATGAAACCCGGCTTCCGGGCCGCCCGCACGGCCGCCACGTTCTCCTCGCTGAACGGCTGCCAGGGAATGTGTTTCGAGAAGTCGAGCTTCTCCAGCTGGATGCCCGTCGTAACCACCGGCGGCACGTAGCGCTCGGTCACGAGGAAGAAGCGGCCGGCGACGACCGCCAGGATCAGCGCCGAGATCAGCGCGAGGACGCGCGAGCGCCGCTCCGCGACCTCCGAGCCCCAGCGTCCCACGATCCACGCGCTGAGAGCGACGGCCGTCAGGAACGCGACGAAGCCCGTCATGCCGCGCTGGCCGGTGAGGGAGCCCAGGGTGTCGATGAGCCAGACCACCACGGCCATCAGCAGGAAGCCGCTGACGCGCTCGAAGACCTCCATCCAGGCGCCGGGCTTGGGCAGGAAGCGGAGCATCCGGGGGAAGAAGCCGACGAGGAGGAAGGGGAACGCGAGGCCGAGGCCGGCGACCGTGAAGAAGAGGACGATGCCGGCGCCCGGCAGCGTGAAGGCGTAGCCGATGGCCGAGCCGAGGCCCGGCGCGCTGCAGGGCGTCGCGACCAGCGTCATGTAGAAGCCGGTGAAGAAGTGCTTGGAGAGCCCTTTCTTGCGCGAGGCGTCCGCCGCCGCGCCCGTCGCGAGCGAGGGGACGTTGAAGACGCCCAGCAGGCTCAGCGCGAAGACGAAGATCAGCGTCGCCAGGCCGATCACGAAGGCCGGCTCCTGGAATTGGAAGCCCCAGCCCACCTTGCGGCCCAGGCCGCGCAGGATCACCACCGCCACCGCGAAGGCGTCGAGGCAGACGAGGATCCCCGCCGTGAACGACAGCGCCGCCGCCCGCTTCTGGCCCGGGGTCAGATCCTGCTGCTTCACCAGGCTGCCCAGCTTGTTCATGAGCACCGGCAGCACGCAGGGCATGATGTTCAGCACCAGGCCGCCCACGAACGCGAGGCCCAGCATGTAGAAGAACGAGGTCGGCGCCTTCTCCTCGGACGGCGGCGGCGGGGCGACGGCCTGCCCCGCCAGGACCGCGATCGAGAGCGAAAACGGCGTCTTCACCGGCACGCAGGTCTCGGGATCGCAGATCTGGTAGTCGAGGACGCCCTTCAGCTCGAAAGGCCCGGGCTTCGCGTCCGCCTTCAGGCGCAGCGGCGCCGTAAGCGTGATCGTCCCCTCGTGATATTCGTAGGCGTCGATGAATTCGCTCTTGGGGTGCTGTTTCGGCTTGGGCTCCTCGTAGGGGCCGGCGACCTCCGCCGCCTCCGACACGATCTTGGTGGGCGTCCCCGTCGTGGTCGGGGTCGTCGGGTAGATGTGCCACTTCTCGGGGATCTTCAGCTCGAAGGCGACCTTGAAGACCTCCCCGGCCTTGACCTCCGCCTTTTCCGGCTTGATCGAAAAGATCTCGACGGACGGCTTCTTCGCGGGCTTGCCGCCGAGGTCGATCTGCAGCGCCAGCGCCGCGAGCAGGGAGAGCATCATTTAATTATAGGAAACCCCCTGGGCGTTCCCTATATTCCTTGCGACACTTACTACAGAAAGGGGCGCGCCATGGCGAAGACCGCGACGATGGAGACTTCGAAGGGGACGATCATCATCGAGCTCTTCGACAAGGAGGCTCCCAAGACGGTGGCGAACTTCGAGAAGCTCGCCAATTCCGGCTACTACAACGGCGTCGCCTTCCACCGGGTGATCGCCAACTTCATGGTCCAGGGCGGCGATCCGACCGGCAGCGGCCGCGGCGGCCCCGGCTATGAGATCGAGTGTGAGATCAACCCGAAGAAGCACGGCACCGGCGCGCTGTCGATGGCCCACAAGGGCCAGTGCAAGCACGACCCCAAGACCGGCGCGAAGATCCAGGGCGCCTGCACCGGCGGCTCCCAGTTCTTCATCACGCACGGCCCGACGCCCCACCTCGACGGCGTCCACACCGTCTTCGGCCAGGTCACGACCGGCCAGGACGTCGTGAACAAGATCGCCCAGGGCGACAAGATGACGAAGGTGACCGTCGCCTGAGGACCAGGTACCAGGACCAGGAGCCCTGGAACGTTAGACGCGACCGCGTCATCGCCCCCGAGGGGGGCAGCTGAGAGACCCTTCCCGGCCGTCGCCGCCTGACGTCGTCCCGTCGATTCCCCCGGGAAACAGCCACGTCCCTGGTCCAGGTCCTGGGGCCTGGTCCTATTCGTAGACCTGCTCGGCCTCGATCGAGAGCGTGAACGTCCCGTCGAGCTGGATCTTCTCTCCGTCCTGATCGAGCGTGCCCTCGATCTTCCCCTCCCCTTCCCCCTTCATCGTCAGCACGCGGCCCTTCGCGACGTCCATCCAGACCCGCGCGCGGATGTCGAAGGACGACTTCAGCGCCGTCTGCCCCTTGATCGTGCCGGACGCCTTCACGCTCACGGCCACGACCGCGCAGCGCGCGCCCTTGTGCTCCTCGAGCTTCTCCAGCTTCGCGCCGCCTTTGGCCGTCGTGAACCGCGCGGCGTCGTCCTCGCCCGTCTCGCCGAAGTCCTTCAGGAGCGCCGCCTCTTCGATCTGCCACTCCTGCCCGACGGCCACCGGCTGGGCCGGGAACGCGCCGAAGAGGATCTCGGGCCGCAGCCGCTGCTTGCGGACCTCGGCGGCGGGCGCGCCTTCCGCGCCTTCGACGGCGGTGCCCCCGTCGGCGGTCCTCTTCAGGACGATCGTCTTGCCTTGCAGCGTCTTGACCGCTTTCACGGCCTGGGCGCCCTTCTCTTTGATCTCGCTCCACGCCTCGATCGTCCGGCGTACCCGGACCGGCGCGGGGCCGTCGACCTCCAGCACCTCGTCACGGTGCCGGCGCGTCTCGACTTCCAGCGTGTTCTCGGAGACCTTCTGCCCGGCGACCGTCACAAGGATTTTGCCGGTGTTCGACTCCCGCCGCGTGTGGACGCTCTTCTCGCCGACGGCGGACTTGAGCTCCAGCTTGATCGCGTCCTGAAGCGCCAGCAAAAGCATGATCGTCATCGTGAACCTTTCGGGAAGTCGACGGTTGAACAGTATACCCCTCCATCAACGCGTCCGCGAGGAGACCCATGGACGCGACGCTCATCCGCCGTTTCGGCGACGCCGGGCTCGACCTTCGGCCCGCGCTCGCTCCGATCCAGCCTTCGAATCCCGACATCTTCCAGATGGACATCCGCCGCCTCGGGCGCGCGGAGCATTTCCGGGTCTGGCCGGGCACGGAGGCGTCGGCCGACGTCCTGTCGACCGACCCGAAGCTCCGTCAGCTGGTGCTGCTCGTGCGGGAGCCCAAGCGGCTCTTCGTGGAGACGCTGCCCCGGATGCGCCTGCGGGCGGGCGAGCTGAAGGGGGCGGCGCGCCGCGCCGGCGGTCGCCTGGCCGGATTCACGGCCGAGACGTACGCGGTGGAGCGCTGGACGTCGGGCAAGTCCCGCTACCTCTGCGGCATGGACGAGCGGCACCTGTTCATCGCGCGGCTGGCGGGCGGCACGACGGTGCGGAACGCGCACGATTCGCTCCGGCCGCGGCGGCTGCCGTCGACGTCCGTCCGCCAGGGCGAGTGGTTCTTCGTGCCGCTGACGCCCGGGGAGTCGGGCTCCCTGGAGCGGATGATCGCGGCGCGGCGGGCGGTGGTGCTGGCGAAGGAGCCGATCGGGGCGGGCGGCCACCCGCACACGGCGGACGAACTGGTCCGGCTGCCGGCGCCGCGGTGGACGTCGGCCGACGCCGGCCGGGGCCCGTCGGTGGCGATCTTCGTCCGCGGGGCGGTGCGGCATCCGGAGCACAAGACGGTCCGGTTCCGCGCCTGGGTGTCGGTGGTCCGGAACGCGGAGCCCGGGCAGACGGGGCCGGTCCGCAACGTGTTCTGGATCGACTAGGACAGGGGCCTACGTCCTTGACAGCGCGGTGAGGGCGAAATACTATTGTCCCGCTCAAGCCTCGCCGTGCCGAGATAGCTCAATGGTAGAGCACCGCTTTCGTAAAGCGGGGGTTGAGGGTTCGAATCCCTTTCTCGGCTCCACCTTTCTCCCCGACCCGCACCGCTTTACGAAAGCGGGGGCGCGTCATGCGGTTCGCGACGCCCCCTCTCCCTGAATAACGCGCCGGCTTCCGGGCGGCTCGAACCTGGAGAGGTACGCCTTGATTCAGCGCAACACCGCGACCCGGTCCCGCCTGGTGGCGGTCTGGCCGGGCATGGGGCAGGTCGCCGTCACGGCGGGCTACTACCTCATGTCCAAGCTGCATATGCATGAGGAGGAGGCGCCGCCCACGGGCGACCTCTTCGACCTGGACCACGTGGACATCAAGGACGGCCTGGCGCGCGCGGGACGTCCGCCGGCGAGCCACCTATTCGTCTGGAAGGACCGGCCGCGGCAGGCGGACCTCCGCGTCCTGATCGGCGAGGCGCAGCCGGCCCTCCGGAACCTCGACTACTGCCGCCGCGTCCTGGACCGGGCCCAGCGGCAGGGCGTCGCCCAGGTCTACACCTTCGCGGCGCTGGCCACCAACATGAATCCCGGGGACCCGGCCCGCGTCTTCGGCGCGGCCAGCGACCGCGAGGGCCTCCAGGAGCTCCGGCACAGGGGGATCGAGGTCATCGAAGAGGGCCGCATCACCGGCCTGAACGGCGTCTTCCTCGCCGCCGCCGCCGAGCGCGGCATCCGCGGCGTCTGCCTCCTGGGAGAGATGCCCGCGTTCGCCACCCAGGTCCCCTGGCCGAAGGCCGCCCACGCCATCGCCGACGCCTTCGCCCGCCTCGCCCAGATCGAGATCGATCTCCGCGAGCTGGCGGAGTACGGGCATGCCATGGAGACCCAGCTGACCGCCGCGATCCAGAAGGTCGAGGAGGCCCTGCGCGACCGGACGGAGGGCGGCGACACCCCCGCGCCGGTTCCCGACACCGCCAGCGGCGATCCCGCCGTCCCCGAGGCCCTGAACGACGAGGATCAGCGGCGCGTCGAGGAGCTCTTCGTCCAGGCCTCCCGCGACCGCTCCAAGGCCTTCGAGCTCAAGCGCGAGCTCGACCGCCTGGGCGTCTTCAAGGACCACGAGGACCGCTTCCTCGACATCTTCCGCCGGAAGCCGGCCTAGGGTTGACGTTCTGACGCGGTCATTTCGTCAACACTAGGGTTGCCACGGCTGGCTGTTGGCGAAGAACCCGTCGTTGAGGGCGTCGGCCCACATCTGGGCGACCTTGGACTGGCCGGAAAGCGCCAGGTGGATGCCGTCGTAGCGGTCCTCGGGCGCGAGGGTGTCGTAGTCCGGCCCCGCGAAGCAGTTCGACGTCCCGATCATCCGCTCCTGCACGCGCCGGATCAGATTCACCGTCATGTAGGGCGTCGCGCGGTTCACCACCACCGCCAGCGACCCGTGACCCAGATCCGCCCGGGCCTGGTTCACGAAGGTCTGGTAGTAGCCCAGGACCTGGTCCTCGTTCCCGTTGCCCGCGTCGTTCGCCCCCTGGTCCGCCAAGATGGCCCGCACGCCCGTGGGCTGCACGAGGGTCTTCAACGCGTTGTAGAGGTTGATGTACGGCATGCGGATCGACGCCTTCACGAACGAGTGGTCGAACCAGATCCCCTGCGACGACTTGGACCAGTGCTCCAGGCTCGTCCCGCCGAAGGCCGCGTTGTACACGATCACCGGCACGTTCTTCCGCTGCGCCAGGATCTCCGCGAAGCGCGACCAGAAGTAGTTGTTCCCGCCGAACGGCGCCGGGCTCACTCCCGATCCGTAGTGCCCGAAGTCCCGCGGCAGGTACTGCGGATCCCCCGTGTTGTTGTAGTTGTCGTGCATCGTCCCGCCCAGCAGCGGGATCGTGTTCACCCGGTCGTCCGACGCGCCGGCGATGTCGCCGATCCCCGACGTGTGCGCCACCGAGTGGCCCACGACCACGAAGACCTCGCCGATGCCGACCCGCTCCAGCGTCGCGGCCGCGGCCTGCGTGCCGCCGTTCATGCCCCGGACTTCGAGGTTGTACCACCCCCCGGTCCCCTGCAACGCGCCGTCGTAGGAGCCCGGCGTCGAATCGTCGATGGTCGTCCAGTCCGTCGACGTCCCTCCCTGCCGCGCCACGAGCCGGGCCTGGACGCTCGTCACGTTCGAGCAGCCCCCCGAGATCCGCACCCAGGCCTGATTGGAATTGTTCCGCTGATAGACGATCCGCGTCTTCGGCGAGCTGATTGAGATCGAGCCCGTGGGCGGAGGCGGCGGGGGAGGAGGAGGAGGCGGCGGCGGGGCCGCCCCGAGGCTCACATTGTCGATGCTGGCGCAGGCCGTCGCTGAAGTGTTATGCGCCGTCACGCAGAGGCCGACGTAGACGCTCGCGTTCATGGAGATGTCCTGGCTGCCGATCGACGTCCAGTTCGCGCCGTCCGTCGAGACGTAGCCCGCGAAGGTGTTCCCGGAGCGGCTCACGCGCACCCAGGCGGGCGGGTGAATCATCTGGCCGCTCTGCAGGCTCGCGCCGCCGCCGGTCGACGTCCGGTACTGGAAGGTCGTGCCGTTCGTGGGCGTGGTCACCGTCATCGCGAACTTCGCGTCCGCGGCGAGCGACTCCCGGATCATGACGCCCGCCTTCGCCCAGGCGTCCGTGTTCGTCAGGCTGCCCACGCGCGCGCTGATCTGGCCGTCGCCGTCGAGGGGCTGGGAGACGAAGCGGAAGGCGTCCGACGTCCCCCAGATGTCCGCCCCGGAGCCGCAGACGGTGAACGTGCCGCCCGCGAAGGTGGCGCTGCCCCCCGTCGCGCCGATGTCCTGGCTCGACCAGGGCGAGGGCAGGCTCGTGCCGCTGCCCGACCAGGTCACGTGGTCGAAGGTGGCGCAGGCGGTGGCCGCGTTCGTGTGCGACGTGAGGCAGAGGCCCGCGAGGACGTCGGCGCCCATCGCGATCGTCTTGCTGCCCACCGACGTCCAGGCGTTGCCGTCGGCGGAGAGCGCGGCGCTGAAGACGTCGCCGGCCCGGCTGAGCCGGACCCAGAGCGGCGCGCCCAGCATCAGGCCCGGGAGGAGGTCGGCGTTCCCGCCCGTGCTTTCGCGGAACTGCATCAGCGCGCCGTTGACGGGGGTGACGACGGTCATGGCGAACTTCGCGTTCGCGGCGAGCGACTCCCGGATCATGACGCCGGCCTTGGCCCAGACGTCGGTGTTGTCCAGGCCGAGCACGCGGGCGACGAGGGTGCCGTCGCCGGACATGCCGAGATAGGAGTACTGGAAGGCGTCGGCGGAGCCCCAGATGTCGGCGCCGGACCCGCAGAGCGTGAACACCCCTCCCCCGTGGGACGCGCTGCCGGGCTGGCCGGGCGAGCCCACGTCCTTGGCGGCCCAGCCCGCCGGAAGCGCGCCTCCGGCGGGACTTCCGCCGCCGGACGACGACGACGACGAACCGCTGCCGCAGCCGCTGAGGAGACAGAGGAGCAAGAGTCGGATTTTCAAAGGTCGGCCCTCCGGAACGGTTCGCCCGACCTTCCTTTGTCCGTCCGGGGTTATTCCGCGAGCCAGGATTCGACCTGGGGGCGGCGGCCGTCGTCGGGCGGCAACTCCTTCAGGAAGGCCTCGAGCTCCGCCTTCGGGCGCGGGCCGGCCTTGAGCTTGAGCCAGCGCTCGTGCAGGGCCTTGCGCCCCGCGATGAAGCGCGCGGCCGCGTCGCCGCCCCGGCCGAGCGCCGCGTGGCACTTGGCCATTTCCTCCCAGATCACGGTCCGGTACTCGGCGTAGACGTTCGTGTGCGCGTAGCGGAGGTCGACGTCGTCGTAGAACCGCAGCGCCGTCTCCGGCATCTTGCGCTTCGACGCCTTCTCCGCCCCGTTCAGGATCTTGAGCGCGGCCGTGTCGGCCTCGGTCGTCGCGATCGTGGGGTCGCCGAAGGGATGGGGCCCGACGTCCTCCAGCGGCGGCGCCTTGCGCAGCAGCATGAACGCGATCGCGCCCAGCGCGAGGGCCGCGGCCACCGCGAGCGCGACGACAAACGCCTTCCCGCCCACGCTACTCCTCGCTCACGGCTTTGAGGGCGGCCTTGCAGATCGCCAGGGGCGCCGCGTCGGCGCGCTCCTCCACGAAGGCCGTGTCCTTGTTCACCTTGCAGACCCAGGGCTGGCCCTTCGCGGAGATCACCGCCGCGAAGACGGAGATCGACTTGAGCTTCTCCAGGACCTCCCACGCGAACTGGATGTTGGAGCTGTACTTGGGAATGATCGCGTTCTTGAGGAGGTCGTTCGGCGGATGGCCCGCGTACTCGTCGAGCACCTTCTCGCCGAAGGCGTTGGCGATCGGCTGGAACTTCACGTCGTGCCAGCCCATCACCTTCGCCGCCACCGCCGCGTCCAGCTCCCGTCCGGGACTCAGGTCCGCCATGGATCCTCCTATTTGGAGAGCGCCTCGACCGCGAGGTCCGCGATCTCCGCGCACAGGGTCAGAAACGGCCGCAGCTCCTCGTCGCGCGACGCCAGCGGCCCCACGATCTCCAGTATGCCGCCCCGAACATACCAGAGACGGCCTCCCAGCGCGCCCAGCCGCAAAAGGCGGTCGCGCATGGCGGACGTCAGCAGCTTCTCCGCGAACGCCTCGTCGCCCTTCGGCGTCAGCGCCAGGGCGCCTCCCTGGTCGGAGCGGAATTCGACGTCCGGCGTCGCCCGCTTCAGGTCCGCCTTGAAGTGGGTGTGCCCGCCTTTTTCGAAGATGGGCTTGAAGACGACGTCCGCCTCCCACGCGACGCGCTCGATGTGGAGGCCGCTGAAGCCCAGGAGGCTCCGCCGCGGCGTCGCGCCGTCGAAGGAGAGGAGCCGGAGGTCCCGGGCGTGCGCGATCCTCCGGATCGCCGGCTTCACGAGCACCAGCGCCAGGATCAGGAACAGGCCGAGGTACCAGGTTTCCAGGATTTACTCCCCGAGGCAGAACAGGTGTTTCGCGCCGCGGATGTAGATCCGCTTCTTCGACAGCGCGGGCGAGGAGTAGCATTCCTCGCCGATCTCGTTTTTCGCGATCAGCTCGAAGGCGTCGCCCGCCTTGAGGACGTAGGTCGCGCCCTTGTCGTCGGTGAAGTAGAGCCGGCCCTCGGCCGCCACCGGGGAGGCGCTGTGGTGCGGTCCGAGCTTCTGCATCCAGAACCGCTTCCCCGTCTTCGCGTCGAGGCAGCTGGCCTGCCCGCCGTCGCTCACCACGTAGAAGTGCGGGCCCCAGGCGATCGGCGACGGCACGTACGAGACGCCCTTCGTGTCCCGCCAGAGCTCGTGGGTTTTCGTGACGTTGCCCTGGCCGTCGGGCTTGATCCCGGTCAGGAAGCTCTTCGGAAAGCCGCCCGAGACGAAGAAGATCCCTTCCGCGTAGACCACGCTCGCGACGTACTGCTCCGTGGGGCCGTCGAGGATCCAGATCTGCTTCCCCGTGTCGGGATCGTACGAGGCGACGCACTTGCTGCCGCTCAGGACGAGCTGGGGACGTCCGGCCGCCTCGAAGATCACCGGCGGCACGTACGAGCGGGTCCGGTTGGGGCGGTCGGCGCGCCAGCGCTCCCGGCCCGTCTCCTTCTCGAGGGCGACGATCCACGCGACGGCGTCCTGGTCCCCGTTGAAGATCACCGTGTCCTTCCAGAGCGCCGGCGAGCTGCAGAAGCCGTGGACCGAAGAGAACGTGCCCGGCGAGACGTTCCAGACCACCTGGCCTTCCATGTCCAGGCAGAAGACCTGGAACTTGGGCGCCTCGAGGAAGGCGACCCAGACCCGCTTCCCGTCGGTGACGGGCGTCGAGCTCGCGAAGCTGTTCAGCCCGTGCTTGTGCTCCAGGGGCGTGGTGACGAGGGTTTTCTCCCAGAGGAGCCGGCCGTCGGACGTCGACAGGCACAGCAGCTTCCGCTCGCCCGTCTCCTCGACGCAGGTCGTCAGGAAGAGCCGCTCGCCGCTGATCACCGGCGAGGAGTGCCCCTTCCCGAGCACGGGGACCTTCCACTTCACGCCCTCCGTCGGGCTCCAGCGGGTCGGGAAGCCCGTCTCGGTCGAGCCGCCGTCTCCGCGCGGCCCGCGCCAGCCCGGCCAGTCCTGCGCGCCGAGTAACAGGAGAACGGTCAGCGGCATAGTCATCATGTGTTTCCTCAGTATACTGGCTAGATGCGCCGGGCCCTCCTATCCAACGTCCATGGGGACGTCGAAGCTCTGGAGGCGGTGCTTCGGAACATCGACGTCCGCAACGACCGCGGCGCCGGGATCGAGGAGATCCTGTTCCTGGGCAACGTCGTGGGCCTGGGCCCGCGGCCCCGGGAATGCCTCGAGCTCGCCAAGAAGCGCGGCACCCGGGTCCTCGCCGGCCGCCAGGAGCGCGCCCTGCTCCGCAAGGCCACCCAGCCCGGCTGGGCCATCAACGCCGCCACCGGCTACCCCGAGCCCGGCGCCCGCGAGGGCATCCTCTGGACGATCCATCAGATCTTCGGCGACCCGACCCGCGTCCAGGCCGACGACGCGCCGACCCGCGACTTCCTGCTCGACCTCCGCGCCCCCGACTTCGAGACCCGGCTGGCCCGGGAGGTCGCGGGCAAGCTCGACCACATCCCGGAGCTGAAGACCGCCCGGCTCGCCGACCTCCTGACCCACGTCGTCGGCCGCGGCCTCGTCCTCAAGTTCATCCACCGCACCCGCCTCCGCCGCGAAGGCGAGGACTGGCTGGCCTGGATCAAGGAGCTTCCGGCGACGCTCAAGGTCGACGACCTGGAGCTCTCCGAGACGTCCGACGCGGGAAGCGTCGGCCTCGGAGCGACGGCCACCTACGCCGTCCTGAAGGATGGGAAAACCCGGCTCGTCCGCGTGCCGCTGCGGGCGCGCGACGTCCTCCTCCGCGACATGCAAGAGGCGGGGCTGCGGCCGTGAGCGAAGGATACTTCGACTACGCGGCGTCGGCGCCGCCCTTCGCGGAGGCCCTCGCGCGGCAGCAGGAAGTCGCCGCCAAGCTCTTCGCCAGCCCGTCGTCGACGCACGGCGGAGGACGTCGGGCCAAGGAGATCCTCGACGGGGCGCGGAAGGACATCCTCCGCCTGCTCGGCTGCCCCGACGCGACGCTGGTGCTCACGTCGGGCGCGACCGAGGCGAACAACCTGGTGATCCGAAGCGCGATGGACGCCGACGGCCGCCTGCTGCTCGCGGCGGACGTCCATCCGTCCGCGGGATACGCCCGGGACCGCTGGCCGAAGCGGGTCGACGACCTGCCGGTCGGGCCCGACGGCCGCCTGCGCGAGATGAAGCCCGGGCCGAAGACGGCGCTCGTGAGCGTGCTGCACGGCAACAACGAGACGGGGGTCGTGCACGCGCTGAAGGATCCGGGCGTGCCGCTCCACGTCGACGCCACGCAGACGGCCGGACATCTGCCGCTCGACGTCCCGTTCACGTACCTCACGTTCTCGGCGCACAAATTCGGCGGCCCGCGCGGCGTCGGCGGCGTCGTCGTCCGGAAGGCGGCGCTCGCCCCCCAGATCGAGGGCGGCGGGCAGGAGCGCGGCGCGCGCGGCGGCACGGAGAACGTGGCGGGACTGGCGGCGGCGGCCGTCGCGCTCGAAGCCAGCCTGCGGATGCGCGACGCCGAGACGGCCCGGCTGCGCGGGCTCGCCCGGCAGCTCCAGGCCGAGCTTTCCGGCGTCGCCAGCCTGGTGGCCAACTCGGATCCCGAAACCGGACTGCCGGGCCTCGTGTCGGTCTCGTTGCCCGACCTCCCGGGCGAGACCGTCGTCCAGGAGATGGATCTGCGCGGCTTCGCGATCTCGGCGGGCGCCGCCTGCGGCAGCGGCCGCATGGAGCCGTCGCGCGTCATCCTCGCCATGGGCCGGTCGAAGGCCCTCGCCCTCGGCACGCTGCGGGTGTCGATGGGGCGCCTCACCACCGAAGCCTCCATGAACGCGATGGCGGCGGCGCTGAAGGACGTGGTGAAGAAGCTGCGGGACCTGAAGTGAGCCCGAAGGACGTCTACGCGAAGCTGGCGAACGGGGAGTCGGCCGACTTCCCGGGCGGAGACCTTCTGGAGATCGAGCGCGCCGGCTTCGTCGGATTGCGGCTGGAGTCGGGGACGATCCGCGCCTGGAAGGGCAAGGACGGCCCCTGCTGGGAGACGGGCCGTAGCGCGACGTACAAGGGATCCGCGGCCGCCGCCCTCGACGACGACAAGCATCTGCTCTTCGGCACGACGCGGCTCTGCGAGAAGACCGCGCGCGTCTACAAGCTTCCCCCTTACGCGAAGGTCGTCGACGTCACCGAGGCCACGGTCGCGAGCCGGGAGCCGTTGCCGTTCGATTGCGACACGTTCGAAGCCGACGCGGCGAAGCTCGCGGCGTCGTTGAGTCCCTCTGTCGGCGGCGAAAGGGCGTCGATTCTCTACCCCGGCCCCTTCAAGCTGCTCATCCTCAAGGACGGCACCATCGTTCGGCGGGGACGGCCGGTCCGCGCGGCCGCCGGCGAGCTGCTGCGGAGCGGCGAAGCGCTCCCCGCGGCGGAGGGCGTCGAGCCGGACAACTACCTCCACCAGTACAAGGAGCGGGGCGCGCTCTGCCTCCTGGGCGACCTCCCCTTCGAAAGCGCCCGACCGCCGGCGCGGACGCGGTCGATGGACGCCCTCGTCGACGCGGCGGAGCCGATGCGGCGGCGTCTCGTGAAGCTGATCGAACGGAAGGACGACTATTTCCTGCTGGTCGGCAGCGATCCGGCGGACCAAGACGGGTGCTGTCCGAGCGACGACGTGGGCCACGCGAACGCGCTGGTGAAGGCGGGCGTGCTGGAGGCGTGGACGGCCTCCGCCGAAGCTTCCTGCCCGTCGACCGTCTACGCCTTCTCCGGCGAGATCGCGAGCCGCGGCGAACGCCCCGCCTTCGTGAAAAATGAAGCTCTGCGCGCGGACGTCCTGGCGTTCATTCGAAGCAGGAAAGGCATCCCCGCCAAACTGGCCGTCCGCCTGGCGCTGATCCTGGTCCTCCTGGCCGGCGCCTCTCTCGCGCTCTGGGCGCTCGCCCGCGAGGTCTGGAAGTAGGTGCGGCTCAGGAGTTTACGAAACCCCTATTTGAATTGTGTTTTCAGTCCCGCGCCGGGGACCGCGACCCACTCGCGTCCCGCCGCACATCCGGCGAGCGCCAGGGCGACGGCCAAGCACGCGGTTCTCATTCGTTCCGGAGGGCGCGGACCAGCTCGGCGCGCATGGCCGCGCGCGTCGCCGCCCCGATCCAGACGAAAGCCAGCAGGGCCGTGGCGCCCAGGAACGCGGCCAGCGTGACGAGGGGGATGTCGGCGTCGGGCCGCGCCGCGCTGGGCAGGACGGCCAGGGCCGAGGCCAGGGTCCCCGCCGCCAGGCCGGCCAGCACGAGCACCCGGTGCTCAGTCTGGACGACGGCGACGGCCTGGGCTTTCGTGTAGCCCACCGCGCGCAGCAGCGCCAGCTCCGAGCGACGCTCCATGACGTTGCGCAGCACCAGCACGCCCATGCCCGCGCTGCCCAGCAGCACGCCCAGGCCGCCCAGCACCTGAAACATCGCCAGATAGGTCGCCTCGACCCGGTAGAAGCGCTCCAGGCGCTCCGCGGCGGTCGTCACCTCGAAGCCCGCCGTTCCCAGCCGCCGCGTCAGATGTTCCGCGACCTCCTTCGGCTTCGCCGTGTCGATCGCGAAGACGCGCGTCCCCGCCTCCGCGGGATAGAGACGTCCGAAGCGCGCCTCGGAGACCAGCATCCGCCCCTGGAAGATCGACAGCCGCGTCGGCAGCGCGCCGACCAGCTGGACTTTGAACGGGCGGCCCCGCTCGTCCGCGTAATCCAGCCGCGCGCCGATCGACTTTTTCAGCTTCCACACCGGCGTCGCCGCGTCGCCCACGATCGCGGGCACGACGTCCGGCCCCAGATCCTGATCCAGGAGGCTCCAGTCCGCCCCGAACCGGCCCTTCAGCGCGGCCGGATCGACGCCCAGCAGCGGCGGCGTGAGCGACTGGTTCAGGTTGAGGCAGCTCGCGTCGTCGCCGTCCCGCGCCTTCATCGCGACGACCGTCGCGTCCTTCAGCTCCGTCAGGCGCAGCTTGTCGCGGTCCCGCGGATCGTTGAGGTTTTCCGTGATCGGCACGCTCGACTCCGCGTAAAGCGCGAAGCCGCCCGCGCCCGCGCTGTTCGTGAAGTCCTCGCGCATCGCCGACACCGAGACCACCAGAAAGGCGCCGCACGCGAGCATGCCCGCCGCCGCCATCCCCCGGCCCGGCCGGCGCCCCGCGTTCCGGACGCCGAGGGCCGCCGGCGTCGGCATCGCGCCCGTGGGGGTCGACAGCCTCCGCAGCAGCAGCCGGAGCGCGGCGAGGCCCGCGACCAGCAGCAGCGCGCCGGCGCCGAAGAAGCCCGGGGGCGTGCGCACCGCCAGCGCGACCGCCGCCGCGGCGGCCGCGGACGTCGCCAGCGCGACCTTCGCGGCGAGCCCCGTGCCGCGCGCGCGGGTCTCGAGGGAAAGCGTGAAGTCGTCCGCGACGAGCTCGCGCACGGGCCGCTTCGCCTGGCGCCAGAGGGCCAGCGCCATCGCGCCCAGCGAGATCGCGAAGCCCGCGGCGACGGCCGTCAGCGACGAGGCCGGGGAGGCATGGAAGGAGATCTCCGCCGACGCCACGGCGCCGCTCCAGGCCCCGCGGAGGCCGTCGACGAGCGCCCGCGCGAACGCCGATCCCACCGGAAGGCCGGCGGCGGCCCCGAAGAAGGCGATCACGGCGCCTTCCGCCAGGAAGAGCCGGCGCACGCGCCCGGGCGTGAAGCCCGTGGCGAGCAGGACGCCCATCTCCCGCGCGCGCTGCTCGACGCTGAACACGAAGAGCATCGCCGTCAGCGTCAGGGAGGCCCCGATCAGGAACGCGCTCATCCCCAGGAAGAGCTGGCCCAGGTCCATCGACTCCGCCGCCGCGCGCAGGGCCTCCTCCCGCGCCGGCCGGACGATCAGCCCGGCCGCCGCGGGATCGAGCTTCGCGCGGATCGCCGCCTCGAGCGCCGCCGCGTCGCCCATCGGGAGGCGGAAGGCCATGAGGTCGCCGAAGCGGTTCCCCCACATCGCCTGGCCCGCCGCGAGCGTCACGAAGGCCTTCGGCGTCTGTTTGTGCTTCTTCCAGTAGGCCTCGTTCTCCTTGTCGTTCAGCTTCTTCTCGTCCGTGGGGATGTCGATCTCCCAGTCGGAGCAGGACTCGACGTCCGTCAGCCCGGGGAACTCCGGCACCAGCGCCCGTTCGCCGACGAGCGCCTCCATCGGGATCACGCCGCGGATCCGGAAGTCGCGCCGCTTCTCGGCGTAGGTGTTCCCCGGCCGGATCTCGAAGTACGTCATCGTCAGCCGGCCGCCCGCCTTCGCGCCCGTGCGGTCGGACACCCACTGGTTGACCAGGATCTCGTCGTCCTTCAGGT
This sequence comes from Planctomycetota bacterium, assembly GCA_036383955.1. Taxonomy (GTDB): domain Bacteria; phylum Planctomycetota; class MHYJ01; order MHYJ01; family JACPRB01; genus JACQFK01. The sequence goes on along the minus strand of DASVNH010000235.1, from coordinate 14,630 downwards.
CGGCCGGCACGGGCCCCGCGCCCGGCTCGATCGCCGTCGCGAACGAGTAGGGCGTCGACGTCCCCCCCTCCACGATCAGGTCGTTCACGAGGAACGAGAGGACGCCGGCCGCCTTCGGGGCCGCCGCGCGGACGGCCGCCGCTCCCGCCGGATCGAGGTAGACGCGGGGGCTCTGGACCTGGAGGACGCCGTGGGCGGGGAACGCCTTCACCTCGAGGCCGGCGTCGCGGATCGTGAACGCGCGGGCGAGGTCGACGTCCCCCGCCTGCGCGGCCGAAGCCGCTCCGGCCGGGCGTAGGCCCGGCGCGATCAGCACGTTGGCCCAGCCTTCGAGGTTCAGCTCGCCCTGCAGCCAGCGGAGGTCGACGAACGCGTTCATCGCCGGCGCCTGGTCGGAGCGCAGGCTGAAGCGGCCCATGCGGTCGTCCGGCAGGACGTCGGACACGGCGAGCAGGCGGCGGATCGTGCCGCTCTCCTTGCGGGACGACAGCGGGGCGTCCTTGGCGAGCAGGCTCGGCTTGTCGTAACGCAGGGTCACGTCCCCGCCGGCCTTGGCGCCGATCGCGGCCGCGAGGCGCTCGCCGAGGGCCACCTGCCCCGCCGGCGGCGCCGGCCGGCCGAGGAAGCGGGCGTCGACGCCGTACACGTCCACCCGGTTGACCTGGCCGCCGTCCGTCCGGAGCGCCATGCCGCGCACGCGCAGCGCGGCGGCGCCGGTCGCGAGCCGTGCGGGAAGGTCGTCACGGAAGTAGCGGTCCCCCGTCTCCATCGCGGAGACGACGGGGCCGAGCCGCGCCAGGGCCGCGCGTTGGAGGCTCACGCGGACGGAGTCGCCCACGTAGAGCGCGCCGCCGAGCACGGCCGTGGAGACGGCGCAGCCGATGAGCACGCCCAGATGCGTCCGCCGGTAGTGCCGCAGCCCCCGGAAGACGAGGAGGGAGCTGTTCACGTCAGCCGGCCGTCGAGGAGCTTCAGCGTCCGGCCCGCCCGGGCCGCCAGGTCCGGCGCGTGCGTCACCAGGATGAGCGCGGTGCCTTCCTCGCGGTTCAGCTCCAGGAGCAGCGCGCCGAGCGAGGCCGCGTTCTCGCGGTCCAGCGAGCCGGTCGGCTCGTCCGCCAGCAGCAGCTTGGGCTTGTTCACCAGCGCCCGCACCACCGCCGCCCGCTGGCACTCCCCGCCCGAAAGCTGCCCCGGCCGGTGCGAGAGCCGGTCGCCCAGGCCCACGCGCTTCAGCAGCTCCTTCGCCCGCCCTTCCGCGCCGCCGTTCCGCGCCGCGGCCGCCGGCACCAGCACGTTCTCCAGCACGCTGCACTGCGGCAGCAGGTGATGCGCCTGGAAGACCAGCCCGACGGCCGTCGACCGCAGCCCCGCGAGCTCCGCCTCGCCCAGGAGCAGGACGTCGCGCCCGTCCAGCGTCACCCGGCCGGACGTCGGACGGTCCAGCGTCGCCAGGATGTTCAGGAGCGTGCTTTTGCCGCAGCCCGACGGCCCGGTGATCGCGACCGTCTCGCCGGCGGCGACGGCGAGGTCGACGCCGTTCAGCACCCGCGTTTCGGCCCCTTCGGGGGAAACGAAGCTCTTGGAGATCCCGACGGCTTCCAGGAGGGCCAAGCTACTTCTTGCCCCAGGCGCTGACGGTGCCGTCGTCGGCCCCGACGTAGATGACGCCGCCCGCGACGGCCGGGGGCGTCGCGTCGTCGCTGACTTCCGCCGACCAGATCTTGTCGCCCTTCAGGAGGTCGAAGATCAGCAGCGTGCCGCTCGAGGCCACCACGACCCGGTTCCCGGCGATGACGGGCGAGCCCGGGGAGCCGCCGGTGTCCGCCGACCAGAGCGCCTTGCCGGTCGACCGGTCGACGCCGTAGACCTTGCCGTCGTCGTTCGCGAACACGACGAGGTTCGGGCCGACGGCGGGCGTCGCGAACGCCTCCTTCTTGCTCTCCGCGAGGGTCCAGAGGATCTTGCCCGCGGCGACGTCCGCCGCGACCAGCTTGCCGCCGCGCGTGCCGGCGAAGGCCTGGACGCCGGAGAGGGCGACGCCGCCCGCGACCTGGGAGTCGCCGCCGAGATCGACGTCCGCCGGCTTGCCGGGCTTGGCGGTGTCGTAGACGTGGAGCGCGGACGCGCAGCTGCCCAGGACGACGCGGCCGGCGAGGGACGACGGCGAGCCGTCGCAGCGCTCGAACTCGGGCGTCTTCCACTGGAGCTTGCCCGTCTCGAGATCGACGCAGTGGAGCGAGCCGTCGGACTGCGAGAGGACGACGACGCCGGCCTTGCCGCCGGGAAGCTCCACGCGGTTGGCGGAGCCCTGGATGGTGTCGCCCACCGCGTAGGTCCACTTCTCCTTGCCGGTGTCGGCGTCGAGCGCGAACAGCGTCCCCGCCTCGTTGCCCATGACGAGCGTCTTGGCGAGATAGAGCATCGGGGCCTTGAAGGGCTCCTTCCCGAGCTGGGCCGTCCAGACCGGCTGGCCGTCGGGGCCGAGCGCGGCGACCCCGCCCTTCGCATGCGCGGTGTAGACGCGGCCGTCGGCCACCAGCGGCGTGGAATGCACGCGCGCGCCCGCCTTGTAGCGCCAGAGGAGCTCCGGCTTGTCCGGCGGCGCCTGGTCCGCGACGCCGTCCAGCGCGTAGCCGCCGTGGTAGGTGAACCACTCGCCGGACACCTGGGCGGCGGGGGGCGGCGAATCGGCCGGTTCGTTTCGCCCGGGGGACGGCTTCACCAGGAGCGCCGACGCGCCCAGCGTGGCCAGGATGCCCAGGACGGCGAACGTCCTCATGCCTTCAGGACCCCTTGGTAGATCTCCAGCATTCTCGCCGCCATCGACGCGAGACTGAAGGATTTCACGACGGCCTCCCGGCCGCGTTTCGCGAGATCGGCCCGACGTCCCGGATCCGCCAGCAGCGCGCCGAGCTCGCGGGCCAGGGTCGCCGCGTCGTTCGGCGCGTACAGCACGCCGCCGCCGGTGGCCTCCACGATCTCCGGGTACGAGCCCAGCTTCGGCAGCACGACCGGCACGCCCGCGGCGAGCGCCTCCAGGATATACGTGCCGAACGCGACGCCGTTCGGGGCCGGCACCGAAAGGACCGAGAGCGTGGACAGGAAGGCCCGGCGCGGCTCGGGCGACAGGTCGTCGAAGAACGTCACGTCCGCGGCCGAGCCCTCGTCGGCGAAGCGCTTCCTCAGGGCGTCGAGGAACGGCTTGTCGTCGCCCGTCGAGCCGCCCGACAGGTGCAGGCGCAGCCCCGGCACGGTCTTGCGGAGGATCGTCCAGGCGTCGACGAGCAGGCCCAGGCCCATCTTTCCCGACATCCGGGACAGGAAGCCGATCGCGGGGGCTTTGGCGGGCTCTCCCGGCTCCGGCCCCGCGTCGAGCCCCACGTGCGCGACGTGGAGCTTCTCGGGCGGGATGCGGAGGCGGTCGCGCATGATGTCGCCGAAGTAGCGACTGACGGCGTGGAAGGCGGCGACGTCCTTCGCGCCCTCGGCCATGGTCTCCCAGCACTTCGAGCGCCAGGGCTCCTCCATGGCGTCGATCCAGACGTCCTCGTCCTGGAGGGTGCAGACGATGGGGGTGCCGAGTCGGCGCTTGATCTCGGCGCCGATGCCGAGCAGCAGCGGGCTGGAGAGGTGCGTGATCTGGGGCTTCTCCATGGACTCGAGCCAGCGGACGAGGCGCTCCAGCTCCTTGGCCTGGCGGCCTTCGCGGCCCTGGAGGACGGAGAGCGTCATCTCCCCGAGGCCCTTGGCGCGGACCGAGCCGGCGCGCTTGGCGGCGATCTTCAGGAGGAACTTGGAGTCGAAGATCCGGTCGATCCAGCGCGGCGTCCAGCGGAACAGCGCCGAGCTCTGCTGGAGGTAGGCGTTGATGCCGCCGTAGAAGACCGGGACGTCCGCCGCCGCCTCGAGGGGGTCGGCGACGCGCGGGAGGTACATGGGGACGGCGACGACGTCCTGCCCGGCCTTCTCGAGGGAGCGGACGAGGGCGTTGTCGCGGACGCAGTTTTCGCAGTAGAAGCTGTCCCCGGAGCCGGGGAGCACCTGGACGACGCGCAACCTAGTCACGCAAGGGGTCTCAGGACCTCGGCGGCTCCGAGAACGCCGACGCCGGGACCGGCCCCCCGCCGGGCAACAGCAGGTTGGGGGTGGGCTTGCGCTTGGCCTTCGCGGGCACGGCGTCGCGGCGGAAGTCGACCGGGAAGACCTGGACGGTGCCGCGCACCTGGACGGCCTTGATCTCGGACTCGTGGTCGCGGTACGAGAGCGCGGCGGTCGGGCAGGCGTCGACGACTCCCGCGGCGGTGGTGGTGAGCGCGGAGTTGAGCTCCGCGTCGAAGGGCGTCGCGACGCCGATGTCGAAGCCGCGGTTGATCCAGGTCAGGCCGAGCTTCTCCTTGTTGACCTCGGTGATGCGGATGCAGAGGCCGCACTTGATGCACTTTTCCGGCTCGTACAGGATGTCGCCGTGCTGCCGGATCTGCTTGAAGTGGTTGCGGTTGTCGGGCTGGTATTCGCGCTGCTTGACGCCGTAGAGGTCGGCGTAGTCGCGCAGGGCGCAGGAGTCGGCCTTGCGGCAGTCGCAGTGCATGCAGCGGGAGCCTTCGGCCTTGGCCTCCTCGAGGTTGAAGAGGGCTTCGGGGCCGGCCTGGGGCTCGACGCGGGGGATGGGCGAGGCCTCGAGCATGAAGGACTCGATCTCGCCCTCCTTGAGCTTGCCGATGGCGCAGTTGAAGCGCTTCTCCTCTTTCTTGCCGTCGTTCTCGCCCGCCTTCCACTTGGTGTTCTGCGCGCCCCAGTCGTGGACGAAGGCGACGATGTTGCGGATGGAGACGGGCGAGTCGTTCTTGCCGCGGCGGCAGCCGGGCTCGCAGGAGGCCTCGCAGCCGTGGCAGGGGAGGTTGGTCGGGCCGGCGGCGTGGCGCAGGACCTCGACGGCCCCGTCCAGGTTCTCCGCCATGACGTGGCGGATCATGGCGGGGATGTTGATGTGCGACTTGCAGGCGCGGTGGCAGGGGGCCTCGCAGTCGCCGATGTGGTCGCTGAAGAGCAGCTCGAGGTTGAACTTGCGGGCCTTCTTGGTGTCGTCGTTCTCCGTGGTGATCTTCTGCCCCTCCGCGCAGATGGCGGAGCAGCCCGGGACCATCTTGTTGAGCCCCTCGTCCTTGACGAGGCAGATCATGCACGAGGTGTAGGGGACCATCCCCTCCATGTAGCACATGGTGGGAATGGTGACCCCGAGCTTGCGCGCGGCGTCGATGACGCGCGTGCCGTCGGGCACCTCGATGGGCTGGCCGTTGATCTCGAGCTTAGGCAACCGTCCCCCCGTGATTCACCACAAAGACACAAAGACCACGAAGACGCCCTTTGTGGAGGTCCCCCCTCCCCCCCTGGGGGGCGCGGAGGGACGTCCAATAACGCATCTCCGTGTCCTTTGTGTCTTCGTGGTGATTCATCGTACGGAGGAGGTCACGGGCATGCCGCCCACCGGCAGGGGCCGGTTGTCGCTCTTGTGGGCGATCTGGACGGCGTCCACCGGGCACGCCTGGTTGCACATGTCGCAGGACACGCACTTGGAGAGGTCGATCGTGTGCTGCAGGTAGGGCCGCACCGCGATGGCGTCCGTCGGGCAGGCCTGGGCGCAGCGCGTGCAGCCGATGCAGTCCTCGTTGATGACGTACTTGATGAGCGGCACGCACTTCTTGGCCCGGCAGTAGCCCTTCTCGTGCTCGTCGTACTCCTCGCGGAAGTACTTGAGCGTGGTCAGCACCGGGTTCGGGGCCGTCGTCCCCAGGCCGCAGAGGCTGCCCTGCTTGATGAGGGGCGACATGTCCTCCAGGCGCTTCACGTCGCCGGGCCGCGCCTTGCCGGCGCACATGCGCTCCAGGATCTCGTACATGCGCATCGTGCCCACCCGGCAGGGCGTGCACTTGCCGCAGGACTCGTCCCGCATGAACTTCATGAAGTACCAGGCGACGTTGACCATGCAGTCCTGGTCGTCCATCACGACCAGCCCGCCCGAGCCCATCATCGCGCCGACTTTGATCAGCTCCTCGTAGTCGACCATGATGTCGGCCATGGACGAGGGGATGCACCCGCCCGACGGCCCGCCGATCTGCACGGCCTTGAAGGTCCGCTTTTCCCCGCAGCCGCCGCCGATCTCCTCCACGATCTGCCGGATCGTGATGCCCATCGGCACCTCGATCAGCCCGCCGTGCAGGACCTTGCCGGCCAGCGAGAACACCTTCGTGCCCCGGCTCTTTCCGACGCCGTACTCCGCGAACTTCGCGGCCCCGTTCCGCAGGATCCACGGCACGCAGGCGTAGGTCTCGACGTTGTTGATCAGCGTCGGCAGGCCCCAGAGGCCCGCGATCGCCGGGAACGGCGGGCGGAAGCTCGGCATGCCCCGGTCACCCTCGACCGAGTGGATCAGCGCCGTCTCCTCGCCACACACGAACGCCCCGGCGCCCTCGGAGACCCGGACGTCGAAGTTGAAGCCGCTGCCCAGGATGTCCTTCCCCAGCAGCCCCTTCTCGCGCATGATCGCGGCGGCCTTCTCCATCCGCTCGATCGCCAGCGGATACTCCGCGCGGATGTAGAGCACGCCCTTCTCCGCGCCCACGGAGTAGGCCCCGATCATCAGGCCTTCCAGCACGCGGAAGGGATAGCACTCCATGACGACCCGGTCCATGAACGCGCCCGGATCGCCCTCGTCGCCGTTCACGATCGCCGTCTTCGGCGTGTTCTTGGCCGCCTTCACGAACGACCACTTGCGGCCCGTCGGGAAGCCGCCGCCGCCCCGGCCCCGCAGCCCCGAGTCCAGGATCTCCTTGATGACCCCGTCGGGGTTCTTGTCGGCCAGGACCTTGCGCAGCGCCTTGAAGCCGTCCTTGCGCTCGTATTCGTCGACGTCCAGCGGATCCATCCGGCCGTAGTGCTCGGTCACGATGTGGACCTGCCGGCCGAGGAACTGGCTCACCGCCGGGTCCCGCGTGTCCAGCGAGTACTTCGTCACCGGCTGCCAGGCCTGGTCCGTCGTGATCTTCCCGACGAAGTTCCCCGCCCAGGCCTTCATCCGGCCCAGCAGGCCCTTCGGCCGGAAGTGCCGCTGCACGATCCGCGCCGCCTCGTCCGCGTGCACCTTGGCGTAGAGCACCGGCTCGCTCTGGCCGTCGTAGACCTCCACCAGCGGGCTCTGGTCGCAGAAGCCGGAGCAGCCCACCGGCTTGATCCGGACGTCGACCCGCAGCTCCGCCGCCGCCTTCTCGAGCGATTCGCGGACGTCGACGGCCCCCGACGCGATGCAGCAGGAGCCGTGGCCGATGCGGATCTCCGCGACGCCCGATTCCGCCGCCGTGCGCGGGGTTTCGGCGCGGTTCTTCTTGCGGTCCTTGTCCAGCACGAGGAAGTCGCTGAGCATCTTGCCCACGCTGCCGGACGTCAGGTAGCCGTGGATGGCGTCGTCGACCTGCACGACGGGCGCCAGCGTGCAGCAGCCCAGGCAGGCGACCTTGCAGATGGTGTACTCGCCCTGCGGGTCGGTGTCCTGGTCGGCGGCGATGCCGCGGCTGAGGCGGACGCCGTCGATGATCTGCTCCGCCCCCTTCACGTGGCAGGCGGTGCCGACGCAGACGTTGGCGAAGTGCTTCCCGGCGGGCTTGTGGCGGAACTTGTGATAGAACGTCGAGACGCCGACGATCTGCGAGGGCGTGATGTCCGAGACTTCGCAGACGCGCTTCAGCGCCGTCTCCGGGAGCCAGTTGTACTTCTGCTGGATCTTCCGGAGGATGGGGATGACGTTCTCGCGGCCCCGGCCCGTCTCCGCGACGATCCGGTCCACGTCCGCCAGGTCGATGGCCGTTTCCGTCATGTGCCGCTCTTGCCCAAGCAGTATAGACGCTTTTCGCTCCGGAGGTAGATCCGGCCCTCGGGAATCGCCGGGGTGCAGTCGGCCTTCTCTCCCAGCGGGTTGGCCGCCAGGGACTCGTACTTGTCGGCCGCCTTGAACACGTGGGTCACCCCCGCCCGGTCCATGACGTAGACCCGGTCGTCCACCAGGATCGGCGAGCCGTAGAAGCCCTCGTCGAACTCCTTCGACCAGACCTTCTTCCCCGTCTTCGCGTCCAGGCAGCTGATCACCCCGCCGCTGGAGCACATGATCAGGAACTTCTCCGTCGCGACCGGGCTCGCGACGTCCGGCAGGTCGTCCTCGTACTTCCAGAGCACCTTGCCGTCGCCGCCCGTCTGGATCGCCACCATCGCCGAATGGTCCGTGCCCACGAAGACCACGCCCGCCGCGAACGCGGGCGACGGGGCCACCTCGCCCTCCATGCCCTCGACCTTCCACAGCTCCTTGCCCGTCCGCGGGTCGTAGGCCGCGACGTACGGCTTCCCGTACACGATCGCCTCGAGGCGCTTCCCCGCGTCGACCACCACCGGCGTCGCCCAGGCTTCCGTGACCGTCCGCTTGACGTCCCACGCGGGCTGCCCCGTCTGGCCGTCGAACGCCACGAAGCGGCCGCCCTTCTGGTCGTCGTACTGCACGAGCACCCGCCCGCCGAACGCGGCGAGCGAGGACGTGTAGCCGTAGCTGTTCTTCTGCAGGCCGAGCGACTTCGCCCAGAGTCGCTTGCCGTCGAGCGTGAACGCCGCGAGGTCCCCCGTCGCGAAGATCGCGTACACGCGCGCCCCGTCCGTCGCCAGGGTCGAGGCCGCGTAGGTCGTCCCCTCCATGACCTTGAGGGGCTTGTCCAGCGTGTTGGGCACCTCGCCGGTCCAGAGCAGGGCGCCCTTGTCGACGTCGTACGCGTAGACCTCCAGCTTCTTCTCGTCGGAGCCGGAGACGAAGACCTTCTTGTCCCAGACTACGGGCGAGTTGGTGCCGGACGTGGGGATCTCGGCCTTCCAGAGCACGCCCTCGCCGCTCGAGCCGTTCCAGGTCAGCGGCGCGCTCTTGTGGCCCGCCACCGCCAGGCCGTTCGGGCCGCGGAACTGCGGCCAGGCGTGGAGCGGGACGGCCGCCAGTCCGGCAGGAGCGGGCGCGGGGTCGGGCTTGGCGACGGCCGGAGCGGGACCCGGACCCGGAACCGGACCCGGAGCCGGAGCCGGAGCCGGCGCGGGTTCGGCGGCCGCCGCGGCGGGCGCGGCGGGGACCGCGTCGAGGTCGATCGGAGGATCGGACAGCCAGACGACCGTCAGAGTGATCACGACGAGGACGCCGCCGCCGGCCACGACGGCCCAGCGCGCGGCCGCGCGCTCCGCCTTGCCGCCCTCCATGGGCTGCGCGCCCGTCGGCACGGGATTGACGCGGCGGAGCTCCACGAGGGTCTTGATCGCGGCCAGGAAGATGGCCACGCCCCCCAGCAGGAGCAGGCCGCCCGTCCGCATCTGGGTCTGGTTCGTGAAGAACGCCCGCTGCGACATCATGTACAGGCTGCGCACGCTGTCGCGCAGCTCCCGGTTCTCCGGGTCCTTGGCGATGGCCGCCTTCAGCGCGGCGAGCGACTTGTCGTCGAGCGGATCGACGGACGCGATGTTGATCTGGTTGACGATGACGATCACGCAGAGGACGAGGGAGAAGAGGCCGGAGACCCACGCGACGGCCAGCGCGGCCTGGGCGCCGATCGTCGAGAACTGCGACCGGTACTTGCCGCTATCCTTGACGTCCACCGGCGGTCTCCTGGGCGGCCTGCGGCTTGAATCGAAGCTCCACCCTCATGGTGCCCACCGGGACGCCGGGGACGCGGCCGACGGAGCACGCGTCCGAGCAACGCGCGCAGCTGTAGCAGTCGCCGCGGTCGGGCTCGTAGTCCGTCCGCTTGCGCCGCACGGAGAGATGCAGGAGCTTGCCGGCCACCACGAGGCCGATCCAGGCCCCGAGGACCATCGAGCCGGTCTTGATGCGGCCGCGGAGGTCGTCGCCGGTCTTCAGGAGCGTCTCCAAGGCCAGGGGCGACTCGTAGAACGCGGCGCTTTCCTCGGTGGTGCCTTCGACGAGGCCCTGCTTCTCCGCCGCGACGCGCTCGGCGAGCCGGACGGTCGGGTGGAAGCGGGCCAGGGAGACGTGGGCGAGGTGGCCGACGCCGATGCCCGCGCCGAGCAGGACCGGCATGGCGGCGAGGAGCAGGCCCACCCGCTTCATCTGCGCGGACCTCGGCTCGGGATCCTTCTCGAGCGTGGGCTTGTGCAGGTGGTCGAAGGGGCAGGACGACTCGCAGAGGCGGCACTGGATGCACTCGGTGGGCGTGGTCTTCAGGTGCCACTTGGAGAGGAAGGACGTCCACTTGAGCAGCACGCTGTACGGGCAGAGGAAGCGGCAGTAGGGACGCGCCACGACCGTGCCGATGGCGAGGACCAGGCCGCCCCAGATGAACATGTTGAAATTGGCGCCCATGCGGAAGAAGCCGATGAAGGGGTCCCAGCGGCAGATGATGTAGTCGGCCCCCGTGTAGGCGAGGACCACGGCGGTCCCCAGGTACACGTAGGGCAGGATGCCGAGGAAGTGCTTCACGCCCTTCGGCACGTTGATGGGCTTGATGATGACCATCTCCTGCGCGGCGCCCAGCGGGCAGACCGAGGCGCAGAAGACGCGGCCCACGAAGAGCGAGAAGATCAGCGGCAACAGGAACAGCAGCATGACCATGCCGGGCACGGCATAGCCGGTCGATCCGAGCCCTTGCGCCACGTTCTGGATCGATCCGATCGGGCAGACGCAGCCCTCGCGGTAGAAGCCGAAGTAGAGCACCGCCACGACCGAGAGGATGAAGATCGCCTTGCGCGAGACCACCTTGAGCGAGTAGTAGGTCGCCGCGCCCAGCATCCCCACCAGCACGACGACGTCGAAGTACTCCATGAAGACCGAGCGCGGAGCCGGTTTCTGGAGCTTGGGCTCCTTGTAGGCCTTCTGGAACTCGGGACGGGGGAAGCGGTCGGCGCTCTGGGCGAACGCCGGCGTCAGAGGGAGGAGCAGAAACGCCGCCGCCCCCAGCGCCCGGACCGCCTTCATCGCCCGCATGTCAGCCGGCCTAGAGCTCCTTGGTCTCCGAGCCGTCCTTGAGCTTGTAGGCCTGCGCGGCGGGAATGCGCGAGAACGCCTGCGTCGGGCAGGCCCGCGCGATCGAGCACTCGTTGCAGTTCACGCAGACGTTGTGCTTGATCTGCAGGTACATCGAGCCGTTGCCGAACGTGCCGCAGCCCTTCACGCACTTCGAGCAGCCGATGCACAGCGCCTCGTCGATCTGGTACTCGAAGTAGGGCCCCTCGATCAGCGACCGCTTGATGGCGGACGTCGGGCACATCTGGTTCTCCGCCGCCGTGCTCTGCTCCGTCGCGTTGGGCTGCAGGAAGCCGAAGCAGAACTTGCAGTAGCCGCAGATGCCGTAGGCGTGGACGCACTTGACGGCCGACGGGTTGACCACGCACTCGGTTTCGCACAGGCCGCACGAGATGCAGGTGCGCGGATCGATCTGCCAGACCGTGTCGTCCGCGTGCAGCTTCAGCGCCGTGGCGCCCGCCGCCGCCGTCACCGCCACCGCCGCGCCCGCCCGGATGCCGGTGGTCATGAACGACCGGCGGTCGATGAAGCCGGTCGAGCCCTGCTTCGTATGATCAACCATGCGGATGGTCCTTCTTGAAGGTCTCGGCCTTCGGCAGGTCGCACTTGGTCACCAGGACGCAGCGCTTGCAGGGGCCGTGCTCGTCGATGCACTCGGTGACGTTCAGGCTCCCGTTCCGGATCATCGCCGCGATCCCGGCCCCCGTGGCCCCCAGGACCAGCCCCCGGCCGAGGGTCCTGAAGAAGTCCCGGCGCCCTTCCGGGGGGGTCGTCGCGCGGTCATCCATCGTTATCTCCCTGGCTGCCAGATACCTATCTTACGCCCGGGAGGGCGGATTCTGCCCCTGACCCGTGGAAAAATCCGCCCTATAAAGCCTATAAGCCGCCCGCGGCCCCCGCATTACGGCTTCGCCACATAAACCCGGATCGAGGACGAATCCGGATCCGTCACCAGGATCCGGTCCGCCGAGTCCACCGCCAAATCCAGCCCCTTGGTGTTGGACCGGAAATCCTTCGGAGCCGCCACCACCCCCACCAGCTCCCCGTCCGGCTTGTGAATCTTGATCCGGACCAGCCCCTTCTCGCTCGTCACGAACGTCCCGTCCTTCCGGATCGCGATGTGCGTCGGGTTGCAGCAGCCCGAAAAGCCTTCGATCTGGGGGATCGACTTCCCCCAGGCCGTCACCAGCTTCCCGTCCTTGTAGTGCTCGATCAGCCGACGTCCCGTGTGCGTCACCCAGGGGTCGCCCGCCGCGTCCAGCGCGACGTCGAAAAAGGGGCTCGGAATCTCGAAACGGCCGTTCGCCCCGTCCGCCGGCGTGATCTGCCCCGTCGGCGTCCCCGCCTTGTCGTACTTGAGGACGACCCGACGTCCGAAGTCTCCCACGTAGACCGTGTCCGCCGTGACCTGCACCGAGGTCACCCAGGCGTCCTTGTCGATCACGCTCCACTTGGCTTTCACCGCGCCCTGGGCGTCGACGACCTGCACGTGGTCGCGCATGCCGACGTAGGAGGTCGACTCCCCGTCCACCGCCACGCAGCGGGGCGCGTCGTCGAGGGCGGTCCGGGCGAGGGTCTTCCCCGCGGCGTCGAGGACGACGAGGGTCTTGTCCCCGACCACGTAGATGCGGTCCTCGGGCCCGACGGCGACGCCGCGGAGCTCGCGGAGGCCGGTGGGAAGGCGGCCCGCCTCGATCCGGATGACGAGCTTGGGATCGACTTTCTGGAGGGCTTCGATCATGTCCCCCGCCTCGGTGCGGGGCATGGCCTTCATTTTGACGCCGGTTTTCTGCTTCTTGGAGATGAGCCAGCCGAGGACGCCGCAGGCGCCCACCGAGAGGACCGCGATCAGGATCCAGAGCGCTTTCATTCGGCCCCTCGGGTGACGTCGAGACACACCATCTTCTTCGAGTCGCGCAGGATCATCCGCCCGCCGGCGAGGGCGATGGGGGCCCAGGCGTCGTGGCCGTGGAGGACCTTGTGCTCCGCCAGCGGCTCGAACTTCTCCGGCGTCGCCTTGACGATGGACAGCGTGCCCTGCTCGCTCAGGACGAAGATCTTGCCGTCGGCCAGGAGGAACGGCTCGTAGTGCCCGTAGCGCTTCTCCTTGCCGCTGCTCCACAGGATCTTGCCGTTCTGGTACGGGTCCATGCAGACGAGCTGGTCCTTCCGCGCGCCGGAGTCGGCCGGGTTCATCGAGTAGATGTGCTTGTTGTAGTAGATCGGCGTCTGCTGCTCGCAGGCCAGGCCGTCCTTCACGCCCAGCTTCCACAGCGTCTTCGCGGAGAATTTGTCCCCTTCCGCCGAGACCTTCAGCAGGTAGCTGCCCGCGCCGTACCCCGTCGTCAGGAACACGTGGCCGTCATCGAGCACCAGCGGCGAGGGCGAAATCACCTGGATCCCCGCCCACTCGAGCGACTCCCAGAGGATCTTGCCGACGTCCGCCCCGTCCGCCGCGTAGCCGGCGATGCCGCCGATCGCGCAGTAGATGTACATCTTCCGGTTGTTCAGGGTGAACGGAAGGATCGAGGAGTGCGACATCCTCCAGTTCTTCGGGTTTTCCGTCTTCCACTTCACCTTGCCGGTCTCGAGGTCGACGCCGATCATGAGCGCCCCGGGGCCGCCGGGGGCGATGACCGCGACGTCCCCGTCGATGAGCGGGCACTGCGCCGTGTACCAGAGCGGGACTTTGGTCCCGTACTCCTTGCAGAGGTCGATGCCCCACTTGAGATCGCCCGTCGTCGCGTCCACGCACATCACGTGGCAGCGCGGGCCGATCGTCACGACGTACTTGTCGTTGACGGCGGGGACGGTCCTCGACATCCCGTGGTTGCGCAGGACCCGGACCTTGTAGGAGCGGCGCCAGATCTCCTTGCCGTCCTCCAGCGAGAAGCAGCGGAGGGCGTCTTCCTTGGTCGTCTCGTCGTAGTCGAGCACGTAGACGCGGCCCTTGTTCACGGCGGCGCCCGCGTAGCCTTCGCCGAGGTCGAGCGTCCAGTGGATCTTCGGGCCCGCGGCGGGCCAGCGGTCGAGGAGCTTGGTCTCCGGCCCGATGTTGTCGTACTTCGCGCCCCGGAAGGTGGTCCAGGTGCCGGGATGATCGGCGGCCTTGCCGTCGAAGGCTTTGAACGTCTCGCCGATCTTGATCGTCTCGCCGTCGTCGGGCGGCGGCGGCTCGTCTTCCTTCGGGGGCTTCTCCGGGGTCGCGCCTTCCTTGGGCGGCGCGCTCTTCTTGCCCGGGTCCTTGGCGGCGACCGGCTTCTCGATCTGCTCGAGATTGCCGTCCATGCCCGGGATCTGCTTGACCACGCGGGGGACCGGATCCACTTCGCGCATCCGGATCAGCAGGTAGAGGCTCAGGCCGCCGAAAAGCAGGACCAGGATCGTCAGCACCCCGAAGAGCAGGCCCGCCACCTTCACCAGCGTGCCGAGCATCTTCTGGTTGATCTCGATGGTGATCTTGTTGGCGGGAGGCGCCGCGGGAGCGGGCGGAGGAGGCGCCGCCGCCGGGGGCGGGGCGGGCTTCGCGGGAGCGGGCGCGGCAGCAGCAGCCGCCGCCGGAGCGGCCGCGGGCGCCCCC
>DASVNH010000234.1:0-39328 GCA_036383955.1 Planctomycetota bacterium | reverse complement strand
CGCTCTGCCACACGCACGAGACGTTCTACTACCAGAAGCGCGCGTCGCTGCCCGCGTTCGTCGCGCCGCCCCTCCCCGATCCGCCCCCCGCCCCCGAGCCGTCCACGGCCTGGGTCGACGCCATCCGCGAAAGTTCCGCTCGCGTGGCCTCGCTCGTGCCGCCGCCCGCGCCCGTCGAGCGCGGGATGTCGAAGGCCCTCGACCTCCTCCGTCGCGAGCGCTACCAGGAGGCGCTGGAGGTCGTCGGCCTTCCGGAGGACCCGGACGCGAAGCTGCTGCGGGCGGTGCTGCTGTCGCACCGAGGGCAGGCGCGGGACGCGGAGGCGGTCTGCGAGGAGATCCTGCGGGCCGACGACCTGAACGCGGGAGCGCATCACCTGATCGCGCTGTGCCGGGAGCACGCGGGGGACGTCGAGAGCGCCATCGAGCAGAACCGGGTGGCGCAGTATCTGGACCCCGACTTCGCGATGCCGGCGCTGCACGTGGGCCGGCTGGCGCGGCGACGGAACGACCTGTCCCTGGCGCGGCGGCAGCTGGCCCAGGCGCTGACGCTGCTGGAGCGGGAGGACGCGTCGCGGATCCTGCTCTTCGGCGGCGGCTTCGAGCGCGAGGCGCTGATCCGGCTGTGCCGGGCCGAGCTCGACGCCTGCGGAGGCCGTCCGTGAACGAGCGGGTGCGGGCCCTGCGGCGGGAGTTCGACGCCTCGTTCGCGGCGCCGCCGCGGAGCGTTGGGGAGGCCTCCGAAAGCTTCCTGGCGATCCGGGTCGCGGGGGACCCGTACGCGATCCCGCTGGGCGACATCGCGGCGCTGGCCGCGCGCCCCGCGACGGCTCCCCTTCCGAGCCGCCGGCCGGAATGCCTGGGGCTGGTGGGCCGCGGGGGGGCGCTGGCGGCGCTGTACAGCCTGCCCGCGCTGCTGGGCGCCGCGGCGGGGACGTCGACGCCCCGCTGGATGGCGCTCCTGCGGGCCGGCACCGGGCTGGCGCTGGGCTTCGAGGACTACGAGGGCTACGCGCGCTTCACGCTGTCGGAGCTCTCGCCGCTGGGCGAGGGGGCGAAGCGGCGCCACGTGTCGCGGGCGGCGCGGCACGGGGGGACGTCGCGCCTGATCATCGACATCGCGTCCATCGTGAACGACCTGACCGCATAGGAGAACATCATGCAAGGTGGCGACAGCTTCAAGGGCCTCTCGGGGCGGATCCTGAAGGCCAATCTCTTCACGGTGGCGCTGTTCGGCGCGCTCTGGCTCGCCATCATCCTGTACTTCTCGGCGGAGCGGGAGCGGGACGGCGACATCCGGACGTCGGCCAACCGCCTGTCGATCGAGATCCTCGAGCTGAGGCGGGCGGAGAAGGACTTCCAGACGCGGGACCTCCACAACCCGGCGTTCCTGGAGGCCGCGCTCGGGTCCGGGGCGGTGAGCGTGCCTGGAACGAATCTCGAGAAATGGGAGCGGCGGTCCGCGAACCTGATGAACGAGATCGCGACGATGCACCGGCTGGCGGAAGGCTCGGACGGCTTCGACGCGAACGTCCTCAACGACCTCGACGAGAAGGCGGGGGTCTACATCAGCCGCTTCCGCGACCTCGCGCGGGCCTACCACCGCATGGGCTTCAAGGACTGGGGCCTCGAGGGCGAATGGCGCAAGATCGTCCATGAGCTCGAGACCCCCATCCAGGCGTCCGGCGACGCCCCGCTCACCATCGCCCTCCTCTCGCTCCGGCGGGACGAGAAGGACTATCTGCTCCGCGGGGAAGCGAAGAACGTCGAGGAGGTCAAGAAGTCGCTCGCGGACCTGCGGACCCGCCTGAAGGCGACTCCGTCCCACGCGGCGTTCGCCGACAAGACGGACCGCTACGGCGCGGCGTTCGACGCCTATCTCGACCAGCGGAGGAAGATCGGCCTGTCCGCCGAGGAAGGGCTGCAGGGCGAGATGCGCCGCGCGATCCACGACCTCGACAAGGACACGCTGGCGATCCGGGACAAGGCCGTCCAGCTGGACGAACGCGCGGCGGCCCGCTTCCCGTGGATCCTGGGATTGGGCGCCCTCGTCGGCCTGGTGGCCGCGGGCGCCGTCGGGGCCGGCCTCGGCCGCCGGGTCGCCCGCCCGATCTCCGAGCTCGCCGCGACCTGCCAGAGCGCGGCGGCGGAGCTGCAGGCGGCCGCCAACCAGCAGGCTACCGGCACCAAGGAGCAGGCGACGTCGATGCAGGAGATCTCGACGACCATCAACGAGCTGCTCGCGAGCTCGCGGCAGATCGCCGACAGCGCGCGTCGCGTGGCGCAGATCGCCGAGAACGCCGGGGCGGCCGCCCGCTCGGGCGACGACACCGTGCGGCGCTCGCAGGAGTCCATCGAAGGGATCCGGCGGCAGGTCGACCTCATCGTCACCCACATGCTCGACCTCGGGAAGAAGTCGCAGGAGATCGGCGGCGTCCTCGAGATCATCAACGAGCTCGCCGAGCAGACCAACATCCTCGCGATCAACGCCACCATCGAGGCGGCGGGCGGCGGGGAGAGCGGCAAGCGCTTCGGGGTCGTCGCCGACGAGATCCGCAAGCTCGCCGACCGCGTCGGCGGATCGACCAAGGAGATCCAGACGCTCGTCGAGCAGGTCCGCGGGGCCGTCAACGCCACCGTCATGGCCACCGAGAGCGGCTCGAAGGCCGTCGACGCCGGCGCGCGGCAGTTCGGAGAAGTCGCGGCCTCCTTCAAGCAGATCGCCGGCCTCGTGGGGACCAACAGCGAGGCGGGCCGGGAGATCGAGCTCACGACGAAGCAGCAGGCCACGGCGGTCGAGCAGGTGAACTCGGGGGTGCTGGGCGTGGGCCAGGCCACCCGCGAGATGGAGGCGAGCACCACCCAGACCTTCCAGACGGCCACCCAGCTGGCCTCGGTCTCCCGCGAGCTCGCGAAGCTCGTCAACGCCTCGGGCAACGGGACGGCATGACGAAGGACCCCTACAAGTACTTCCGGATCGAGGCCCGCGAGCTCCTCCAGGGGCTCACGCGGGGGGCGCTGGAGCTCGAGAAGAATCCGGCCGGGCCCGAGCCGGTCGTCCACCTGCTCCGCCTCGCCCACACCCTCAAGGGCGCCGCCCGGGTCGTCAAGCAGGTCGCGATCGCGGAGCTCGCGCACGCGATCGAGGACGTGCTGGCGCCGTTCCGCGACGGCCCCGGCCCCGTTCCCCGCGACAGCGTCTCCCAGATGCTCCGCCACCTCGACGGCGTGGGCGAGAAACTGCGCGACCTCGAGCGTCCCCCCGCCGCGCTTCCCGAGGCGAAGGCCGTCACCGTCCGCCTCGCGAAGCCCGCCGCGGTCGACGAGGGTTTCGAGACCGTCCGGATCGAGCTGGCGGAGATGGACGCGTTCCTCGATTCCGTCGCCGAAGCCGGGACGCGCGTCTCCGGGCTGCGGACGGGCCTGGGAGCCGTGGCGCGCGCCCGGTCGATCGCGCGGACGCTGCGCGACCAGCCCGACGCGGCCCGGCGCGACGCCGCCGCCGACGAGCTCCGCCGCGAGCTCGCGCGCGCCGCCCGCCTGCTCGGCTCCGACATCGACCAGGTCGAGGCCCGCGTCCGCCGCGTCCAGGAGGACGCCCACCGCATGCGCCTCCTGCCGGCGTCGGTCCTCTTCCCCGCCCTCGAGCGCGCCGTCCGCGACGCCGCCCAGTCCGTCGGCAAGCCCGTCGCCTTCCAGTCCGCCGGCGGCGACCAGCGGCTCGACACCCCCGTCCTCGGGGCGATCCGCGACGCCCTCCTGCACGTGGTCCGCAACGGCGTGGCCCACGGGATCGAGAGCGCCGCCGAGCGCGCCGACGCCGGCAAGCCCCCCGAAGGAACGGTCCGGGTGAGCGTGGAGCGACGCGAGAACCGCGTCGCCTTCCTCTGCGCCGACGACGGCCGGGGCATCGACGTCGCCGCCGTCCGCGACGCCGCGCTCAAGCGCGGGCTGCTCACGCCCGAGGCGGCCGCGAGCCTCGGCTACGAAGAGGCCGTGCGGCTCCTCCTCAAGGGCGGGCTCACCACCACCGCGTCCGTCACCGAGCTCTCCGGGCGCGGAGTGGGGCTCGACGTCCTCCGCGACGCCGTCGCCCGCCTGCGCGGCGAGCTCTCCATCCGGAGCCAGAAGGGGCGCGGGACCACGGTCGAGATCCTCGTGCCCGTGTCGCTGTCCTCGCAGGCCGTGCTGCACGTGGACTGCGCCGGCCACCCCGTCTCGATCCCGCTCGACGCGGTCGTCACGAACGTGCTGCTGAAGCCGGCGGACGTCGCCCGCTCCGCGAACCGGGAGTCGATCCAGCACCAGGGCCGCGTGATCCCGCTGGTCTCGCTGGCGGTCGCGCTGGGCCGGGCGCCCGGGCCCCGGCGCGGCGGCGCCACGCCGGCGGTGATCGTGCGGGCGGGGAGCGAGGAGGTCGCCGCGCGCGTCGACCGCGTGGTGGGCGTCGCGCGGGTCGTGGCGCGCCCGCTCCCGGCCGTCGCGGCGGCGGAGGCCGTCGTGGCCGGCGCGTCCCTGGACGCGGACGGAACCCCGCGGCTGCTCCTGAATCCGGCCGGGCTGATCGAGGCGGCGCGGGGCCAGGCCGCCGTTGCCGAGGCCCCGTCCCATCATCGGCGCCCGCTGCTGGTCATCGACGACTCGCTCACCACGCGGATGCTGGAGCAGAGCATCCTGGAATCGGCGGGCTACGAGGTGGATCTCGCGACGTCCGGCGAGGAAGGCCTCGCCAAGGCCCGCGAGCGCCGCTACGGGCTCTTCATCTGCGACGTCGAGATGCCGGGCATGAACGGCTTCGAGTTCGTCGAGCGCGCGCGCGCGGACGCGGCGCTCAAGGACATCCCCTCGGTGCTCGTGACCTCGCTGGCGTCGGCCGAGGACAAGAGCCGCGGCAAGCGGGCCGGCGCCCGCGCCTACATCGTGAAGGGCGAGTTCGACCAGGGCCACTTCATGCGCATCATCCGGGGGCTGGTCGAATGACCGTGCGCGTGCTCGTCGTGGACGACTCCCCCACGGTGCGCGGGCGCCTGGTGGAGGTGCTCGGCGCCGACCCGGACCTCGAGGTCGTGGGCGAGGGCGCGGACGGCAAGCAGGCCATCGAGCTCTGCCGCTCGCTGCGGCCGGACGTCGTGACCCTCGACATGATGATGCCGTCGATGACCGGCCTGGCGGCGACGGAATACATCATGGCGTACTGTCCCACGCCGATCCTCATCATCTCCTCCTCGACGAACCGGCGCGACCTCTTCAAGATGTACGACGCGCTGGCGGCGGGGGCCGTCGACGTCCTCGAAAAGCCGGCCGGCGACGCGACGGACGAGGCGTGGGAGCGGAAGCTGCTCTCCACGGTGAAGCTCGTGGCGCGGATCAAGGTGATCACGCACCCGCGCGCGAAGCTCGCTCCGCTCCCGGCGCCGGCCGTCGAGAAGCCCGCGTCCGGCCGCTACCGCTTCGTGGCGATGGGGGCGTCGACGGGCGGCCCCGCCGCGGTGCTGCGCATCCTGAAGAGCCTGCCGGCGACGTATCCCCTTCCCATTCTGCTGGTCATCCACATCGGCCGGCTCTTCGCGGTGGGGCTCGCCGAGTGGCTCGACAGCCAGTCGCCGCTGCGGGTCGCGTACGCGACGGACGGCGAGCCGCTGCCGGAGCCGGGCCGGGGGCGGGTGATCCTCGCGCCGCCCGACCGGCACCTGGTGGTGGAACGGAGCCGGCTCCGGCTGAGCGCGGCTCCCGAGCGGCACTCGTGCCGGCCTTCGGTGGACGTCCTCTTCGAATCCGCCGCGCGCGAATGGGGCGAGCGGACGATCGGCTGCCTGCTGACGGGGATGGGCAAGGACGGGGCGCAGGGCCTGCTCGAGATGCGGCAGGCGGGCGGCTGGACGACGGCGCAGGACAAGGAGTCGTCGGTCGTCTACGGGATGCCGTTCGAGGCGGCCCAGCGCGGCGCGGCGGGAAAGATCCTGTCGCTCGACGAGATGGCGCCCGCCCTGACGGACCTGGCGGAGGCGGGCTCGTGACGCCGTCGGTGCTGATCGTCGACGACAGCCTCACGGTCCGCATGGACCTGGAGGAGGCGTTCCGCGAGGCGGGCTTCGCGGTGACGCTGTGCGGGACGAAGAAGGAGGCCGAGGCCGCGCTCGCGGCCGGCGGCTTCGCGCTGGCGGTGCTCGACATCCTGCTGCCCGACGGCGACGGGATCGACCTGCTCAAGGCGATCAAGTCGACGCCGGCCTCGTCCGGCATGGCCGTGCTGCTGCTCTCCACCGAGGCGGAGGTCCGGGACCGGGTGCGGGGCCTCACGACGGGCGCGGACGGCTACGTGGGCAAGCCGTACGACTCCGCGAACGTGGTGGCGCGGGCCCTCGACCTGACGCGCCGGAGCCTCCCGGCGCGGCCGGAGGGTACGAAGCCGCTCGTGCTGGTCATCGACGACAGCGCCACCTCGCGCGAGCAGATGAAGGCGGGCCTGGAGGAGGCGGGCTACGCGGTCCTCACCGCCCCGCGGGGCGAGGACGGCCTGCGGGTCGCGGCGGCGACGCGGCCGGACGCGCTGATCATCGACGGCAACATGCCCGGCCTCGACGGCCCCGGCGTCATCCGCCAGCTCCGGATGGACGCCGTGTTCCGGCGCACGCCGTGCCTGCTGGTCACCGGGACCCTCGACCGGCACGAGGAGGCCCGCGCCCTCGACGCCGGCGCCGACGCCTTCATCCAGAAGGACGAGAACATCGGCGTCGTTCTCGCGCGCCTGGGGGCGATCCTGCGGAAGACCCGGAGCCCGGCGGCCGCGCCCGAGACCGCGAGCCTGTCGGCGCCCAAGCGCATCCTGGCCGTCGACGACAGCATGACCTACCTCGAGGAGCTCTCGTCCCAGCTGCGCGAGGAAGGCTACGAGGTGATCCAGGCGCGCTCCGGGCAGGAGGCGCTCGACCTCCTGACGGTGCAGGAAGTCGACTGCATCCTCATGGACTGCGTCATGCCGTTCCTCTCGGGCAAGGAGACCTGCGCCCGCATCAAGAAGAATTCCGCCTGGCGCGACATCCCCCTGGTCCTCATCACGGCGCACGAGGAGGGGGAGGCGATGATCGAGGGCATCAACGCCGGCGCGGACGACTACATCAAGAAGTCGGGCGACTTCGAGGTGCTGAAGGCGCGCCTGCGGGCCCAGATCCGGCGCAAGCAGTTCGAGGACGAGAACCGCCAGATCCGCGAGAAGCTGCTGAGCCGGGAGCTGGAAGCGGCGGAAGCGCGCGCGTCGCGCGAGCTGGCCGAGACGCGCGCCTCGCTGCTCGCCGACCTGGAGCGGAAGAACGCGGACCTCGAGAAGGAGATCGCCGAGCGCAAGCGCGGCGAGGCGTCCCTGCGGGAGAGCGAGGAGCGCTTCCGGGTCATCGCGGACAGCTCCCCGGTGATGATCTGGATGACGGACCGCGACGGCCGCTGCGTCTACGTCAGCAAGCCGTGGCTCGACTTCACCGGCCGGACGATGGAGGACGAGCTGGGGGACGGCTGGGCGGACCGCCTCCACCCGGACGACGCCGCGCGCGCCTTCGAGAGCTTCCGGGCCGCGCGGAGCGAGGGGACGTCCTTCAAGTTCGAGGCCCGCATGCGGCGCTGGGACGGCGACTACCGCTGGGTGCTGGACCACGGCGTCCCCCGCCGGACGCCGGACGGGACGGTGGTCGGCTACATCGGCACCTGCCTCGACTTCTCCGAGCGGCGCGAGATCGAGCAGATGAAGAACGAGTTCATCTCCGTCGTCAGCCACGAGCTGCGGACCCCCCTGACCGCCATCCGCGGCTCCCTGGGCCTCATCGCGGCGGGCAAGACGGGCCCCCTCGCCGAGAAGACCAAGACGATGGTCGACATCGCCGTCACCAGCACCGACCGGCTCGTGCGGCTCATCAACGACATCCTGGACATCGAGAAGATCGAATCCGGCAAGATGACCTTCCAGCTGAAGCCGCTCGACCTCGCCGTCCTGGTGGAGCAGGCCGTCGAATCCACCCGCGCCTACGGCGACCGCCTGGGGGTCACGTTCACCCTCGACACGCGGACGCGCGACCTCCGGGTGCGGGGGGACGTCGACCGCCTCACCCAGGTCGTCCTGAACCTCCTCTCGAACGCGGCGAAGTTCTCGCCGCCCAAGAGCGCGGTGGAGGTCAGCGTGGCGCGCGTGAACGGCAAGATCCGGGTGGCCGTGAAGGACCGCGGCCCGGGCATCCCGGAGGAGTTCCAGGGCCGGATCTTCCAGAAGTTCTCGCAGGCGGATTCGTCGGACACGCGCCAGAAGGGCGGCACCGGCCTGGGCCTGAACATCTCGAAGGCCATCGTCGAGAAGCACGGCGGGACGATCTACTTCGAGACCGAGACGGGCGCCGGAACGACGTTCTTCTTCGACCTTCCCGCGGAGGCCTGAGTTACAATCCCCAGGGATGGCGGAATCCAAGAAGCGGAACAGGGGTCAGACGCGGATCTCCCAGATCCGCGTGCCGGAGCCTCCCCCGCCCCTCCACGGGATCGCCGAGAACCTCTACTCGCTCCAGCAGGACCTCGAGGTCGCCCGCAAGATCCAGACCCGGCTGCTCCCGCCGCCCCCGGATCTTCCGCGCTGGGACTTCGACGTCCATTACCAGCCGGCGGGCGAGGTCGGCGGCGACTTCTACGACTTCCTCGAGATGGGCGAGGGACGCCTGGGCATCCTCGCCGCCGACGCCTCGGGCAAAGGCCTGGCGGGCGCGCTGCTCATGGTCGAGGCGCGGGCGATGATCCGGGCGATGGCGTCGATCGCCTCTTCGCCCCGCGAGATCCTGACGGCGGTGAACAAAGTGCTGCTGCGCGACCTCCAGAAAGGCACGTTCGTCACGATCTTCTTCGCCCTGCTCGACACGGTGAAGCGCACGCTGACGATGGCGAACGCCGGGCACACGCCGATGCTGATCTGGCAGGAAGAGCTGAAGCAGGTTGTCCGGCACCAGCCGCGCGGCTTCGTCCTCGGCGCCGCCACCGAGGCGCGGTTCGGGACGTCGCTCGACGAAGGCACGGTCCAGCTCAAGCCGGGCGACCGCTTCCTGCTGTTCACCGACGGCGTCTCGGAGCTCATGAATCCCGTGAGCGACGAGTTCGGCATGGAGCGGCTGGAGGCGTGGATGGCGAAGAACTCCTCCCTGTCGTCCAGCGCCTTCATCCGCGACCTCAACATCGAACTGGAGGGCCATCAGGCCGGCCAGCAGCAGTCGGACGACATCACGATCGTCACCGGCCGCCTCCTCCGCGAATAATCCCGCGAACCTTCCCCCACCCGCGCGGTTGAATCCATCGGAGACGGGGGCGTTTCGACGCCCTGGCGCCAAGCAGCGGCGGCGCCCCTTGCGGATCTTCCATGAGATCTGCTCCTCAAGGGAATGGCCGCTCGTCCTGTGTATCGGGACGCTATCGGGCGCCGCCCCCTTCTCCACCTTTTGCCTCCCCATCAACGACGGAGGTGAATCGTGATCCAGATCATCCGCGACGGCTTCGCCGGCCTGCTCTACGAGAACGGCGTTCTCATCCGCGTCCTCGAGCCCGGCCGCCACGTCTTCGGCCGCTTCTTCGCCCCCCAGCGGGACGTGAAGACGGTCGACCTGCGCGAGCGCTCGACGACGATCAAGAACCAGGAGATCCTCACGGCCGACAAGGTCGCGGTGCGCCTCTCGCTCCTCGTGTACTTCAAGGTCACCGACCCCAAGGCGGCGGTCCGCAACGTCGAGAACTTCGAGGACCGGATGTACGAGGACGTCCAGCTCGCGGCCCGGCGCTTCCTGGCGACGCGCTCGCTCGACCAGATCTTCAAGGACCGCAACGAGATCTCGGACGCGATCCGCCAGGACCTCAAGGCGTCGGCGCTCGACTACGGCGTCGAGGTCCGCCGGGCGGACGTCAAGGACATCGTCTTCCCCGGCAATCTCCGCGAGATCATGAACCGCGTCATCGAGACGGAGCGGACGACGGAGGCGCAGGCCGTCCAGGCCCGCCGGGGCGCGGAGATCGCCCGGCTCCAGGCCGAGAACGCGGCCCAGGTGGCGCGGATCGAGGCGGAGTCGAAGGCGGCGACGTCCGCCCTCGCCCTCGCGTCCGAGGCCCAGGCCGCCGAGCTCGCGGCCGCGCGGCCCGAGCTGCTCAAGCTCAAGGAGCTCGAGATCCTCAAGGAGATCGGCCGGCACGGCGAGCACCGCTTCTACGTCGGCGTCGACAAGCTCTCCGCGAAGGGGTGAACGGGAGCGGGCCGAGGGGGCAGACCTCGGCCCGCGACTCGTTACAAATCATCCAGTTTGATTCGTAACACCCCTACTTGAACTCGTCGTGCTCGATCGTGGCCGAATAGTCCTTCGAGGCCACGGCCGTCAGCGCGAACGTCCTCTTCGGAAGGATCCCTCCCACCGAGAGAGCCACCCGGCCTTCGTTTCCGAAGACCTCGATCGACCCCCGATCCACGAGAATCCGCAGCTGGATCTCGCCCTTGATCGGCTTGAGCGGGGCGGACTTCCCCTTGCACGAGAGCTCCGCTTTCGCGACGTCGTACACCACCGGGACGCCCCGGACGTCGAACTCAAAACGCTCGACCGGCCCGGTCTCGAGCTTGAAGCGGAAGTCTCCCCGCTCCGTGTCCGTCGACGCGAAGGGCGTCTGGCCGGGCCGGCGCGGGCCGCTGGACCTTCCGCTGGCGCCGCCGCCTCGCAGCGTTTCGACTTCCTTCACGGGCCAGACGAAGACCCGCGGGCCCTCGTCGGTCGAGCGCAGCGTGAGCTCGACCGGGATCGTCATCTGCTGGTTGAAGGGCAGCCCGGGGAAGTTCGCGTTCTGCGCCCAGCCGATCTGGATCCGGCGGCCGTCGGGGGCGTTGTCGTAGGTCTGCGCCGCGTAAAAGTGGCCGTGCCAGACGGTCTGCTTCGGCCCCTCGGGCGTGAAGACCTGGCCGTCGAAGGCGCCGAGCTGGAACTTGCCGTCGGCCGCGTAGAGGACCCATTTCGTCTTCGAGCGGTCGCCGTCGAGGGGCAGCTCGAAGAGGTCGGGGCACTCGAAGTAGCCGTCGAGGAAGCTGTGGAAGGTCCAGGCCTTGAGATCGGGCGAGCTGTGGAAGGCGATCCGGCGCTTGCCTTCGTCCTCGTTGTAGACCGCCATGACCCAGCGCTTCGTCGGCGCGTGCCAGATCAGCTTCGGGTCGCGGCCCCGGTGCTTCACCACCGGATTCCCCTCGTACTCCTTCCACGTGCGGCCGCGGTCGTTGCTGTAGATCACGCACTCGCCGCGGCCCGTGCTCGTGAAGGCGCCCACCAGGACGTCGTCGTCCCCCGACTTCCAGCCCGAGGTGTTCGCGGCGTCGACGACCGCGCTGCCCGAGAAGGCCCAGTCGCCGAAGCGCGGCGGATAGAGCGCGATCGGCAGCTCCTCCCAGCGCAGGAGGTCCTTGCTCACCGCGTGGCCCCAGTGCATGTTGCCCCAGTTCCAGCCGTAGGGATTGTGCTGATAGTAAAGGTGCCACTCGCCCTTGTGGTAGACCAGGCCGTTCGGGTCGTTCAGCCAGCCGCGGCGCGACGTGAAGTGGAAGGCCGGCCGCTGGGCGGGCTCCTCTCCGCGGATCGCGTCCCCCTGGGTGACGGCCTCCAGGCCCGCGCCCGGCGCCTCGAGGCGCAGGGTCTTGCCCTTCCAGGCCCCGACCTCCAGAAACGCCCAGAACTCGGGCTTCTCGTCCGCCAGCTCGATTTCGAACTCGCGCACGACCGTCCCGCCGAGGAGGACCTTCATGCGGCGCTTCGGGGCCTTCGTGCGCACGGGCAGGTGGAGGTAGCGGCCGGTGATCTCGACGTCCCGCGCGGCCGGACCGCTCTTGAGCGCCTTGTCCGACTGGACGATCTGGTCGACGTTGACGTGGCCCCAGCCGCCTTTGTGGGTGTCGACGATCTCGAGCGCGACGGTCCGGCCCAGGAACTCCGCGACGTCCCAGCTCTCCGCCTCGAGGCGTTCGGCGTCGCGGCCGGTCGACGTGCGGATGACCTTGCCGTCGAGGAGCAGGTTGAGGCAGGTCTCGCCCGGATGCTCGCCGCCGCCGATGAGGAAGTTGATCGCGGCGCGCTCGATCTTGAACGGCGGGGACGTCAGCGTGCCGGTCGCCGCGTCGCCGCCGAGATACGAATTCACGAGGCCCTTGCCGAGGAAGCCCTCGACGGCCATCTGGTTCGGCAGCGTGCCCGGCGCGGGGCCGGCGCCGAACGCCGCGCCCGTCGCCTTCCAGGCGCCGTAGTCCTTGCCTTCGAAATCGGCGATCAGGAGGTCGCCGTTCTGAAGCAGCATCGCGAGCAGGGGGATCATGAGGTCTTCTCCTTGAACCAGCGTCGTTTCTTGAGGCGGTCGAGGAGCACCGCTCCGAGGATGACCGCGCCCAGGACCACCTTCTGCGTGTAGCTCTCCACGCCGGTGAGGTTCATGCCGTTCTGGATGACGGCGATGAGGAAGGCGCCGATCAGCGTGCCGAAGATCTTCCCTTCGCCGCCGGAGAGGCTGGTGCCTCCGACGACGACCGCCGCGATGCCGTAGAGCTCGTACATCTGCCCGTAGGTGGGCGCGCCGCTCTTGAGCTGCGAGGCCATCACGACGCCGCCCAGGCCCGCGAGGGCGCCGGAGGCCGCGTACGCGAGCAGCAGCACGCGCCGGACGGGCACGCCGGAGAGGCGCGCGGCTTCGGGGTTTCCGCCCACGGCGTAGAGGTAGCGCCCCACGATCGTCCGCGTCATCGCGAGATGCCCCGCGACGTAGAGCGCGGCCATGAGCAGCACCGCGTTGGGGACGCCGGCGAGATCGGCCCCCCGGCCCAGGCGCACGAAGCTCTCGGGGACCTGGTAGATCGACTGCCCCTCGGCGAGGATCGACGCGGCGCCGCCGACGACGAGCATCATCGCGAGCGTCACCACGAACGGCGGCAGGCCGAAGCCGGTGATGAAGGCGCCCGACACCAGGCCCGCCGCCGCGCAGACCGCGATCGCGGCGAGGGAGCAGAGGATCATCCCGGCCGCCCCCGCGTTCTCCGCCCCGGCCGCCCCGCGGATCAGCAGCGTGGCGACCACCGCCGAGAGCGCGATCAGGCTGCCCACGGAAAGATCGATGCCGCCCGCGATGATGACGAACGTGAGGCCGACCGCGATCAGCGCGACCACGGCGATCTGGTTCGCGATGTTGAGCAGATTGTCCGCCTTCAGGAAGCTCGGCCAGAGCCGGCCCTTCGGCGAGACCGCCGCGCTCCCCTGGAAGAGCTCCCAGCGGGCGGCGCGCGCGCTGAGGGCGAGGGACGTCGCGCCCTTGATCTTCTCGCGCACCTCGTGCGGATGGCCCGTCGCGAGCGTGACCTCGATCCCCCGCTTCTCCAGGCGCTCCTTCAGCGCCGCCGCGAAGGCCTCCTCCTCCCGCCCTGTCCCCGCGACCACGGTCACGCGCGGCCCGTTCACCTCGCCCGCGAGAGCGTCGGCGCCCGCGACGCCGGACGTCGGCTCCTCCGCCAGCGTCGCCCAGCTGAACCAGACGCCCAGCGCCAACAGCGCGAAGAGGATCCCGTAGTCGGAGAGGAATCTCTTCAACATCTAGCTCACCGCCATGGCCATGATCTGTTCCTGGGTGGCCGTCGCCATGTCCGTGATCTCTCCGGTCACCCGGCCGTCGCGCATCACCAGCACGCGGTCCGCCATCCCCAGCACCTCCGGCAGCTCGGAGCTGATCATGAGGATCGCCTTCCCCCGCGCCGCCAGCTCGTTCATGAGGACGTAGATCTCGTATTTCGCGCCCACGTCGATGCCGCGCGTCGGCTCGTCGAAGATCACCACCTCGCAGTTCCGCTCCAGCCACTTCGCCAGCACCACCTTCTGCTGGTTGCCGCCCGAGAGGACGGCGGCGGGCTGGTCGACGTCCGCCACCTTGAGGCGGAGGGCGTCGACGTGCCCCTTCAGCGCGCGGCGGGTCTTCGCGAAGTCCACCACGCCCAGGCGCGTCCAGGACCTCAGGTTGGGCAGCGCGAAGTTGTCGGCCACGGAGTGCGCGAGCACCAGGCCCTGGCTCTTGCGGTCCTCGGTGAGCAGGGCGATGCCCGCGCCGATCGCGTCCCGGGGGGCGTCGATCCGCAACGGCCGCCCGTCCAGCGCGATCGCGCCCGCGTCGGGCCGGTCCGCGCCGAACAGGAAGCGCGCCGTCTCCGTGCGCCCCGAGCCCACCAGCCCCGTCAGGGCCAGGATCTCGCCGCGGCGCAGCGCGAACGACACGTCCCGCACCCGGCCGCCGCGGAGGCCCGTCACCACCAGACGCGGCTCGGAGGGCTTCGACGTCCTCTTCGGAAACTCCTGGTCGAGCTTCCGCCCGACCATGAGCTCGATCAGGCGCGCGCGCTCCACGCGGCCCGTCAGCGCCGGGCCGGCGGATCGCCCGTCGCGCAGGACCTGGACGCGGTCGGCGATCGCGTCGATCTCGTCCAGGCGGTGGCTGACGTAGATGATCCCCCAGCCCTGGCCCCGCAGCTCGCGGATGACGGCGAAGAGCGCGGCGACCTCCTTCGGCGTGAGCGTCGCCGTGGGCTCGTCCATGACGAGCACGCGCGCGTCGGCCGCGAGGGCCTTGGCGATCTCGACGACCTGCTGCTGGGCCACGCTCAGGTCGCGGCAGAGGGCGTCGGGCGGCACCGGCACGCCGAGGCGCCGGAACAGCTCCGCGGCCGCGCGCTCCTCGTCGCCGCGCCGGAGCAGGAGGCCGGGCTCGGCGCCCAGGAAGATGTTCTCGGCCGCGCTGAGGGAAGGGATCTGCGTGAACTCCTGATAGATGACCGACACCCCGGCGCGGCGGGCGTCGAGGGGCGAGCGGATGTCGACCTCCTTCCCCCGCAGCCGGATCCGCCCGGCGTCGGGCCGGCAGGCGCCGGAGAGGATCTTGATGAGGGTGCTCTTGCCGGCGCCGTTCTCGCCGACGAGGGCGAGGACTTCCCCTTCGCGCAGCTCGAGATCGACGCCGTCGAGGGCGCGGACGCCCGGGAAGGACTTCCCGATGCCCGACATCTCCAGGAGGCTCACCGCGGGAACTCCTTGAGGCCGTCGGCCTTCCGGTAGAGGCCGGTGGGAATGAGAATCTCGGCGGGGACGGCCTCGCCGGCGAAGTAGGCGGCGACGGCCTGGGCGGCGCGGCGGCCGATCTGATCGGGGAACTGGATGGGGTCGGCGTAGATCTTGCCGTCGCGGATGGCGATCTTCCCTTCGGGCTGGCCGTCGAAGCCGACGAGCTTGACGCGGTCGGCGCGGCCGGCCTTTTCGAGGGCGGCGCGGGCGCCGAGGGCGGACGGGTCGTTGATGGCGAAGATGGCGGCGAGGGTCGGGTGGGCCTGGAGGAGGTCCTCGGCGGCCTTGAAGCCCTGGTCCTTGGCGCCGCCGCCCGGCAGCTCGGCGAGGATGTCGATCCGGGGGGCTCCCGGCTTCGCGTTGTGGGCGGCGATGACTTCCTTGAAGCCCTTCACCCGGAGCTGGCAGGACTCGATGGGCTTGTGGTCGAGCACGGCGATCCGGCCGCCGGCCTCGCCGAGCGCCTCGATCATGGCCTCGCCGGCCTGGCGCCCGCCGGAGAGGTTGTCGGTGGCCACGTGGCAGACGACCTTGGCTTCGGGCATCAGGCAGGCGATGTCGACGGTGAAGACCGGCACGCCCGCCGCGTTGGCCTCCCGGATGGCCGGCGCGATGGCCTTCGAGTCGCAGGGGCTGAGCACGATCGCGTCCACGCCCTTCACGATGAAGTCCTTCAGCTGCTTGTCCTGCTTGGCGACGTCGAAGTCGCCGCTCACGACGAGCGTCTCGTAGCCCTTCGCCCTCGCCTCCGCCGCGAAGGTGTCGGCGATCTCCTTGAAGAAGGGGTTCTGCAGCGTCAGCACCGAGATCCCCACCGAGCGCTTCGGCGCGCGCGCCTCGCAGCCCCCGAGCAGCGCCAGCAGCGCGATCGCGAGTCCCGTTCTCATGGCGTTTACATTACGCCAAGAAGGACATTACATATCAAGTTAAATGATAAGTATTTGACACATTTTACTTGTGCTATCCCCTTCAAATGTAATAGCATTTAAGCGCATGAGCGATCGGAAGGCCAAGCACCAGGAGATCTTCGACTACGCGCACGAGGCCATCGCCTCGGGGCGCTACGCCGACGGCGACCGCATCCCGACCGAGGCCGAGTTCTCCGCCCGCTTCTCCGCCTCCCGCCCCACCGTCGCGCGCGCCATCAAGGAGCTGGAGCGCATGGGACTCGTGGAGCGCCGCGCCGGGGCGGGCACCTTCGTCCGGCGCGCCGCGCCGCGCCAGGGCGGCCTCTTCGGCCTGCTCATCCCCGGCCTCGGCGAGATCGAGATCTTCGACCCGATCGCGCGGCAGATCGCCCGCGAGCTCCAGGCCCGCGGCCACACCGCGCTCCTCGGCGATTCGACCGAGAGTCCCGAGCGGCTCGCCGAGCGCTACGTCGAGCGGAAGGTCGCCGGCGTCTTCTTCGCCCCCCTCGAGCTCACGCCCAAGAAGGACGTCGTCAACCGCCGCGTCCTCGAGCTCCTCGAGCGCGCCGGGATTCCCGTCGTCCTCCTCGACCGCGACATCGTCCCCTACCCGGCGCGGAGCCGCTACGACCTGGTCAGCATCGACCACCGCCGCGCCGCCTTCCTCCTCGGCCAGCACCTGCTGGACCTGGGGATGTCGCGCGTCGACTTCGCCGCCCGCCCCCTCTCCGCCACCACCGTCGCCTTGCGCATCGCGGGCTACCAGGAGGCCCTCCTCGAGCGCGGCATCCAGCCCCGCCCCGAATGGATCCACTGGGGCGACCCGGAGGACGTCGACTTCGCCCGCCGCCTCGTCGACCGGAAACAGCCCCGCGCGGTCATCTGCGCCAACGACGTCACCGCCGCGCAGCTCATGCACAGCCTCGACACCCTGGGCGCGAAGGTCCCCGAGCGGGTCCGCGTGGTGGGCTTCGACGACGTCCGCTACTCGAAGCTGCTCCGCGTGCCCCTGACGACCGTGCGGCAGCCGCTGGCCGACCTGGGGACCGTCGCCACCCAGGCCATGCTGGAGCGAAAGGAAAAGCCCGCGCTGCCGGGCCGGCTCATCCTGCTCCACGCGCCCCTCGTCGTCCGCACCTCGTGCGGAGCGGGGCTCAAGTGACCACCGTCGTCGGCCTCGGCGAGGCGCTCTTCGACCTCCTTCCGGGCGGCCCCGTCCTCGGCGGCGCCCCGCTCAACGTCGCCGTCCACGCCCAGCAGCTCGGCGCGCGCGGCGTCCTCGTCAGCCGCGTCGGCCGCGACGCCCTGGGCGACCGCCTCCGCGACGAGGTCGCGCGCCGCGGCCTGGACGCGTCGGGCCTTCAGGTCGATCCCGACCGGCCCACCGGCACCGTCGCCGTCACGCTCGAGAAGGGCGAGCCCCGCTACGAGATCACGAAGGACGTCGCCTGGGACCGCCTCGAGTTCGCGCCCGCGCTCGCGGCGTCCGCCGACGCCGTCTGCTTCGGCACCCTCGCCCAGCGCTCCCCGCGCTCGCGCGAGGCGATCCGCCGTTTCCTCGAGGCGGCCCCGAAGGCGGCGCGCCTGTTCGACGTCAACCTGCGCCAGGATTACTACTCGCGCGACATCCTCCACGAGAGCCTGCGCCGGGCCACGATGGTCAAGCTCAACCGGGACGAGCTGCCCGTCGTGCTGGGCCTGCTGGGGATGTCGGATCTCGACGCCCTCCGCGCGGCGTACGGACTGACGCACGCGGTGCTGACCCGGGGCGCGGAGGGGACGTCGATCAACGGCGTCGAGGGCGAGCCGGTGCGCTTCCCCGCCCAGGCCGGCGCCGACAGCGTGGGCGCGGGCGACGCGTGCTCCGCGGGCGTGCTGATGGGCGTGCTGCGGGGCTGGACGGTGGAGCGGACGCTGAGCCTCGCGAACCGCCTCGGCGCCTACGTCGCGTCGGTGCCCGGCGCGACGCCGCGGCTCCCGTTCACTTCGTGACGGCGCTCTTCTCGAGCCAGGCCTCCCAGGCCTGCGCCCCGCGCTCGTAGCCGCTTCCGGCCCAGAGCGTCTTCGCGAGGCCGAGCGTCTGTCCCGTGAGCCGCTCCAGCCCGCGCGCCATGTCGGCGCGGAGGCCGGGCTCGTGGTCGCGCAGGAGCGAGACCAGGTCGGGGATGTGCTCCGGTCCCGCCAGGTCCGCGACCAGCGCCGCCAGCTTGCGCCGCTGGGCGTGCTCCTGCTTGCCCTCCCGGAGCAGCGGGAGCATGCCGGACGCGCCGTCCGCGCCCAGCGCCCGCAGCGCCTGCTCGGCCGCCTTGGCCAGGCGGGCGTCGTCGAGGAGGGCCGCCAGCGCGGCGACGCGGACCCGCAGCTCGCCGGCGTCCTCGGGCCGCGCCTTCAGCAGCGCGTGCGTCCACTGGGTCTGGAGCACGACGTTCTCCGCCGGGCCCGTCGGCTCGAAGGCGCCGTTCACGGCCTTGCAGAGCTCGCCCGCCCCCACCGCGCGGCCGTCGACCTTCGCCTGGCCGTCGAGGACCAGCACCCGCAGCTCCGTCCGGCCCGGCCCCTTCACCATCCGCGCCTGGTCGCGCAGCGAGACCTCGAACGTCGCGTTCCTGGCGCTCACCTTCTGGCCGCCGCAGGTGAGCTCGACCGCCCCCTTCGCCTGGACGAAGATCTCGCCCTGGTCGAGAACGATCCGGTCCGGCCAGAGCTGGACCCGCGTGCCGGCGTTCACGCGGAGGACGTCGCCCCCCTCCGTCCGGAACGCGCAGTAGGCCCCCTCGCGCGTGGCGAGGAACAGGGGCGGCTCCACCCGCTCGCCCGTCCGCGGCGCGGGGCCCTTCACCTGGATGTCGCCGATCACCGCGAGCGTCAGCATCCCCTTCTCCGCCTTCTCCGGAGGGGCGGGCACGGGAGGCGGCTGGATCGGGCCCACCTCGCGGTCGAAGATCGCCAGGGCGGCGCCGATGCCCCAGGCCGCCACGCGGTCGCGATGGACTTTCGCGGCGGCCGGATCCGCCTTCGCGGCGGCCGCGCAGGACAGCCCCTGCGCCGCGACCCGCGCGTCCAGCAGGCCGAGGCGGCGGTCGACCTCCCCCGCCCAGCGCGGCTCGGGACGTTTCGCCCGCGCGGCTTCCAGCAGCCCGCGGGCCTTGCCGAACTCCTCGCGCGACGCCGGGGCGTTCAGCTCCTCGTCGAGGCGGGCGAGGTCGCGGTCGACCTCCTCCCGGACGCGGGCGCCCGCCAGGGCGGTCGAGATCTCCTGGCGCAGCGCCGCGAGCGCGATCGCGGGATCCTCCTTCGGCGTCATGCAGCGATGCGCGACGAAGGCCGCGGAGGCGCGCTGCGCGGCGCGCGCGGCGTCCGTGTTCGGGAAGCTCTTGCCGACGGCGCCGCAGCGCGCGAGGAAGCCTTCCGGGTCGGTCGGGTTCTGATGGCCGTAGGCGTGCGCGACTTCCAGGGCTTCCCACGCGGGCTTCTGGTCGACGGCCAGCACGGGAGGCGGAGGCGGAGGCGGCGCGCTCCGGAAGAGGAAGGCCAGCAGGAAGCCGGCGGAGGCGGCGAGCGCGAGGAGCGCGGGGCGACGCCAGCCGAAGGACGTCGGCGCCTTCTCATAGCGCGCGGCGACGCGCGCGGCGAGGCCGGCGGCGAAGCTCTGTTCGGGCGCGAAGGCGGACTCCAGGTCGCGGCGCAGGCCCTCGAGGGCGTCGCGGCGGGCGCGGCAGCCGGGGCAGTCGAGCAGATGCGTCTCCAGGGACCGGCGGGCGTCGGCGCCCAGCTGGCCGTCGACCATCGCGTTCAGGAGCTCGTCGCGCTGCTCGCAGCTCATGCGTTCACCGCCCGGGCCATCTTGTCGCGGAGCATGGCGCGGGCCTTCGTGAGCCGCGCGTTGACCGCGGCCGCCGTGATGCCCAGCGTCCGGCCCAGCTCCTGGTAGCTCTGTTTTCCATAATAGAAAAGGAGCAGCGCCTCCCGGTAAATCTCCGGGAGGGCCTCGACTTCCTTGCGCAGCGCGGCGCCGCGGTCGTCGTCGACCTCCTGAGGCGCCGAGGCGTCGGGGAGGACGTCGAGCGACACCTGCCCGCGCTCCTTCGCCTTGAGCCAGTCGAGGCACGCGCGGATCGCGATGCCGCAGACCCAGGCCGGGAACTTCGCGGGGTCCTCGAGGGTCGCGATCATCCGGAAGCCGCGCAGGAACGCCTCCTGGACCATGTCCTCGACGGGCCCGCGCGCGCCGACACGGGAAGCGCAGACCGCGGTGACCGCGGACGCGTGCCGACGCACGAGGTCGGCATACGCGTCCCGACGGCCCTGGCGGACCGCCTGCACAAGGTCGGCGTCCCCGGGTCCCATGGAGCTCTACCTTACTGTAGACCGGGGCGATCCGATCAATACCGGATTCCGAAGAGATTCCAGCCTGGCTGGTTTCTCCACGGATCCGGAGAAATCAGCCAGGCTGAATTCTCCCGTATTGGTCTTTCCCTCCCGCTCTACAGAAGAGGGTCGGAGGAAACGACCATGAAACAGCTCCTGATCGCGGCGGTCCTGCTCGTCGGCGGCGACGACCCCGGCTTCACGGTCCATGAATGGGGCACCTTCACGTCCCTGTCGGACGAGAGCACCTGGCAGCTCGAATGGCGGCCGCTGGGCGGGCCGAGCGACCTCCCCGGCTTCGTGTACGGCCCGAAGAACGCGGGCCGGTCGCCGTTGGAAGGCAAGTTCGGCTTCTCGACGGTCCGCATGGAAACGCCGGTGATCTACTTCTATTCGGACCGGGAGCGCGAGGTCAGCGCGAAGGTCCTGATGCCGCAGGGCCGGATCACCGAGTGGTATCCGCGCGCGACGGCCGTCAAGCAGGGCGGCTACGACTGGGGCAAGATCCAGGTCCTGCCGAAGAGCCAGGCCAAGCTGCTCCACGAGGGCAAGCCGAGCCACTACTATCCGGCCCGGGAGGTCGACGCCGCCACGCTGCGCGTCGGCACCGAGCACGAGAAGTTCCTCTTCTACCGGGGCGTCGGCCACTTCGGCCTGCCGCTCCAGGCCCGGCGCTACACGGACGACACGGTGATCCTGACGCCCGCCGACGCGCCCGTCGAGAACGTGATCCTCTTCGAGAACCGGGGCGGGAAGCTCGGCTTCACGCTGATCGACCGCCTCACGGACAAGGTGAAAGTGGAGCGCCCGCTGCTGAACCAGACGATGAGCGGGATCCGCGCCGAGCTGGAGCGGGCGCTGCTCAACCAGGGCCTGTATCCCAAGGAAGCGTCGGCGATGCTCGAGACCTGGAAGGACACCTGGTTCGAGGAAGGCCTGCGCGCGTTCTACATCGTGCCGCGCAAGACGACGGACCAGCTGCTGCCGCTCGAGATCAAGCCCGCCCCGAAGGCCACCGTGCGCGTGCTCGTGGGCCGGGCGGAGATCCTGACGCCCGCCTTCGAAGCGAAGGTGGAGGCGGTGGTCGACCGCCTCAACTCCGACGACATCGCCGAGCGGCAGGCGGCGGTCGTCGACCTCAAGAAGCTGGGCCGCTTCGCCCACCCGGTGCTCCGCCGCCTCCACGCCTCGCTGAAGAACAAGGAGTCGATGGCGCGGGTGACGGACGTCCTCTATCGCTGATCATCACTCACCCGAAAGGCCGGCGCTCCGCGGGGGGCGCCGGCCTTTTCGTTTTTCGCCGGGGTCGCGGCGCGCTCGCGCGAGGGATCAGCAGCAGCGGCTCCACATCCGGAGCTCCTCGCGGGAAAGCCAGCGCCGCACGGGGGCGCCGCCGGTGTCGCTCTTGAAGCGGCCGTAGTTGGTCACGTACCAGGTGTCCTTGCCCGGCGCGTACGACGCCGGATACAAGCAGACGGCAAAATCTCCGGCGCCCTCCGGATCCGTCGCGGGATCCCAGCGCACGACCACCGCGTAGTACCCGTAGTAGGGGCGCGGCGAACGCGGGACGAGCGGGGCGACGTCCGCCGCCGCCAGTTCGCGCGGATCGACGTCCCATACCGGGGCCGAGAAGGGCGCCAGGAGGCCCGCGACGTCGGCCGTCCAGTAGTCGTGGACGCCGTTCCCGTCGAGATCGCCTTCGAGGAACATCGCCTGGAAGCCGCGGACCGCGTTCACCGTCCGCCACATCGCGCTCCGCTCCTTCTCGTCCCGCTCCCTCAGATAGGCAAAGCCCGTCCAGCCTCCGCCGAGCAGGCCCAGGACCGCGAGAGCGCGAACGAAGAGGCGCATGCCGGAGGGACCGCAAACGCCGTGCCAGCGGGCGCCGGGGGAGGCCGACGCGGGCGGCTTGCCGTGAATTGTCGACGAAGTCCGGGAATGGGGCGATCTCGACAGGACATCGCCGAGCGCACCGCGGCGGACATTCTTGGCATTCCGCGGCGAAACTGTTTAGGTTTCTACGGATGAACCTGGACGAAATCCTCGACCAGCCGCTCGACGCCTCGAGCAAGGGCCTGCCCGGGCCCGTGACTCCGCGCGCGGCGCGGTCGAAAGGCTGGAACCTGCTCCGCGACGACCTCACGTATCCCGTGATGGTGCTGCGCGATTCCGCGCTCGCCCACAACCTGAAGGCCATGGGCGCCTGGTGCGCGAGGAACGGCTTCCTCCTCGCCCCGCACGGCAAGACGTCGATGTGCCCCCAGCTCTTCCGGCGCCAGCTCGACGCCGGCGCCTGGGCCATCTCGGTCGCCACCGCCCAGCAGGCCGCCGTCGCGCTCCGCTTCGGCGTCGAGCGCCTCGTCATCGCCAACCAGCTCACCGGCCGCGCCAACGTCCGCCTCGTCGCGGACGGCCTCGAGCGCGCGGAGATCACCTGCCTCGCGGACAGCGTCGCCGGCGTCGAGCGGCTCGCGGCCGATCTCGCCGGCGCGAAGCGGCCCCTCCGCGTCCTTCTCGAGATGGGCCGCCCCGGCTGGCGGACCGGCGCGCGGACGTTCGAGGAGGCCCGCGACGTCCTCGCGGCGATCCGGCGACACTCCAAGGTCCTCGAGTTCGCCGGCTTCGAGGGCTACGAGGGCATCGCCGGGATGAACGAAGGCGCCCTCGTCGCCGAGTATCTCGCGACGCTGATCGGGTGGACCGACCGCCTCGCGGCCGAGCTGCCCGCCCCGCGCGAGCCCTGGCTCTTCAGCGTGGGCGGCACGTCGTTCCTCGACTACCAGCAGGAAGGCCTCGCGCCGCTGCGCGGCCGCTATCGCGTGGCCGTCCGCAGCGGCTGCCACGTGACCCACGACCACGGCGGCTACATCCGCCACCGCGAGCGCGCCGTGGCCCGCGGGGCGGGCGACGCCTTCCCCGACTTCCGCCAGGCCCTCGAGCTGTGGTCGGTCGTCCAGTCCGTCCGCGACGGCAACACGGCGATCCTGACGTTCGGCCGCCGCGACTGCCCGCACGACCAGGATTTCCCGGTCCCCTTGTTCGCCGTCGCGCCCGGCGGCTCCCGCCTCGACGCCCGGCTCCTCGACGGCGCCAAGACGGTCAAGCTGAACGACCAGCATGCCTACGTGACGCTGCCGCCCGGCGTCGAGCTGAAGGTGGGCGACCGCGTCGCCTGCGGCATCTGCCACCCCTGCACGGCCTTCGACAAGTGGCCGGTCATCCCGCTGGTGGACGACGCCGACGCCGTGATCGACCTCTACCGCACCTATTTCTAGGGCGTGCCACTCTTCCGCCCTCCCGCGCTATTGTGATCTCGACGGAGGACGAAGCATGCTGGGCCTGTCGTTGACTCTTCTGCTGGCGTCGCAAGCGGGACCGCCCCGCGTCATCTTCGACTCCGACATGTCGAGCGACCATGACGACGTCGGCGACATCGCCGTCCTCCACGGCCTGGCCAGCCTGGGAGAGATCCAGATCATCGGCATGATGGTCTCCTCCAAGAACTACGGGACCGCCCAGTTCATGGACGCGATCAACACCTGGTACGGCAAGCCCGACCTCCCCATCGGCATCCCGCCCGAGATCGGCGGGGTCGGCGAGTATCCCGGCGTGGCCGTGGGCACCGGCAAGTGGCCCCACACGATGGGGGCGAACAAAGAGGAAGGCTTGAAGTCCGGCGCCTGCGCGTGGGCGAAAGACCTGTACCGCAAGCTCCTGGCCGCGAGCCCCGACCGGAGCGTCGTCATCGTCACGACCGGCTACCTGCAAAACGTGGAGGCCCTGATGAAGTCAGGGCCGGACGCCCACAGCCCCTTGAACGGCATGGACCTGATCCGCAAGAAAGCGAAGCTCCTGTCCTGCGCCGGCGGCTGCTACCCGAAGGGCGACGAATTCAACTTCCGGGTCGGCGACACCTCGCCCCGGCCGGCGCACGCGGTGGTGAACCAGTGGCCGACCTCCGCCTGGTACGTCGGCTACGACGTCGGACAGGCGATCTACAGCGGAGGCCTCCTTCCCGAGGCGCGGAAGGACAGCCCGATCCGCTATGTCTACGTCGACTCCCTGAACGAGGACTACCCCTACCCGACCTGGGGCCAGATCATGGTCTACTTCGCCGCGCGCGGCCTCGACACCTTCTGGGGCGCGGAGGCCGTCGGCCGCAACAACGCGAACGCCGAGGGCAGCAACTGGTGGACCTCAACGCCCGACCTCTCGGGCGACCAGGAGCAGGGCTACATCCTGGAGACGGCCCGCACGCCGGTGCGCGAGAGCCTCGACGCCCTGATCATGCTGGAGCCCAACGACGGCAAGCCCTGCAAACCCGGCCAGCCGAGCAACCTGCGGGCCTCGGTCCAGGGCGGCAAGGTCGTGCTGCAGTGGCGCGACAACGCGTTCAACGAGGCCGGCTTCAAGATCGAGCGCGGCGTCAACGGCGTCTACACGCAGGTCGGAACCGTGGGCGCGAACGTGACCCAGTATTCGGAGAACGCGACCCCCAATGTCTCTTACCGCGTCAAGGCGCACAACGCGACGGGCGAGTCGCGCGCGGCCCATACCTGGGTCTACAGCGGCTGGACGGAAGTCGGCGGCGACGGGCTCTACACCTCATACCAGCCCTGCCATCTCCGCTGGGCCCGCAAGGGACAGCCGGTCGATCACGTGGTCCTGAACCAGGATTCGACTCACGGCCAGACGCTGACCCTCGAGGTCGACGCGGGCGCCCTGGACAACCAGGGGATCTTCTACGTCTACTTCCTCTACCAGAATCCGGAAAACTGGTATCGGCTGGCCTACGACAACAACCACGGCGCGCAGGCCTTCAAGTTCGAGAAGCGCGTCAACGGAGCGACGACGGCCGTCGGCGCGCCCCGGGTCCTGAAGGTGACGCAACCGGCCCAGCTCAGCGAGCACTTCCTTCACGGCATCGGCAGCGGCAGCCTGCTGCGGAGCTGGAAGATCCAAGTGACGCCCAAGGCGTTGAGCTTCACGACCGAGGAGCACGCGCTGGCCTCGGACGACACGCCTCTGGACGGCGGGAAACGGGTGAGCAGCCGGATCGCGTTGGAGGTCGCCGAACCGCTCGGCCTGGACCGCGGCCTGATCGGCCTGGGCTCCCACAACCAGAGCCCGCTCTGGGAGAACGTCCGCTTCACGACGTCCGCCACCGCCGGCCTGGCGCCCGCGATCGCCGCCCAGCCTCGGAACGCGAGCGTGATCGACGGCCGCGCGGCGACGTTCAGCGTGGCGGCCAGCGGCACCGGCCCGCTGACCTACCAGTGGAAGCGCGGGACGACGGCCGTCGGAACGAACAGCGCGACCCTGACGCTGGCCGCCGCGAAGAGCGCCGACGCGGGCGCGTACACCTGCGTCGTCACCAATGCTTCAGGATCGGTCACCTCGAGCGCGGCGACGCTGACCGTGAATCCCGTGGTGGCGCCGGCGATCACCGTTCAGCCGCTCCACTCGACGGTCCCGGCGGGCGACGCCGCGCGGCTTTCGGTGGCGGCGAGCGGCACCGCCCCGCTGACCTACCAGTGGAAGCGCGGGACGTCGGTGGTCGGCGGCGACAGCCCGGTGCTGCTACTCGCCGGCGTGAAGACCGCCGACGCGGGCGCGTACACCTGCGCCGTCAGCAACGGCGCGGGCACCGTGACCTCGAGCGCCGCGACCCTGACCGTCGTCGCCGCGCTCGATCCGCTGATCAAGGGAGCGGTCTTCCACGACGGCGGCGGCTCCTACGGCGACTATCCCAACACCGCCGAGAAGGCCTTCGACGGCCAGACCGCCAGCTTCTACGACGCGAAGACGCCCACGGGCTCCTTTACCGGCCTCGACGCGGGCAAGGCCGCGGTCGTGACGGCGGTCCGCT
Source organism: Planctomycetota bacterium (assembly GCA_036383955.1). Classification (GTDB taxonomy): domain Bacteria; phylum Planctomycetota; class MHYJ01; order MHYJ01; family JACPRB01; genus JACQFK01. Next base: position 13,061 of record DASVNH010000234.1, on the reverse strand, counting down.
ACTACGCCCGCGGCGGCCAGGCGGGACGGATGATCGGCGGCGTCTTCGAGGGCTCGAACGCGGCCGCCGGCGGCTATGTGAAGCTGGCGACGGTAACCGGCGCCTCGGACGAGACCTGGACGACGGTGCTCGTAGACCGCGCGGCGCCCTACCGTTACCTCCGCTACCGCGGACCCGACGGCGGCTGCTGCAACGTCGCCGAGATCGAGTTCCGCGGCGCGCCCCGCTGATCACCCGTACGCGCGGCGGTACTCGGCCGGGGTCATGCCCAGCTGCTTCTTGAACTGGCGCGTGAAGACGGCCTGGTCGTAGAAGCCGCAGTCCAGCGCGATGTCCGCGATCCGGTCCCGCGTCCGCCGCAGCTGGTCGCAGGCCCGATCCACGCGCATGCGCATGATGAGCGCGCGGGGCGACATCCTCAGGCGCTCCTGGAACCGGCGCTGGAACTGCCGCGGCGAGAGCTTGTCGCGCGCCGCCAGGTCGCGCAGCGAGATCGGGCCCGCGCAGTTCTCCCGGATGTGCTCGTACGCGCGAAGGAACTCCCGCCCGCTCAGCGCGGGCTGGCTCCGCGCGTCCTCCCGCTCGATCGTGCCCATCACGCCGAGCACCTCGCCCTCCCGGGAGAAGACGGGGAACTTGTTGGTGACGTGCCAGGTCGGGATCCCCCGCGGGTCGAGGAAGAGCTCCACGATCCGCAGGAGCGGCTTCCGCGTCGCCATCACCCGCCGGTCGTCCGCCCGATACTTCTCCGCGAGGCCGCGCGGCAGCAGGTCGAAGTCGGTCTTCCCCAGCACCTCCCGCTCGTCCTTCAAACCGAAGCGGCGGAGCAGCGTCCGGTTGACGACGCGCAGGCGGCCTTCGACGTCCTTCGCGAACATGCAGAGCTCGGCGAGCGCGTCGAAGAGCACGTGGAACTGGCTCCGCGGCCCGATCCGGGCGAGGAACGCGCGATCAGGCATGTCGTAAAGATACAAACTGTATTCCACTCCGTACAAGACAAACAGAGCACCCACGTGTTCAATGGGCGGATCGGAGCGGGACGTCGGAGGCGCAAATGTACAATCTGCTGTGGGCGCTGCTCGCCGCGCAGGATCCCCTGCCGCCGCTCGAGGCGGCGCGGGGGATGTCGGTCCCGCCCGGCTTCCGGGTCAGCCTTTTCGCGGGGGAGCCGGACGTCCGCCAGCCGATCGCGTTCGCGATGGACGACCGGGGCCGGCTCTGGGTCGCGGAAAACTACGCCTATCCCTCGTGGGCGCCGGGCCCGGGCAAGGACCGCATCCTGATCTTCGAGGACGTCGACAACGACGGCGCCTTCGACCGCCGCTCGGTCTTCGTCGAGGGCCTGAACTTCATCAGTGGCGTGGAGCTCGGCTTCGGCGGCGTCTGGGTGACCGCTCCGCCCTACCTCCTCTTCTATCCCACCCGTCCGGGCGGCGACCTCCCCGCGGGCCCGCCCGAGATCCGGCTCGACGGCTGGGAGCACCAGGACACGCACAACCTCGTCAACAATCTCAGCTGGGGCCCGGACGGCTGGCTCTACGGCTGCCAGGGCATCGCCACGAAGTCCCGCGTCGGCGCGCCGGGCACGCCCGACGCCGCGCGGGTCTACATGGACACGGGGATCTGGCGCTACCATCCGCTCACGCGCCGCTTCGAGGTCTTCTCCGAGGGCGGCTCCAACCCCTGGGGCGTGGACTTCGACGACCGCGGCCAGGCGCTGGTCGTCCAGTGCGTCATCCCCCACCTGCACCGGATGCTCCAGGGCGGACGGCACATGCGGCTCTACGGCCGACATCCGGCGCCCTACACCTACGGCGACCTCCAGCACATCGCGGACCATCTCCACTGGATCGGCCACACGCCGCACGCGGGCAACGGGAAGTCGGACGCCGTCGGCGGCGGCCACGCGCACGCCGGCGTGATGGTCTACCTCGGCGACAGCTTCCCGCCGGAGTACCGCGACCGCGTCTACGCGAACAACATCCACGGACGTCGCGTGGTCACCGACATCCTGGAGCGCCGCGGCTCGGGCTACCTCGGGCGCCATGGGCCCGACTTCCTCCAGGCGCGCGATCCGGCCTACCGCGGCCTGAACCTCGCCTACGGCCCCGACGGCTCGGTCTTCATCCTCGACTGGACGGACCAGACCGCCTGCCACTTCTTCGGCCCCGAGGCCTACGACCGCCGCAACGGCCGGATCTTCAAGGTCGCCTACGGCGAGCGGCGGCCGCCGACGCCGGATCTGTCCGCGCGGAGCTCCGCCGAGCTCGTCCGCCTCCAGCTCCACGCCAACGACTGGCACGTGCGCCACGCCCGCCGCCTCCTCCAGGAACGCGGGCCCGATCCCGCGGTCCACGCCGCCCTGGCGGAGATCCTGCGCGGGCACGCGGACGAGCCCCGCCGCCTGCGCGCGCTCTGGGCCCTGCACGCGACCGGCGGCTTGACGGACGCCCTGGCCCGGCGGGCCCTGGACGACGGATCCGAGTGGGTCCGCGCCTGGACCGTCCAGCTCCTCGGCGAGGACGGCCGGGTGTTCTCCGAGACGCGCGATCCCTCGCCCGTCGTCCGGCTCTACCAGGCCGCGCTGCTGCAGCGCCTGCCGCCCGCGCGGCGCTGGACCCTCGCCGCCGCCCTCCTCGCCGATGGCGAGGACGCGACGGACCCCGCCCTCCCGCTCATGCTCTGGTACGGCGTCGAGCCGCTCGACGCCCTCGACGGCGAGCGCGCCCTCGCCCTCGTCGCCGCCTCCAAGTTCCCGCTCCTCCGCGAGTTCATGGCCCGCCGCCACGCCGAGACCCGCCAGGACTTCTCGGTCCTCGCGCGACGCGTCGCCGCGACGGAGGAGGTCGGGGCCCGGCGCGACTTCCTCCGCGGGTTCCGCGACGGCCTGAACGGACGGGCCGGCCTCCGCAAGCCCGAGGGCTGGGCCACGCTGGCGACGGCCCTCGCCGACCCGGAGCTGCGCGCGGTCGCCCGCGACATCGGCGCCGTGTTCGGAGACGCGGCCGCGCTCGAGAGCCTGCGACGGGTCGCGGCCGACGGCGGGGCCGCGCTCGGGGAGCGAACGAAAGCTCTCCAGACGCTGGTGGGCGTCCGGGACGCCGGCCTCGCGCCGCTGCTCCGCGAGCTCCTGAAGGAGCCGGCGCTGCGGGGGGCGTCGATCCGCGCGCTGGGCGGCACCGAAGACGCGGCGAACGCGCGGGCGATCCTCGAGATCTACCCGGCCCTGAACGTGGCGGAGCGGCGCGACGCCCTGAACGCGCTCGCGGGCCGCCCGGCCTGGGCCCGGGACCTGCTGGAGGCGCTGCGCCTCGGGCGGCTCCCGAAGTCGGACTTCACGGCGGCGGTGATCCGGCAGCTCTCCGAGCATCCGGAGGTCGCGGAGGAGGTCGCCAAGGAGTGGGGCGCCGCGCGTCCGACCTCCGACGAGCGCCGCCTGGAGATCGACCAGACCCGGCGCGACCTCCAGAAGGGCCCGCCGGGGAATCCGACCCGGGGACGGGAGATCTTCGCGAAGACCTGCGCCCAGTGCCACGTCCTCTTCGGCGAGGGCGGCAAGGTCGGCCCGGAGCTCACGGGCGGCCAGCGCTCCGACCTGGACTACCTCCTCGTCAACATCATGGACCCGAGCGCCGTGGTCGGCCGGGACTACACGGCCACGACCGTGCGCACGAAGGGCGGCCGGGTCCTCACCGGCCTCGTGAAGGCGGAGACCGCCGACACGCTCACCCTGGCCACCGAGAACGACGCGGTGACGCTCGCCAAGTCGGACGTCGACGCCCGCCGCCAGAGCGAGCTTTCGATGATGCCCGAGGGGCTGATGGGCCGGCTCAGCGCGCGGGAGCGGGCGGACTTGATCGCGTATCTCCGGAGCCCGTCCCAGGTTCCTTTGCCGAAGAGGTGACGCCATGATTCCCCGCCGACAGGTCCTGGCCGGGATGGCCGCCGCGTTCCTCCCTTCCCCGCCGCCGCCCGAAGAGACGCAGGGAGCCCGCGCCCTGAAGATCACGGGCGTCGAGACGTTCGCGGTCAAGAACCCGCCTCCCACGCGGGGCGGCAAGACCTGGGTGTTCCTGAAGCTCCTCACCGACCGCGGGCCCGTCGGCTACGGCGAGGTCGACATGCAGGGCATTCCCTTCGGCGCGCGGGCCGTCGAGACGCTGGTCAAGGATCTGGTCGAGGCGGCGGTCGTCGGCTCGAACCCCTACCGGATCGAGCGGCTCTACGAGAAGCTCTACGGCCTCCACTACGGCCGCACGTCCGAATTCACCAAGATGGGAGTGATCAGCGCGATCGAGATGGCCTGCTGGGACATCGTCGGCAAGGACGTGGGACGTCCGGTCTACGAGCTGCTCGGCGGCGCGGTGCGCGACCGCCTCCGGACCTACTCCTATCTTTATCCCTCCACGGACGACGGCCCGGCCGCGCTGTGGAAGGATCCGGCGGCCTGCGCCGAGCGGGCCAAGGCCTACAAGGACCTGGGCTTCACCGCGGTGAAGTTCGATCCGATCATGAGCACGTCGACGCCCGTGGAGCAGCGGCAGTTCGTCCCCTACCAGGAGTCGCCGAAGGCGCTCGAGACGGCGGCGGCGGTGACGAAGGCGGCGCGGGAGGCCGTCGGGAACGACTGCGACCTCCTGATCGGCACGCACGGGCAGCTGACGGCGGCGGGCGCGATCCGGCTGGCGAAGCGGCTGGAGCCCTGGGATCCGCTCTGGTTCGAGGAGCCGATCCCTCCCGAGAACATGACGGAGCTCGCGCGGGTGGCGAAGGCGACGAGCATCCCCATCTGCGCGGGCGAGCGGCTCCAGACGAAGTACGAGTTCGCGCGGCTGATCGAGCTGGGCGCGGCCGCGATCTTCAACTTCGACCTGGGGGGCGTGGGCGGCGTCCTGGAGGCCAAGAAGATCGCGGCGCTCGCCGAGGCGAGCTACCTGCAGATCTCGCCGCACGTCTACGACGGCCCGATCGTGGCCGCCGCGTCGATCCAGATCGCCGCCTGCTGCCCGAACTTCCTGATCCTGGAGACGATCGACACGATGGGCGGGATCCACGCGGAGCTCCTGAAGGAGCCGATCGAGTGGAAGAAGGGCTACATCACGCCGTCGACGCGCCCCGGGCTCGGCTACGAGCTCGACGAGGCCGCCGCCCGCCGTCACGCGGTTTGAGGAGAAGACCATGATCGCTCTGCTGCTGTGCCTGGCGCTTCAGGACAAGCCCAACATCGTGGTGGTGTTCTGCGACGACCTCGGCTACGGCGACCTCGGCTGCTTCGGCCACCCCACGATCCGCACGCCGAACCTCGACCGCCTGGCCGCGGAGGGCCAGAAGTGGACGAGCTTCTACGCGGCCTCGCCCGTCTGCACGCCGAGCCGCGCGGCGCTGCTCACCGGCCCCCACGCGCTGCGCAGCGGCATGGCGAGCCCGGACCCGCGCGTCCTCTTTCCCGATTCGAAGGGCGGGCTGCCGCCCTCGGAGATCACGGTCGCCGAGCTGCTCAAGACGCGGGGCTACGCGACGGCCTGCGTCGGCAAGTGGCATCTGGGGCACCTGCCGGAGTACCTGCCCACCCGCCAGGGCTTCGACCGCTACTTCGGCATCCCCTACTCAAACGACATGGATCTCGCCCCCGGCGCGCCTCCCATGAGGAAGGCCGTGCGCGAGCCGAAGAGCGCGTACTGGAACGTCCCGCTCATGCGGAACGAGGAGATCCTCCGCCGCGCGCCCGACCAGTCCGAGCTCACGCGGCTCTACACCGAGGAGGCCGTGAAGTTCATCCGGGAAAAGAAGGACGGGCCCTTCTTCCTCTACCTCGCCCACAGCCTGCCGCACGTGCCGCTCTTCCGCTCCAAGCGCTTCGAAGGCGCGAGCTCCCGCGGCCTCTACGGGGACGTCGTGGAGGAGATCGACTGGAGCGTGGGAGAGCTGGTCCGCGCGCTCAAGGAGTCGGGCGTCGACAAGAACACGCTCGTCCTCTTCACGAGCGACAACGGGCCGTGGCTGGTCTACGACGAGTTCGGCGGCTCCGCCGGCCCCCTCAAGGACGGGAAAGGCGGCACCTGGGAAGGCGGGATGCGCGTGCCGGGGATCTTCAGCTGGCCGGGGCGGATCGCGCCCGGGACCGTGGACGGCATCGGCTGCGCCACCGACCTCCTCGCCACCGCGGCCCGCCTGGCGGGCGCCGAGCTGCCTTCGGACCGGGAGCTCGACAGCGTCGACCTCGCGCCCGCGCTGTTCGACGGGAAGCCGAGCCCGCGCGACACGATGGTCTATTACCGGGACGCCGATCTCTACGCCGTGCGCAAGGGCCCGTGGAAGGCCCACGTCCGCACGAAGCCCTCGTTCGGCCCCGGACCCGCGCTCGCGCACGACCCGCCGCTGCTCTATCACCTGGGCGTCGATCCCGGCGAGAAGCGGGACGTCGCGTCCCAGCACCCCGCGATCGCCGCGGAGCTGAAGGCCTTCGCGGAGGCCCAGGTCAAGGCGGTGAAGCCCGGCCCCAACCAGCTGGAGCGGCGCTAGGACTTGCCGTTCTTGGAGCCTCTTCGCTAGGATGGCCTCCTCGTCCAACGGAGGAAGCCATGAGAACGTCGATCCCGTTCATCCTCGCCCTGGCGACGGCCTGCGGCACGGGTCCCCAGGAGGACCTTTCGGCGGGAGACCTGCGGCGGAGCGGCACGGTGCGTTTCCCCGTCACGTGCGCCCCGGAGGTCGCGGAAGACTTCCAGACGGCGACGGCGCTCCTGCACTCCTTCTTTTATGAGGAGGCGCGGCGGCGCTACCTCGACATCGCGCAGCGGGACCCGAATTGCGCCATGGCCTGGTGGGGCGTCGCGATGACCTGGTACCACCCGCTCTGGGCGCCGCCCACGCCCGACGAGATGGCGAAGGGGGCGGAGGCCGTCGCGAAGGCCAAGAAGATCGGCGGGAAGACCGACCGGGAGCGCGGGTTCATCGACGCGATCGACGCGTTCTTCAACACGGAGGAGAAGCCCGCCCCGGCGGAGGTCGTGGCCCAGTCCTGCCACGGCCCTCGCGCGTTCAGCGCGCGGGCGGTCTGCTTCCGGCAGGGGCTGGAGAAGATGCGGACCCGTTTCCCGAACGACCTGGAAGTCGAGGCCTTCTACGCGCTGTCGCTGGTGGGCACGGCGCCTCCGACGGACAAGCTGTACCAGAAGCAGCTGGAGGCGACGGCGATCCTCGAGCCGCTCTACGTGAAGCACCCGGACCACCCGGGCGTGGCGCACTACATCATCCACGCCTACGACTACCCCACCCTGGCGTCGCGCGGCCTCTCCGCCGCCCGGCGCTACGCGGACATCGCGCCCTGGGTGCCGCACGCCCTGCACATGCCGTCGCACATCTACACCCGCCTGGGCCTGTGGAAGGACTCCATCCAGTCCAACCAGGCGTCCGCCGTCGCCGCGCGGAACTACGGCCGGATGCGCTACGGCGGCGCCGCCACGATGGACGAGCTCCACGCCATGGACTACCTCGTCTTCGCCTATCTTCAGACCGGGCAGGAGCCGCTCGCGAAGGAGATCGTCGACCAGGTCGAGAAGATCGCCCGCTTCAACGAGGAGAACTTCGCCGCGGCCTACGCGGTCGGCGCGATCCCGGCGCGCTGGACCCTCGAACGCCGGAAATGGGCGGAGGCCGCCGACCTGAAGATCTGGCACGCCGAGCTGCTGCGCCGCTTCCCGTTCGCGGAAAGCCACATCCAGTTCGCCCGCGCCGTCGGAGGCGCCCGGTCCGGCCGGCCGGAGGTCGCCCGCCAGGCCGTGGCGCGGATGGAGCAGCTCAAGGAAGGGTTGAAGGACCCCAAGTTCCAGTGGTGGGTCAACCAGGTGGAAATCCAGCGCCTGGCGGCCTCGGGATGGCTGGCCCGCGCGGAAGGCAAGGACGCGGACGCCGAAAGCCTGCTGCGGAGCTCGGCGGATCTCGAGGATCAGTCCGGGACGCACCCGGTCACGCCCGGGCAGATCCTGCCGGCCCGGGAACAGCTCGGCGACCTCCTCCTGGAGCTGCGTCGCCCGGCGGACGCGCTCGCGGAATACGAGCGGTCGCTGAAGGCCTTCCCCAGGCGCCTGAACTCGCATCTCGGCGCGGGCCGGGCGGCGGAACAGGCGGGGCGTGGGGACGTCGCGAAACAGCACTACGCCCAGGCGGTCGAGATGGCCGGAGCCCGCGCGCGCTAGCCGATCCCGTACTCGCGCAGCTTGTTGTGAAGGGTGCGGCGCGAGACGCCGAGCGACTTGGCGGCGTGGGTGCGGTTGCCGTCGGTCTGCTTGAGCGCGGCGACGATGGCCGCTTTCTCGGCCTCGGCGACCGAGGCGCCCAGCGCGGCGCCGCCGGAGGACGTCGAAGCGGGCGGGACGTCGCCGATGCGGCCGGCGAGGCAGGGGCGGACGTCCTGCTCGAGGATCAGCCCGGAGAGGTTGAGGACGACGAGGCGCTCGACGACGTTCTGCAGCTCGCGGACGTTGCCGGGCCAGTCGTAGGACGAGAGGGCGGCGAGGGCCTTCGCGTCCATCTTCACGCTGGGCTTGCCGTGCTCCTTCGCGTTGCGCCGCAGGAAATGCTCGGCGAGGACGGGGATGTCGTCCTTGCGCTCGCGCAGGGCGGGCACGCGGATCGGCACGACGTTGATGCGGTAGAAGAGGTCCTCGCGGAACTTGTTCTCGCGCACCAGGACTTCGAGGTTCTGGTGCGTGGCGGCGATCACCCGGACGTCGGCCCGCAGCGTCGAGACCCCGCCCAGGCGCTCGAACTGCCGGTCCTGCAGGACGCGGAGCAGCTTGACCTGCGTGGGCGGCGTCAGGTCGCCGATCTCGTCGAGGAAGATGGTCCCGCCCTCGGCGAGCTCGAAGCGGCCGGGCTTCGACGCCGCCGCGCCGGTGAACGCGCCTTTTTCATAGCCGAAGAGCTCGCTCTCGAGGAGCGTCTCGGGCAGCGCCGCGCAGATCACCTTGATGAAGGGCTTGCCCTTGCGCTTGGAGCCGTCGTGGACGGCCCGGGCGACGAGCTCCTTGCCGGTGCCGCTTTCGCCGCGGATCAGGACCGTCGAGCTCGTGGGCGCGACCTTGGCGACGAGCGAATGGACGTCCTTCAAGGGCCCCGACTGGCCCACCATGTCGCTGGGCGACTCGGCCACCTCGGCGCCCGTTTCCGCCTTCGAGAGCGCCCGCCGCACCTCGAAGAGGATCTCGTCGCGGTCGAAGGGCTTCTTGACGTAGCCGACGGCCCCCATCTCCCACGCGCGCTGTCCCACCTCGTCGGTGCCGTGCGCCGTGATCAGGATCACCTGCAGGGCCGGGTCGATCTTGAGCGCGAGCTCCAGCAGCTGCAGGCCGTCCATGCCGGTCATCTTGAGGTCGGTGACCATGACGCCGACGTCCTCCGCGTGCAGCACGCGCAGCGCGGCCTCGCCGCTGGAGGCGGTCACGCAGGGGATCTTCTCCTGCGACAGGAGGCCCGAGAGGACCTTCACCATCGAGGGTTCGTCGTCGACCACCAGAACTTTGGCCATCAGGTGAAATCCTACAAGACGGGGAGAGGAAGGAGGAACGTAAACCTGCAGCCCTTGGGGAGGACGTTGTCGACCTGGACCTCGCCGCCGTGGGCCTCGATGACGCGCTGGGCGATGGCCAGGCCGAGCCCGGTGCCTTTCGCCTTGGTGGTGTAGAACGGCTGGAAGATCCGCTCGAGGTCTTCCTTCGGCACGCCCGGCCCCGTGTCCGAGATCTCGATCGACGCGTAGGCGCGCAGGGCCGTCAGGATCGGCCGCGCCCGCACCGTCAGCGTGCCGCCCTCGGGCATCACCTCGAGCGCGTTGCGGACCACGTTCACCACCGCGATCGTCACCAGCGCCGGATCCGCCGGGACCGGCGGCAGCTCGGGGTCGAACGCCGTCTCGAGCTTCACCTGGGCCGGGAACGAGGCCGCCTGCAGGCGGAGGATGTCGGTGAGGAACGCGGGGAGGTCGACGTCCTGCCGCCGCGGCTCGAGGGGGCGCGCGTAGGTGAGGAAGGATTCGACGACGGCGTTGAGGCGGTCGACCTCCCCCACGAGCAGCTTGAGGTAGTCGACGGACTCCCCCCGGAACGCGGCGCTCTCGAGCTCCTTCTGGACGTACTGGGCGGCGCCCTTGATGGCGGCGAGGGGGTTCTTGATCTCGTGGGCGACGCCGGCGGCCATGGTGCCGATGAGGGCGAGGCGCTGGCGGCGCTCGGCCTGCTCGTAGAGGCGGACGAAGAGGAGGCGGTAGAGGGCGAGGGCGGCGACGCCCATCGCGACGCCGCCGACGAGGTAGGCGTTGCGGCTGGCGGCGAGGGCGACGGCCGCCGAGAGGGCGAGCATGAAGAGCAGCAGGACTTTGCGGACGGGGGTCTGCTCGGCGAGCAGGCGGTGGCGGAGGATCGAGATGGCGAGGAGCATGGCGCAGAGGGCGCTGCCGATGTAGCCGAGCCGCGGGATGGCCGGCTTGAGGATGTGGACGAGCTCGGTGAAGCCGGTGAACGCGCCGGCGGCGATGCCGGCCGCGACGAACATGAGGGCGTTGCGTTCGACGGGCGTCTCGACTTCCCCGCGGCGGCGCCGGACCACTTCGAGCGAGGCGAGGAAGAACGGAAAGAAGACGATCAGGTAGGCGATGTTCCAGGCGGCGCCGTCGACGGCCTCCCGGAGCCGGACGGAGACGAGGGCGCCGGCGGTCATGAGCGTGAAGACGGCGGTCGCGACGTAGAGGCCGATCGTCCAGCGGCGGAGGCGGCGCTCGCGCTGGGTGAAGACGGCGACGAAGTGCCAGAGGAAGGCGGGGGCGAGCGAGGAGCCGACGAGGCGGATGTAGTGCCAGTAGGACGTCCCGGAAGGGGACTTCGCGGCCTCGGCGATGTCCCAGACGAAGAGGGACAGGCAGAGGAGGGCGATCGGGAGGGCGCCGCGCGCGCGCCGGGCCCGGAAGATGACGAAGAGCGCCAGGAAGAGGTTGCCGATGCTCGCGAGGAAGTAAAGGAGCTCCGTCACTCGGGGAATATCTTACCGCTTGACGCGAGTCGTGGTCGAGCGTAGGATATTTATGAACATGTTCATAAAGACTTCGATCGACATCGCCGCCTCTCCCGGGCGCGTCTGGCCCCTGCTCGGCCGGGCCCGGCTGGAAGGGACCTGCCTCCTCGAGCGCTGGGTCCCCGTGCCGCGGGAGTGTCGGCTATCGGAGGACGGCCGCGCCCGCGAGTGCCTGACCAGCCGGGGGCGGATCCGGCAGCGGGTCACGCGGGCGACGCCCGAGCGGGAGCTCGCGTTCGAGATGGTGTCGGAGGACGTCGGCCTCTCGTGGCTTCTGACGTCGATGGACGACCGCTTCGTCGTGGAGCGGGTCGGGGCGCTCACCCGTCTCACGCGGGTGTCCCGCGTTCAGCCCCGCTGCGCGGCCGCCGGATGGATCCTCCGCTGGGCGATTCCCCGGATCCACCGCTACGTCCACGCCCGCTTCAAGCGCCTGGCGGAGACGGGAGCATGATCCTGGCGTCCTTAGGCCTGCTGGCGGGCGTGACGCTCCTCTCGCTCGGATTCGCCTGGGCGCACGAGAGCCGGAAACCCGGCGCCGCCAGGGAACTCGGAGCCGCGGCGCTGATTTTCCTCGGCGCGATGCTCGCGCTGCCGACGGCGTGGGAGTGGCTGACGGCCTTCCTGCTCGTCCACCTCTAGGGTTTGACCGGCGGCCGGTACACGCGCAGGAGCTTGATCTTCGCGCCGCCCTTGAGCTCGAGGACGTGCTTGCCGTTGGGCAGGCCCTGGACGAGCGTGACGAGCCCCGGTTTGAGATCGCCGTCGCTGAAGAGCGGGCGGCAGGTCCATTTGATCTCGAAGCCCGGCGCGATCGGCTTGCGGCAGTTCTCGAAGAAGAAGTCCTTCGGGTCCAGGACGACGCGGCCGGACGTCGAGACGAACCGCGCCGCGCTCGACCCTTCCCCGTCGGGGCCGGTCTTCGAGCCCGCGACCGTGAAGCGGAAGTCCTTCGGGCCCTTGTACTCGCTGATCTTCAGCGTCCAGTCCTCCGCCACCCGCGGCTTCTCCCAGTCGACCCGGGTCACCACGCCCGTCACCCAGACCCAGCCGGGGACGTCGTTCGGCCGCGTGTACGCGTAGACGTCCGGCGCCTGGCCGTCGATCGTCAGCGTCGCGCGGCCCGGGGCGTCGACGACCGCGTCCACGCGGTTGCCCTCGAACTCGAGGCGGAGGGCGGGGGCGACTTCTTTCACGACCTCCTGGGCGGGCAGCTTCGGATCGTGCCGGAGGTGGCGCTTGACGAGCTCGGCCAGGAGGAAGTTGCCGTGGTCGTTGAGGTGGACGGTGTCGCTGAGCAGCTTCTGGGCGTCGAAGCCGTTGTCCTTCAGATAGGCCTTCCAGGGCGTCCGGATGTCGGCCAGCTCCGCGCCGTACTTCCTCGCGATCTCCGGCAGGAATCTCGTGCTCATCGTCTCGGACCAGCTCTGGTCGCCGACGGCCATGTGATCGGTCAGCATGAGGACCTCGGACGTCGTGCGCGAGCGGGTCTGCCGGATGATCTCGTCGTACTTGGTGTGGTCGCCATAGACATAGAAGATCAGCAGGTCGGGATAGAACGGGTAGAGGTCGTGCTCGGCGGAGCGGATGAGGAGCTGGGAAGCCCAGCCGCCGATGGAGCGGTTCTGGAGGTCGAGGTCGGCGTGGGGGAAGCGGCGGCGGAGGTCGGCGGCGACGTCCTTCGTCCAGCTCTGCTCGGTGATGGACTGCCCGTAGAAGAGGATCCGGACGCGGTTCCGCTTCTCGGGGGTGCTGGTCGCGAGGAGCGACATCGTCCGCTGGATCCCGTAGCCTTTCTTCGCCTCGTCCGGATCGGGGGCGGGGGCGGGATAGGTCTGGAGCGCGGCGCAGAGGAGGAGGTCTATCATGCCCTCTAGTACGCGGTCGACGCCGGTTCGTGACGAGGGGGGTCGGCGGGGGCCGGCGCGATCAGGGAGGATCGGTCGCCCGGCCCCCGCCCTGGGGAGAAACGAGGCGTCCATCCGGGGGAGGTC
>DASVNH010000233.1:0-16323 GCA_036383955.1 Planctomycetota bacterium | reverse complement strand
GTGAACGTGGACCATCACGCCTCGAACGAGCGCTTCGGCGACATCAACTGGATCGACCCGACGTTCTCGTCGAGCGGCGAGATGGCGTGGGAGCTGGTGAAGGCCTGCGGGGTGAAGCCGACGAAGGACATGGCGACCTGCGTGTACACGGCGATCGTGACGGACACGGGGCGCTTCTCCTTCTCGAACACGACGGTCGAGACGCACCTGAACGCGACGGAGCTGCTGAGCTTCGGGGTGAAGCCGGCGGAGATCCACAAGGCGCTGTTCCGTCAGAAGACGCCGGGGCAGCTGGCCTTCCTCGCGAAGGTGCTCGGGCAGATCCGCCTGACCTCCGACGGCAAGGTGGGCTGGATCGTCATGTCGCGCGAGCTCGAGGCCTCGGCGGGCTTCGTGCCGGGCGACACGCAGGAATACATCGACCAGGTGAAGTCGATCAAGGGCGTCAAGGCGGCGGTCCTGCTGAAGGAGACCGCCGAGCCCGGGAAGATCAAAGTCTCGTGGCGGACGGACCCGGGCGTCGACGGCATCGAGATCGCCTCGGCCTGGGGCGGGGGCGGCCATCCGCGGGCGTCCGGCGCGACCGTGCGCGGGACGCTCGCCGAGGCGGAAAAGGCGGTCCTCGAGCGGACCTTCCAGTTCGCCGGGGCGACGCCGTGAGCAAGCCGCTCAAGCGCCACGCGGAGCTGGAGGCGCTGTTCGGCAGCGACTTCCTGCCGATTTCAAAGTCGGCGCCCCCCTCCTCCGCGACTGCCTCCAAGAGTGTCGCTCCGGAGGGCAAACCCTCCGTAGCGACGCCCGCTAAGGGCGTCGCGAAGGAGGGACCGAAAATCGATCACTGGCAGTGGCCCGCGGACTACCTGGCGCTGCGCCAGGAGGCGCTGGGCTGCCGGAAGTGCGGGCTCTGCGAAACGCGGACGCAGGTAGTGTTCGGCGTGGGACGTCTGGATTCTCCCCTGCTCTTCGTGGGCGAAGCTCCGGGGGCGGACGAGGATATCCAGGGCGAGCCGTTCGTCGGCAAGGCGGGGCAGCTGCTGACGCGGACGCTGGCGAAGCACGGGGTGTCGAGAGACAAAGTCCACATCGCGAACATCCTGAAGTGCCGGCCGCCGGGCAACCGGACGCCGGCGCCGGAGGAGATGGCGGCGTGCATGCCGTGGCTTCAGCGGCAGCTGGAGGCGATCCGGCCGAAGGTGCTCTGCGCGATGGGGAACATCGCGGCGCAGACGCTGCTGAACACGAAGACGGGGATCACGCGGCTGCGGGGCCAGTACGCCGACGGCCTGGGCCGGAAGATCTTCCCGACCTTCCATCCGGCGTACATCCTGCGGAACATGGGGGAGCTGCCGGTGTTCGAGGCGGACATCCTCCAGGCCTGCCGGGACGCCGGGCTGGCGTCGTAACCCGGAACCCGACGACCGGAACCCGAAATCCCGGGTTCCGGGTCCCGGTCGTCGGATTCCGGCGTTCGTCCTTTTCCTTGCCCTGCCTTAACCCGCGTTGAATAATCGTGCGGGGGACATGGGTGGGAATTGCGTCTTCTTCTATAGAGGCTATAATTCGATCCGCCGGCGGAACGAGTGGCCGGGCGTGGAAACGGTCTTGGGTGGAGGTCGACGAGCGACGAGGAGCACTGACGTTAAAATTTCGCGAGCCTGATCCGCTCCTTCGCGCGTCCACCGGCCTGATCGCGTTCCCGTCATCCGACAGCCCCTCCCTTCCCGCCCTCGGAGAGTGGACGCTCTCCTTCTCTTTCTTGAAAGGGCTGGGACATGGCTAAGGGCATCTGGGGTATTGACGTCAGCAAGTCGTCCGCGAAGGCGGTGCGGCTGGAGGGGGGCGTGCTCACGCAGGCGGGGGTCTTCCCCTACGACGGGGTCGTGGGCGAAGGCGCCGACCTGGACGCGCAGATCAAGGACGCGCTCCTGCAGATCAAGCAGAAGTTCAAGATCTCGAGCGAGCCCGTCGTGCTGTCCCTGCCGAGCCATTCGACGTTCAACCGGCTGATCAAGCTGCCGCCGGTGGAGGACGCGCGGATCCCGGAGACGGTCAAATACGAGGCGACCAGCCAGATCCCCTTCCAGATCGACGAGGTCATCTGGGACTACCAGGTCGTCGAGCGCGACTACCAGCCCGGCGAGGAGAAGGAAGTCATCCTCTTCGCCGTGAAGAAGGAGGTCGTGGAGGAGTTCCTGGCGAACCTGGCGGACCTGAAGCTGAACGTCGAGGCGGTGCAGTTCGCGCCGGTGGCGCTGTTCAACTTCCTGGTCGCGGACCAGGACCTGCAGGGCCCGATCGTCGCGCTCGACATGGGCGGCGACAACACGGACCTCATCGTGGTGGACGGCACGAAGTTCTGGGTGCGCAACCTGCCGATCACCGGCAACCAGCTGACGCGGGAGCTGGCGAAGGGCTTCAACATCCCCTTCGAGGAGGCCGAGAAGCTCAAGCTGAAGGCCGGGACCTCGCAGCAGGCGCAGAAGATCTTCAACGTGCTCCAGCCCGTGCTCCGGGACCTCGTGAACGAGATGAACCGGTCGATGGGCTATTACAAGTCGATCTCGAAGATCTCGAAGTTCGACCGGGTGGTGCTGCTTGGGAACTCGACGAAGACGCTGAACTTCCAGCGCTTCGTCGGGCAGTCGCTGCAGCTGCCGGTGTCGAGCATCGACAAGCTCAGCTCGATCGCGGTGGGCGGCGCCGTCAACGCGGGCGAGCTGAAGGATTCGCTGCCCACGCTGGGGACGGCGATCGGCCTGGCGCTGCAGGGCGCGGGCCAGACGGTCAACAAGGTCAACCTGCTGCCGCAGCAGGCGAAGACGTCCAAGGAGATCAAGAAGAAGCAGCCGTTCATCATCGGCGCCGTCGCCGCCCTCTACGTCCTGGTCGCGCTGCTCTGGATGAAGCAGAACGGGGAGATCGACAAGCTCAACGCGTCGGTGCGCGAGGCCAAGAATACGATCACCCGGGTCAACGACCAGAACGAGCGCTACGAGAAGGCGAAGACGATCGCGCACATCAAGAGCCAGCTGGACCCGCTCTCGACCCTGGCGCTGGAGCGCGACCTCGCGCTGCGGGTCATGGACCAGATCAACCCGAACATTCCCAACAACGGCGAAGCGGGCAAGAGCGACGACAAGGACAAGATGTGGGTCGTCGACTGGAAGGTGGAGGAGCGCGAGAAGCCGAAGCCGGCGGAGCCCGGCTACAATCCCGGGAGCGCCGGCCCGGTTCACTATCCGACCCAGAAGCTGCTCACGACGGTCCTGGAGGTCTGCATCACGAAGCGGCAGACGGACGTCGAGGGCCGCGGCTTCATCGTGAAGGCGCTGCTGAACTACAACGAGTCGTCGAAGAAGCCGCAGGACCCCGCGAAGCCCTGCCCGATCGCGAACAAGGCGTGGGACCTGGGCGCCGGGCAGGGGGTCTGGCGGGTGGAGCTCGACCACGCGCCGGGGCAGACGCTGGCCTGGCCGGTGCCGAAGAGCTACACGGGGGAGTCGCCCGAGCCGCCGGCGGGGGTCAAGGACCCGCCGGAGTTCTGGCGCTACCGCGTGACGATCGAGATGCCGGTGGGCGAGGAAGCCCGCAAGCCGGCTCCGGCCCCGAAGCCCGAAACCAAGTAAGAGGACGCCATGGACAAGCTGCTGAAGAACGGATTCTGGGCCGGGACGGCCGGCGCCCTGGTCGTTCTGGTGATCGTCTTCGCGGTCCTGGTGGCGCCGAAGTTCGCCACCCAGGCGAACCTGGAGAAGGAGATCCGCTCGAAGGGGAAGGATCTCAAGAACATGACCGCGAAGGCGGATGAGAACATCAAGCAGTGGACCGAGCGCAAGACGGCGATGCTGGGCTCCTACGGGAAGATCACGGACTTCTACGCGGCGAGCGACAAGCACCTCGAGCGCTGGTTCGACGGCTTCAACGGCCAGGACCGCGGCACGTTCATGGCGCGGTACCGCGAGGAAGTCCAGAAGCTCGAGGCGAGCCTGACGGAGCGGAAGACGGAGATCGGGATTCCCGACGCCACCAATCCGACGATCCGGCGCTTCGGCTTCAACTGGGAGGAGCCTCTGCCCGACCAGTGGGCCGCGATCATCCAGGGCGGCCCGGGCGAGGAAGCGCGCGTGCTCAAGGATCTGCAGAAGCGCTTCTGGACCCGGCAGCGCGTCGCCCACGCCGTGCTGAAGGGCGACGTCAAGGTCACCCGCGTGCACGACTTCCGCTTCTTCCGCAAGCTGGCCAACCTGCAGAGCGCGGGCTGGGACCAGGTGCCCACGGGCGCCGACGCGGTGTTCTGGCCCGGCGTCAAGAGCGACCAGCCGGGGCAGATGCCGCGCAACTTCCAGGAGTACGAGCTCCCCAACGGCCTCGGCCGGACGTTCACGTTCGGCTTCGCCCTGATGCTGCCCTACAGCGAGATCCCCAAGATCCTCAAGGAGATCCTCAACCCCGACCTCGAGCCGCGCAACGAGTCGGGCGACGCCCGGCTCCTCGTCAACCTGCTCGGGGCCCAGGTCACCCTGCGCGACCAGAACAAGCCCCTCATCTCCTACTGGTACTACGAGGGGGACGAGGCCCATCGCGCCGCTCAGAAGGACAAGGCCCTGAAGGACGCCGGGATCACCGACATCGGGCCGCGCGACGTCCTGTTCGCGATGACGTGCCAAGTCGTGGATTTCGAGCCCGTAAAGGTGCAGAAGCTGACCGCCGAGCCGGTGGCGGTCGAACCCTCGGCGCCCAAGTAGTCGCTGTTCGCTCTTTGGCAAGAAGGATCGCGACCTCCCCATACGTCATGAGTTAGGGACGAAGAAGGAGGCGAGCCATGACGCGCGACCGATGGATCCTGACGACGGCCTGGGCGCTGATCGCGACGGCCGGAGCCGCGGGGCTCTGGAAGACGTCGAAGATCCCCGCGATGGACGCGGAGATCGCGCGGCAGTGCGAGCGTCTCCGGAAGGAGATGTCCGACGGGCCGGTGGACCCGGTTCCGCCCGACCATTCGCTGGCCCTCGTGGGGCGGCAGTGGAAGTTCGAGGCCGAAGGCGTGCGGCCGCACGCGAAGGCCGCGTACTTCGCGCCGCGGATCGTCGAGAGGACGGTGCCGGGGATCCCGGTAGACGTCGCCGTGATGGCGCTGACCGCGACGCCGGCCGCGAAGGCCTCGCTGGACGGCGCGACGGTGACGTGGACGCTGGCGAAGGGCCCCGTGGCGTTGAAGCCGCGGGAGCGCGCGAAGGACGTCGCGCCGACCGGCCTGCGGGTCGAGCGGAACGACGGGTCCGGGTGGAAAGAGGTCGCGAAGCTCGACGCGAAGGCGGCGTCCTGGAAGGACGTCGAGACCGCGCCGAGGAGGACGTACGCGTACCGCGTGAAGCTGGACGCGCCGAAGGAGGCGCGGGCGGCGGCGGACGGGCCGGAGGCCGAGGCGCGGACGCCGTCGGACCAGCGGGCCCGCCTGGTGGGCGGGGACGCGAAGGTCGCGATTTTCAAGGTGGAGACGTATCAAAGGAAGAGTGGAAGCTGGGTCGGGCGGGACGTGACGGTCCGGCCCGGCGACGAGCTGTGGCCCGGGGGCTGGAAGCTCACGGGGCTGAGATTCAAGGGGTTCGCGCTGGTGGCCGAGGCGGTCGTCGAAGACGGCCGCGCGGTGGAACTGACGACACGGGATTGACGGGAGTCAAAGATGGCGGATGAAAAGAAGGGCGGCTCGGGCAAGGAGCTGCTGGTCAAGCACGGCGAGAAGATCGCCCTGGGCATCGCGGTGCTGGTGCTCCTGGCGTACGTCTTCCTTTTCTACCTGCCGGAGAAGAAGAATCCGGACCTGAACGAGCTGCGGAAGAACGTCGACGCGCTCGCCAAGGAGATGCGGACGCCGAAGCCCGAGGACGGCCCGGAGCCGGCGAAGGCCTGGGAGCAGATGGCGGTGGGCCCGTGGAACACGGTGCTGCAGCCGGCGAAGAGCGCGGACGTCTGGGCGGCCTCGCTGCGGACGGAGATCGCGGAGTCGACGAAGAAGAAGCCCAAGGTGCGGCCGCCGCAGGCGCTGGCCCCCTCGGTGGCCTTCGAGAACCTGGAGATCAATCTGGACAGCGTGGTCCTGACCTGGTCGGTGAAGGAGTTCACGCCGGCGGAGAAGTCGAAGCTGGCGAAGGAGAAGGATCCCGCGAAGATCCCGGTGGACCTGACGTCCTTCAAGATCGAGCGCGACGTGAACGGCGCGGGCAAGTGGGACGTGCTGGCGACGCTCGACGACCCCAAGGCGCGGACGTTCAAGGACGTCAAGATCGAGCCGAAGACGAAGTACGCGTACCGGATCACGGCGATCTCGATGAAGGAGCCCTTCCTCAAGAACGGCGGCGAGGACGGCGCGGAGAACGCGTCGGGCGTGGTGGCGGTCCTCGCCTCCCCCGTCGCGCAGACGCTGGGGATCTGGAAGATCACGTTCGCGAACGCGTCGCGGCCGGCCAACGCCGACCGGGGCATGGTGTACGTGACCATCGAGAAGTTCGAGAAGGCCCTGGGCGCCAAGGTCGAGCGCAAGCAGATCCACCGCGACGGCGACCGGATCGGCTGGAAGGAAGCGCAGGACGGCGCCGAGCCCAGCTCCAAGCACAAGGTGCAGGTGGGGGCGAAGGCCTTCGACGTGGACTTCAACACCGAAGTCACGCTGGTCTCCGTGAAGGCGAAGAAGGTCACGGTGGAGATCACGAAGTGCAAGCCGAGGTTCGCGGCCGGCGGCGTGAAGGAATACCCCTGCGACAAGATCAAGGAGAAGCGGACGTTCGACATCCACGAGATCGTGACGAACGGGCCGGACGGGCGGCAGACGATCCAGGTGCCGAACCCGAAGGACCATCCGAACGGCCAGGACCAGATCTGCGAGGAGTGCGGCGGCAAGAAGCCGGTCACCCGGGAGTCGATCGAGCAGCCGGACAAGCCCAAGGAAGATCCGAAGGTGCTCGAAGCGAAGAAAAAGGAAGCGGACGCCGAGGCGCTCTTCAAGGAAGCGGAGAAGCTCCTGAAGGACGGCAAGAAGAAGGAAGCGGCGGTCCGCTACGAGAAGCTGCTGAAGGATTTCGCGGCGACCGATTTCGTGGCGAAAGGCCAGCGGCCGCTGATCGAGCAGAAGCTCGCGGAGGCGCGCGCCAATTAAAGGGGTCGGGAGGGGAAGGCGCGCGCTCGCGCGTCACTTCCCCGCGGGGTTTTCCGGACGGGGCCCCGTCTAGGTAGCTGGGGAGTGATTTTCCTTGCCGCCAAGGGGCGGGGGGATATAGTGGGCGGAATTCTCGAAGGAGCTCTGGCGATGCGCACTTGGCTTACCGCGTCGTTCGCGACGGTTCTGCTGCTCGCGGCCGCCTGCGCCTCTTCCGAGACGGCGCCGCCCGCCGACAAGCCGGCGGACGCCCCGGCCGCGGCGGCGGCTCCGCAGCAGCCCCCCCGCAACCAGCAGACGGGCGCGGAGTGGGAGGAGCTGATCAACAAGCTCAAGTCCTCCTACGAGATCACCGAGCAGCAGAAGACCTCGCAGGCGGACGAGCACTACCGCCTGGCCGAGCGCTACTACCAGGCCGGCGACTACGAGAAGTCGACGGTGGAGTGCGAGAAGGCGATCCAGCTGAGCCCGAACCACGCGCCGGCGCGGGCGCTCTTCATGGAAGTGCAGTTCATCCTCGGCCAGGGCAAGGTGACGCCCGAGGCGGGCATCTACGACAAGTACATGAAGGAAGCGCTGGTCCGCCATCAGCAGACGATGGTGGAGATCGACACGGCCTACCAGCGCGGGACGCGGAGCTTCAACCTCGGCGAGTACGACCAGGCCGAGCGCGAGTTCCGGAAGATCCTCGAGTACGCCAAGTGGCTGCCGACGGGCGTCGAGCTGGAGTCGCGGCGCAAGCAGGCGCTGGACATGCTGGACCGCACGAAGTCGGCGGGCCGCGAGAAGACGCTGAACGAAGAGCAGACGCGGATGCGCCTCATCGAGGAGGAGCGCGCGCGGGACGAGTACAAGCGCCTGATCGACCAGAAGCGCGAGCTGGAGATCCTCTTCGGGCAGGCCCAGATGTTCTTCGAGCAGGAGCAGTACACGCGCTGCGCGGAGGTCTGCGAGCGCATCCTCTACATCAACCCGAACCTGACCTCGGTCAACGAGATGCGCAGCGTCGCCCGCCGCCTCAACCACATGAAGCGCGGCCGCGACAACCTGAAGAACTACGTCGAGGAGTGGAAGCGCACCTTCGAGCAGATCGAGATCAACGCGACCGTGCAGGCCAACGAGCTGGAGTTCCCCTCCACCGAGGTCTGGCGCGAGATCATCGCCAAGCGCAAGCCCAAGGGCATCTCCGACATCGAGGAGGACATCCAGCCCGAGGACAAGGAGATCCTGGACAAGCTCAAGTCGATCAAGATCACGATCGACATGCAGAACGCGCCGCTGACGGCGATCGTCGACTACATCCGCGAGATCAGCGGCCTGAACATCCACATCTCCGGCATCGACAACCCGGACCAGGAAGTGATCTCCTTCAAGGTGGCCGACATCGTGCTCGACGGCGCCCTGAAGCTGATGCTGGGACCCCGTCAGAAGGGCTACATGGTCAAGGACGGCGTGGTGCTGATCACCACGGCCGACGCCCTCAAGAAGAAGTCGAAGCTGGAGCTCTACGACGTCCAGGACCTCACCTACGGCATGCAGGACTTCCCCGGCGTGGACATCTCGCTCGCCCAGGACGCGATCGGCGCCCAGGTGACCCAGGGCGAGGAGGCGGTCCAGCAGTTCACGGGCGAGGACCTGGCGAACCTGATCAAGAACACGATCCACAAGGACGCGTGGGAAGAGGCCGACGGGAAGTCGATCCAGTTCCAGAACGGCCTCCTGATCGTCCGCAACGCGATCGAGACGCACAAGGCGATCCGGAAGTTCCTGTCGGACCTGCGGGCGTCGACGTCCATGCTCGTCTCGGTCGAGACGCGCTTCCTGTCGGTCGAGGACGACTTCCTCCAGCAGGTCGGCATGGACTTCCGCGATGTGAACGGCCCTCGCGTGCAGGGCATCACGACGCTGGCCGACATCAACCCGACCTTCGGCGCGCTGGCGACCAACCCGCAGTTCCTGGCGGTGTCGGCGGTGCAGCCCCCGACGTCCGCCGGCATCACGGGCGTCTTCGGCGACTCGGTGCAGCGGGCGATGGGCGCGCGCGTGCAGCACATCATGACGAACGACTTCCTGGTGCGGCGCTTCTACGACGGCGTGATGGGCCCGCTGGGCGGCGCCTCGCTGCAGTACACGCTGCTGGACGACATCTCCCTGGAGATGATCCTGCGGCTGACGTCGCGGAGCGAGCGCAATCACGTGCTCTCGGCGCCGAAGCTGACGCTCTTCAACACGCAGCGCGGCAACTTCCGCATCTCGAACCAGATGGCGTACGTGCGCGACTACGACGTCCAGATCGCCACGGCGGCCGTCGCGCTGGACCCGATCGTCGACGTCGTGTCGGACGGCATCTCGCTGGACGTCCGGCCGATCATCAGCGCGGACCGGCGCTTCGTGACGCTGGAGCTGCGGCCGACGGTGGCGACGCTCTTCCCCGCCCCGCCCGGCATCTTCGCGATCGAGACGAACGTCGTCGTGCCCGGCGCGCCGGTCACGGACCCCTTCCCGGTGCGCATCGAAACGCCGGTGATCAACATCCAGCGGGTGCGGACCACGGTGGTGGTGCCGGACCGCGGGACGCTCATGATCGGCGGCCTGACGAGCTACTTCGACGAGGACGCGGAGAGCTCGATCCCGATCTGGCGCAGCATCCCGATCGTGGGCAACCTGGGCTCGCTGAAGATCAAGGGCCTGCAGCGCAAGCAGCAGCTGATCATCGTGCGGGCGCGCATCATCATCCCCGACGAGGAGGAGCGCCGCCGCTTCTAAACGCGTAACACGAAAGACGCCCGGAACGGCCGTTCCGGGCGTCTTTTTATTTACACCGATCTCGGCACGGCCTAGAATCACTCCGGCGTCCAATCGGCTGGGGACACGCGGGCATCGCCCGTTCACGTTGAGACGCCCGCATCGCGCGCAAGGAGGCACCATGAGGCCATCCCTCGTCGCCGCCGCCCTCTTCCTCGCGGCCGCGCCCGCGGCCTTCGCCCAGGAAGAGTACGATCTCGGCAACGCACTGGCCGAGCGCGGCTGGTACGACCTGGCGGAGGAGCTCTTCGACCGCATCGGGAAGTCGGCCACGCTCTCGCCCGACCAGAAGGCGGAAGGCGAGTACGGCCTGGCGCGCCTGAACATCCAGATGGCGGAGCGCGCCGAGTCGACCGACGAGAAGAGCAAGCTCTTCCAGAAGGCGATCGACGCGATCGAGGGCTTCCGCAAGAAGTTCCCCGCCCACCGCCTGGCGGCCGAGGCGCTCTCCGACATCGCCTACGTGTACCAGTCCAAGGGCAAGGCCTTCGTCACCGCCGCCAAGGCGGACCCGGCGAAGATGGACGAGGCCGAGAAGGCCTTCGCCGCCTCCGAGAAGCTCTTCCAGGACCTGATCGCCTCGCTCAAGAAGGCCGAGGTCAAGCTCCCCGAGGACCCGCAGAAGGATCCGAAGGGCCTCGCCGCCTTCGCGGCCTGGGAAGAGAAGATGATGTTCGCGAAGTACAACTATGCCCTGGCCCTCTTCTCCCACGCCGAGACCTTCAAGGACAACGCCTCCAAGCACCCCGACATGAAGCGCCTCCTGGAGGCCATGAACAAGTTCCTCAACGACGACTTCATGTGGGTCTACGAGACCTACCTCCTGGCCTACGACGCCTTCATCTACATGGGCCGCGCCTATCAGCTGCTGGCCGAGACCTCCGACCGCGAAAAGGCCGAGCAGAACTGGCAGCAGTGCTTCGTCTACCTCGGCAAGCCCCGCGGCCTCCTCTCCGACAAGGAGGCGCGCAAGAACGACGCCGTCCGCGAGATCGCCTGCCGCGCCCTGCTCTTCGAGATGAAGGCCCGGGCCTCCTACGGCGACATCAAACGCGGGCAGCAGTCCCTCCAGCAGTACTCCACCGCCGTCCGCTCGGCGGACGAGTTCTTCAAGGCCTTCCCCAACATGAAGTTCGAGGAGACGGGCAAGGCCCTCCGCCTCGAGCAGGGCCGCCTCATGTGCAAGGCCGGCCAGGTCAAGCAGGGCGTCACCCTCCTCCAGGAGCTCGCCAAGCAGTACAAGGACACCTGGGTGGAGAACGTGGCGATCGACGTCCTGGGCGAGTACGGCGCCGACCAGTCGCCGGCCCTGGCCGTCGAGGCCGCCAACAACTTCTTCGAGCGCGGCACGGCCTTCCACTACCGGGCGATCCAGAAGTACCGCAAGGCGCTGCAGGTGATCCGCAAGCCCGAGGACCAGAAGTTCGTGCCGGAGTGCTGGTACCAGATCGGCCTCTGCTACTTCTACCTGGGCCGGCTCTTCGAAGCCTCCGCGGCCTTCGCGGTCTTCGAGAAGCCGCCGCTCCAGTCGGCCCCGCTGGCCGGCAAGGCCTGCATGACGAAGCTGCAGTGCCTGGAGCGCATGGCGAAGCTCACCAAGGACAAGGCGGACGAGAAGACGGCCGAGGATTACCGGCAGTTCGTGACCCGGACGTTCCCCAACGAAGCCAGCACCCAGCTGCTGACGCGCACGGCCGTCGACCTCGAGGGCCAGCAGAAGTTCCTCGAGGCGGCGAAGGAGTGGGAGAAGCTGGTCGGGAACAAGGACGCGGGCGAGGAAGCGCTCTTCATGGTGGGCCTCGACCTCTACCGCGAGGGGCGCAAGGTGTCGGGCGACGTCCCCAAGCAGAAGGTGCAGGCGGAGAAGGAGAAGCTGCAGAAGGCGGTGGTGGAGCACTGGACGAAGGCGCTCGACAGCTTCAAGAAGCATCTGGCGGCCGTCGAGAAGCTCCCCACCAAGGACGCGAACGTGGTGAAGCGGGCGATCGGCTCGATCTACCACGCGTCGCTCATCCTGACGAACGACCGGGTGGGCAAGCCGCAGGACGCCCTGGACATGTCGGCGGAGCTGGACAAACGGTTCCCGACGGCCGACGCGCGCTTCTCGATCGCGATCATGGCCTACCGGATCGACGCGAAGATCAAGCTGGGCCAGGTGCAGGAGGCGGAGGAGGACCTGAAGTCGCTCAAGGCGAAGTTCGACAAGGAGCAGATCGGCCTCGAGCACTACACCCGCGCGCTGACGGTGCTCGCGAACGCGTTCCTCCAGGCCTCGGCGAAGGAGAAGGACAACAAGGAGCTTTACGACCTCTACGGCATGAAGGCCGCGACCTACTATCTCGACTACTACCGGATCGACGCGGCCGCGATCAAGAAGGACGTCGAGAAGATCGAAGCCATGGCGCAGATGATCTTCGTGGCGGCGGAGCAGCGGGCGAAGACGGCGAAGGACAAGAACGACGCGGAGATGCTGGCGCAGTCGAAGAAGGACTACGCCTCGTCGTACGAGCTCTACAACGAGTTCCTGCTGCAGCGGGAAGTGGCGATGATGCGCACGGCGCCCGGCAAGGAGCAGATCCGGTCGATCAAGTCGCGGATGACGAAGTGCCTGCTGGCGGCGGGGGACTACGACAAGGCGATCACGACGTACGAGGCGATCACGAAAGAGGACGCGCAGATGCGGGACGGCAGCTCCTGGGAGGAGCTGGCGGACTGCTACGTCGAGAAGGCGCGGAACCTGCCCGCGGGGACGGAGAAGAAGATCCTGATGAAGCGCGGCGAGGAGATCTTCGCCCGCCTGGCGATCCTGATGATGCAGAACCAGCGTTTCGACGAGCACACGTACCGGCTGCTGTACAAGCGCGGCGTGGTGCTGCTGGACATCGACCCCGACATGCTGGCCGGCTTTTTCCGCAACATGGAGCTGCGCGGGCACCATCCGAAGTGGGACGCGGACGAGAAGGGCGTGAGCCGCTTCGGCTTCCAGCCCAAGTTCGCGGAGCTCAAGGCGAAGCTGGACGGCGTCGGGGTCCCCAAGAAATAGCGGACGGAGGCGCGACATGACGATCATCCTTTCTTTGACGCTGGCTTTGGCGCCCCTGGCGGCCTCCCAGAAGGCCCCCGAGGCGGCGAAGGTCGACCGCGTCACCCTGCGGGCGGGCGCGCCGATCGAAGGCGAGGTCCAGAAGGAGACGTACAAGGACGTCACGATCAAGGCCGGCGCCTCGGTCCAGACCCTGCCCTCCCCGAACGTGTTGAAAGTGGAGTACTGGGACGCGCCGCCCGCGTTCAAGGGCGCGATGGCGGCCATCGAGGCGGACAAGTGGTCGGAGGCGCTGCCGGCCCTGGCGAGCGCCGAGGATTACGCCAACTCGAAGGAGAAGGGCGTCGTCAAGCCGCGGGCGTGGTTCCCGGTGCACCTGGCGTTCTACCGCGGCCAGTGCCAGCTGCAGCTGGGGCAGACGGACAAGGCGATCCAGAACTTCGAGAAGCTCCGCAAGGACCCCGCCTTCAAGGACAACCGCTTCCTCGCCCAGGCCTACGAGCTGACGCTCGAGGCGTTCCGCGAGAAGGGCGACACCGCCAAGATGGAAGAGACCGAGAAGGAGATCGACCAGGCGCCGGGCGAGCTCAAGCTGACGCTGCAGACGCTCGCCAAGCGGCAGCGGGCCGAGCTGCTCTACGACAAGAACAAGTACGAGGAGTCCCGGAGGCTCTTCGAGACGATCACCACCTCGCCGGATCCGGCCGTCGCGGCCGCCGGGACGTCGGGCGTCATCCGCAGCCTCTCCGGCATGAAGGACGCGGCGGGGCTGGACGCCTATTGCAAGAAGGTGCTGTCGACGGCCACCCAGCCCTCGCTGCTGCTGATCGCGGCCAACGCCCAGGCCGACGCGGCCTTCGAAAAGAAGGATTTCCCGGCGGCGCGGGACTTCTACATCCAGAGCGTGGTCCGCTACAACCCGGGCCGGGGCGCCGGGGTGGAGCGCGACCACGAGCGGGCCCTGTACCGCCTGGGGCAGTGCTACGAGGCGCTGCTGGAGGCGGCGAAGGACGCGAAGGTGAAGGACGCGATCTCGGCGATGGCGTCGAGCACGTTCCGGGAGCTCTCGATCGAGTACCCCTCGGGGCGCTTCCGCGAGGAGGCGGCCGCCAAGGCGGTGAAGTACGAGCCCAAGGAAGAGAAAAAAGAAGACAAAAAGTAGCACGGTACCGCTCGCTCCCGGCGTCGGATGAGGCGCGGGGGCGAGCCCGCGGTGTCCCGGCGTTATTGGGTCTTGAACGTAGGCGGTCGCGCTGCTAGAGTCTTGGACCTGGGGGCGCGCCGTACCCGGCCGAAGGTCGCCCGTCTCGGCCCGGGGGTGTTTGATTCGGGCTCATTTCTGGGGGTTGGGATGCGGGTCTTCGGCAAGCTTTCTCGCAAGTCCTGGCTGTTTTCTTCCCTGGCGGTCCTGGGCCTGAATCTCGCCCTCGCGAGCCTCGCGATGGCGCAGGAAGAGGGCGCGAAGTCGGCGGCCGCTTCGACGTCGTTCGACTTCTTCACGGTGTGGATCCTCGGCGGCGGCGGCATCGGCTTCCTCTTCGTGCTGCCGATCGAGGTGGCGTCGATCGCGACGGTCGCCTTCGTCATCGAGCACTACGTCAACATTCAGCGCGACAAGCTGGTTCCGCCGGAGATCGTCGTCGAGCTCGAGACGCTGCTCGACGAGGAGCAGTACGAAGAGGCGATGAACCTCTGCGAGGCGACGAAGAACTACATCACGAACATCGTCGGCGCGGCCATCGCGAAGGTCGGCGACGGCTACGAAGCCATGTCGGACGCGGCGGCCGGCGCCACGGACGAGCAGAACCTCAAGATCCAGCACAAGCTCATGTGGCTCCCGCTGCTGGGCAACATCGGACCCCTCATGGGCCTGTTCGGCACGGTGACGGGCATGGTCATGGCCTTCACGCAGATCGCCATGTCGACCGGCACGCCGTCGCCCCAGGACCTCGCGCTCGGCATCTTCACGGCGCTCGTGACGACGGTGTGGGGCCTGCTGGTCGCCATGCCCGCCACGTTCTTCGCCTTCATCTTCAAGGTGCGCGTCCAGAAGCTCACGTTCGAGCTCTCCGGCCTCGCCGCCGAGATCGTGGAGCGCTTCAAGCCGGTGGCCGAAGGCGGGGGCCAGGGCAAGTAGCCCTGGAGGTGGCAGATGGCCCGACGAAAACCGCCCCCTGAAATCGAGCAGGTCACCTTCGACATGACCCCGATGATCGACTGCACGTTCCAGCTGATCATCTTCTTCATGCTCATCATGGACATGTCGAAGGCTCAGCTGGAGCCGTTGACCCTGCCGTCCGCCAAGAAGGCGATCAAGGAGAAGTTCGCCGACACCACCATGCTCGTCATCAACGTGATGAAGGACGGCTCCATCAAGATCAACGGCAAAACCTTCTGGAAGCCCTCGATGGGCGACGAAATGAAGAAGCTCGAGGACGAGTTCGAAGGACGTCGCCAGAACAAGCTCTACCAGGAGGTCCAGGGCAAGACCGAGTGGGTGAAGTATCCCGTGCTGATCCGCTGTGACCGTTCGACCCACTTCGAGCACCTGCAGAAGATCCTGATGGTCGCCACGCATCACGGCGGGGTGACGCGCGTCCAGCTGGGAGCCAAGCAGGAGGCGAAACAATAGCCATGGCCAAAAAACGAGAGATGCCGGAAGAAATCGCCACCGAGCAGCTGAACATGACGCCCATGATCGACGTCGTGTTCCAGCTCCTGATCTTCTTCATGCTCACGATGCAGTTCAAGGAGATCGAGGGCAAGCTGCTGTCCC
Organism: Planctomycetota bacterium; assembly: GCA_036383955.1. Classification (GTDB taxonomy): domain Bacteria; phylum Planctomycetota; class MHYJ01; order MHYJ01; family JACPRB01; genus JACQFK01. The sequence continues at coordinate 546 of DASVNH010000233.1, read as the reverse complement.
AGCTCCCGAAGGACAAGGGCCTCGCGCCGTCCCACGTGCTCCAGCCCGAGCTGCAGGAAGTCCGGATCGTCCTCTGCGCCGGCGGGGACACCCGCATGCACCTGCACGACAAGGGCAAGCACGAGAAGTCGGACAAGGACAACTCGACCTGCAAGGCCATGGTCGAGAAGATCGACATCGGCGATCTCTTCCTCAGCGAGAAGCACGGCAAGGTCGCGCACAACAAGCAGGTCTACACCGCTCTCGCCGAGAAGACGAAGGCCCTCGTCGACGCGCAGCCGTCCGCCAAGGATCCGACCAAGAAAGCGCCCGTCATCCTCGACGCCGACAGCGAGACGCCCTATGAGCACATCATCGGGGCCGTCGACGCCTGCAAGAACGTCGGGATCGACAACGTGGAGTTCGTGGGCAATCCGCGCCACGACAAGTACTACGGCTCCATGCAGAAGGGCCAGTTCGAGCGCAACAAGAAGTAACCCCCAAGGGAATCCGGAAACCCCCGGCCGAAAGGCCGGGGGTTTTCTTTTTTCCCCCTGAACCTCCCCT
>DASVNH010000232.1:0-21944 GCA_036383955.1 Planctomycetota bacterium | reverse complement strand
CGGGACGTCGGGCAGCACCGGCTGCGAGATTCAGCGCTCGCCGGACAACGTGACGTGGGCCACCGTCAAGGCCTTCTCGAACGTGTACACGCACAGCAACACCGGGCTCACGGCGTCGACGACCTACTACTTCCGCGTCCGCTTCCGGAACGGCAACGCGGTGGCCACCGCGTACTCCCCCTCCCAGAGCGCGACGACGGCGCTGCCGGCCGCTCCCGCCGGCTTCGCCGGCCTCGCGAAGTCGACGACCTCCGTCGAGTGGACCTGGACGGGCGTGAACGGCGAGTCCACCTACGTCCTCCACGACGGGGCGGAGGGGTCGAAGGGGACGTCGGCCGCGAACGTCACCAAGATCCTGGAGGCGACGGGGCTGACGGAGAACTTGAACGTCACGCGGCACGTGCACGCGCAGAACGGCCTGGGGCTGAGCCCCGCGTCGGCGGCCGTCAGCCGCTACACGCTCGTCCGGGACCCGCTGGATACGCACTTCACGGCGCTCGTGGTCAGCGCGACCGCGGTCGAGATCGTCGTGACGGCGCCGCCCAACTCGACCGCGGGCAGCACCGGCTGCGAGATCCAGAAGTCCGCGGACGGCGCGACCTGGACCACGCTCAAGGCCTTCTCGAACGTCTACACCCACACGGACACGGCCTTCACGGGCGCCGCGCGCTACCGCTTCAGCTACCGCAACGGGAACGCGGTCGTGAGCGGGCCTTCGCCGGTCAAGGTCGTGAACTCCGTCCCGGCGCTCCTCCTGCCGGCGGCCGACGGCGCGACGAACGACACGACCCCGGCCTTCGACTGGACCGACGTTCCGGGCAAGGCGGCGCTCACCTACGAGATCCAGGCCGACGACGTGAACACGTTCTCCTCGCCGGAGATCAACGCGACGGGGCTGACGGCCTCGACGCACACCCCCGCGACGGCGCTCGCCGCGAACCTGTACTTCTGGAGGGTCCGCGCCAAGTTCGCCGGCGCCAACCTGGGCCCCTGGTCTCCCGTCCAGACCTTCCGGGTCGACGTGACGGTCCCCGGCGCGCCGGCCCTCAACAGCCCGGCCGCGGGAGTCAGCGTCGGCACCGCGACGCCGCTCCTGGACTGGAACCCGGTGACGGACCCCTCCGGCGTCACCTACGAGATCCAGATCGACAACGACGCCGCTTTCGCGACCCCCGACGCGACGGCCAAGGGCCTCGCCTCCACGAGCTTCACGGTGGCCGCGCCGCTGGCCGCCGGGACCTGGAACTGGCGCGTCCGAGCCGTCGACGACGCCGGCAACACCGGGGCCTGGTCTTCCGCGCGCACGTTCATCATCGACCTGACTCCGCCGGCCGCCTTCACGCTGATCGGGCCCGCCGACAACACCGTGGTCACCACGGGACGTCCGCCCTTCAGCTGGAACGCGGCCTCGGGGGCGACCGCGTACGCGCTGGAGGTCGACACGGAAGGCACCTTCGCCTCCCCGCTCAGCCTGTCGAAGCCCGGCCTCACCGCGACGAGCTACACGCCCACGACGGCGGAGACGCTGCCGGGAGGGAGCTACGTGTGGCGGGTGCGGGCGACGGACGCGGCGGGCAACGCGGTGCTGTCGGCCATCTGGCGCTTCACGGTCGACACCACCACCGCGCCCTCGGCGCCCCGCGTGAACCTGTCGAACGGGCGAAAGACGTCGGACACCACCCCGCAGGTCACGGGCACGTCGAGCGAGCCCAGCACGGCCGTGAAGGTCTACTTCAACGGCATCCTCGACGGCCAGGTCACGTCCGACGCGGCCGGGGCCTGGACTTACAACGCCACGGCGAAGACGGCGAACGGCCCGGCCTACGTCGTCACGGCGCGCACGAGCAACGCGAACGGGGATTCCCCGCCGTCCAACTCCGTCGAGATCGCGATCGACACGGTCTGCGCCCCGCCGACGGGCGTTTCGGCGACGCCGCTCAACGGCCGGATCCACCTGACCTGGATCCGGAGCGGGGACGCGGACGCCGTCTACGAAGTCTTCCGCAAGCTGAAGACGGATCCGGACACGGCGTACGCGAAGCGGAACACGGGCTACCTGACCGGGACGGAGTTCTGCGACACGGGCACCAACGGCACCGAATACGCGTACCGCGTGCGCGCGGTGGACCGGACGCTGGCCCAGTAAGGAAGGACCCATGAGCTCCAAGCGGGGACTGATCCTGATGAGCGGCCTAGCCGGGGCGGCGGCGCTGCTGGCGCTGGCGATCGCGCTCCGGTCGGGGACGCCGCGCGCGTACGCGCCGTCGGCGCCCCACCGACGGGCCTCCGCGGAGGCGACGCGGGCGGAGGAAGTCGCGGCCCCGGCCCCGGCGGTCGCGCCGACGACGCTCTCGGCTGAACCGGACGTGTCGCGGGCGATGGACCTGGCGGGGGCGCGGGGGCTGCTGGTGACGCTCATGGACGCGGCGGCGCAGGGGAACCAGGCGCTGCAGGAGTCCGCGCTGGCGGGGCTGCGGCGCTACGGGACACGGATCCGCCCGCTCGTGGACGAGCGGCTCGCGGAGGCCCCGCACGACCGGGTGCGCGAGGCGCTGGACCGGGCGCGCGCGGCGGCGCGGTAGGGACAGGGGACGAAGATGATGATCGCACGGATCCGGGCGGCGGTTCTCGGGTGGGCGGCGCTGGCCGTCGCGGCAGCCGCGCTCCACGCGCAGGACGACGAGCGCGTGCCCCAGAAAGACGCGGCCCAGGAGTTCCCGCGCTGGCTCCGGCAGGTCAAGGTCGACGGCCAGTTCGACCCCGCGGCGCTCGTGCCGACGGACGTCAATACGATCTGGGCGGCCTACACGCCCGCGATCGCGGTGGACTCGAAAGGCACGGTCCACATCGTCTACGCGGGGCTGCCCTACATCGAGTGGATCACGCAGCCGCAGATGCCGCCGGACATCTACTACACCCACAACCGCTGGAAGGACCGCCGGGCGAACAGCTGGTCGCCGCCCGTCAATATCTCCCAGTCCCAGACCGTCTGCCTGGAGCCGGACATCGCCATCGGGCCGAGCGACTCGATCCACGTCGTCTGGGTCGAAGGGAGCGTCCAGATCGCCTACGCGCAGGCGTCGGCGGGGGGCCTGAACTTCTCCAAGACCCTGACCAACATGAACATCCACCACGATCCGGCGATCACCGTCGACAACGGCGGCGGCGTCCACATCGTGGCGCACAACATCGGCAACGCCTACATCGACTACCTGGGCAACCCCTTCGGCGGCATGCCCGGGATGGTCACGGGCTCCAACTCCGGCGAGAAGCCCCGGATCCACCACGACTCCGCCGGCAACCCCAACGTGGTCTGGATCGGCAACCTGCGGCCCATGTACAACGTCCGCGCGGGCGGAGCCTGGGGTGGGGGCACGACGCTGTCGACGAACTCGGCGGTGGACATCGACGTCCACGTCGCGCGCGACAACCGCGCGCACTTCGCGTGGGACACCAAGAACCTGTCGGACGTCGTCGCCGGCACGACGGTCAAGTACTGCCGCACCACGAGCGTCTCGCCCGCGACGCTTCCCACGCTCTCGGGGATCGAGAGCGTCGCGACGCAGGGCGGCCGGTTCCCGCGGATCCAGGTGGACTCGCGCCTGCAGCCGCACATCAACTGGATCTACGAGAAGATCCAGCCCTTTCCGGGGGTGTCGTACGCGGCGAAGATCAACCGCCCGGACACGGCGACGCAGGTCTGGGGACGTCAGGAGCCCACGTCCACGATCACGCGGAAGCCGTACGGGGTGATCAACTCGACGATCAACCAGAACGACAACGTCTACCTGACGTTCGACTTCCCGGACTGGACGGGGGCGAACAACGGCGAGGACGAGCAGAAGGAGGAGACGGGGCAGCCGCCCGCGAACGGAGTGTCCGGGCCCCCCAAGGACCCGCACAAGCCGCCGACCTACTACACCCCGCCGCCGATGAACCGCCGGCTGGACTCGCGCGGCGCGGTCTTCTCGTCGCGGGTGATCGAGTTCAACCTGGGCGGGCAGGACAGCTTGGGCATGATCGGCGTAGGCCCCAACACCGCGGCGAACGCGGCCAACGGCAACGCGACCCACAGCCTTCCCCTGTTCGCGACCAGCGGCCACGGGATCAGCGCCTCGCTCGCGTTGATCCATAACAGCCAGGAATTCGATCCCGGCGACCTCTCCCAGGGCTGGAGCCACTCGTACCACGTCACGGCCACCGACCACCAGGACGGGGGGGCGCGCTCGATCCAGTTCGGCGACGGCCGGACCTTCGTCTACATGCCGCAGGGCGGGGTCATCGCCCCCGAGAAGGAGTTCGGCGAGTTCTCACGCTTTACCACGCCGGTGATCCGCAAAACCAAAGACGGGACCGACTACACCTTCGACGCCGAAACGGGCAAGCTCGTCGAGATCAAGGACACCAACAACAACAGGCTCACGCTCAATTACATCCCCAACCTCTTCGGGGAAAAGGGACACCTGAGCTCGATCGACGACTCCCCCGGACGTCCGCCGGCCACGTTCACCTGGTCGGGCGACACGCTCACGCAGATCACCGATCCCGCGGGAAAGACCTATGCGCTGGGCTACGACACGAACGGCCGGCTCAACCGGGTGACGTTCAACGGCCCGCCGTCCGCGGCGTGGAACTTCGTCTACCACACGGTCCACACGCAGGCCACGGGCGAGCGCAAGTGGCTGATCAAGGAGATCCGCACGCCGCGGAACAACCCGACGACGCTCACCTACTACCAGGACAACCGTCTGCGAGACTCGAAGGACCCGACGCTGACCCAGGCCTCCGTCGGTACCCACGATCCCCGCAAGCTGACGTACGTTTCGTCGAACCCGCCCAGCACCCCCTGGACCGCGGCCTACAAGGACCGGCGCGCCAACACCACGACCTTCGAGATCGAGTACCGGCGCTCCCGGGTGAAAAAGGCCACGGATCCGCTCGGCAAGGTCGTCGCTCAGGAGTTCGACGCCGAGTACCGCAACCTCAAGAAGCTGACCGACCCGGAGGGGAACGTCACCGAGTTCAAGTACCGGCACGAGCTGGGGGGCTCCGAGACGCCGTCCTACGTGAAGGACCTCCTGGGCCAGATCCTGGAGCCCGCCGCGAACTCTCCCCCGGGCGCCGCCGCGACGGTGGTCACCGCGGAATACACCTATTCCAACAACATCTTCCGCGTCCTCACTTCGAAGGACGTCGCGGGCGCGGTCCTCAAGTACCACTACGACGCCCAGGCGGGCAGTTACGCCCAGGCTCCGAACGCCAACATCACCATCGGCAACCTCCTCACGGTCGCCTACCCCCCGACCGCCGGAGGGGAGACGCTGGAGAAATGGACGGTGGACGCCCAGGGCCGCCCCCTCACCCATCAGAGCCCGCGGAACGTCGACCTCGGCGGACAGACGACGTACACCTACGGCGACGCCCAGACCGGCCTCGTCACGCGCCTGCAACGCCCCGACCACGCCGCGGCCGAGCAGTACACCTACACCGTCATGGGCCAGATCTTCTCGCAGGTCAGGCCCATGGGCGGGATCACGAGCTACACGTACGACGGCCTCCACCGCGTTCAGACGATGACCCCGCCCGTCGGCGACGAGCCGGTGGTGTGGACCTACGCCTACGACGCCGACTCCAATCTCACTTCCACCACCGGCCCCTCGACCACGTCGCAGGCCTTCGATGAGCTGGGACGCCTGATCCGCACGGACCTGACGGCCTCCGCCGGGATGCTTCCAAGCTATCGCTACCGCTATGACGGCGAGGGCAACCAGGTCGAATACGAGGATCCGGACGGAAAGAAGACGACCTCGTCCTTCGACGCCCTGGGCCGGACGCTGACGTTCACCGCGCCGGGCGGCCCCGGACCCAACGTCGCCACGACGTTTACGTACGACGGCAACGGAAACGTCAAGACCAAGGCCACGGGCGGCTCGACGACCAACTACAACTACAGCGGCCGCGGGCTGCCGCTGAAGACGTGGAACAGCGGCTTCTCCACCGAAAGCGACGAGACCGTCTACAACGAGAGCGGCACGGTCCGCAAGGCCGAGCGCAGGGCCGGCGCGTCGGCCACGCAGGCCGTCAGCTACGAATACGACGTCCTCGGCCGCCTCACGGCCTCCACGGTCGCCGCCAACCTGACGACGGGAGAAGGGTCGCGGATCTCCTACACGCTCAACAAGAACGGCGCCCTGGCGAAGCTGGCGGACCCGAGCGGCCGGACCACGTCCTACGACCACGACCTCGCGGACCGCCAGGTCCGCGCGCGCGACCAGGCCAACCAGATCGTGCGCCAGACGACCTTCAACGACAACGGCCTGCCCAGCGTCATGTGGGCGCCCGACCCGTCCACCGGCGAGCTCCAGGCGATCTCCAGGTTCGGCTACAACGGCCGCGACGAGCTCATCGCGATGACCGACGCCCAGGACAACACGATCACCATGGCTTACAACGCCCTGGGCCTGCTGTCGCGGCGACGCCAGCCCTCGTTCGGCGGCGGCCAGTGCCTCGAGACCTACGAGTACGACGGCCTGGGGCGCCAGACCGCCGTGGTCCACGATCCCGGCACGCCTCAACAGCGAAGCTTCCGGCAGGAGTACGACCTCAGCGGCAATCGCACCAAAATCGTCGACGCCAAGGGGAACGTCTATCGCTACCGCTACGACGACGCCGGCCGCCTCATCGAGATGCGTTATCCGGCCGTCGGCGGCGAATCCGTGGAAACCTGGGCCTACAACAACCGCGGCCACATGGCCGCCCACACCGACCCCTCCGGCAAGGTCGTCACGTACGCCTACGACCTCTACGACCGCGTCACGACCGAGACGCACGTCCGCGCCGGGGTCACGCTGGCCAACATCGTCCGCGCGTACGACGTCAACCACCGCCTCGCCAGCGTCACGGACACGGCCACGCGCTTGAAGCAGACGACGACCTACGACGTCCAGGGCCGGCCGCTGGACGTCGCCGTCTACCTGGAAGCGGGGACGGCCCAGGAGGTGCTGTGGAAGAGGACCCAGTACCGGACCGCGGGGGGCGGGCCCGGCTACGACGCCGCCGGCAACCTCGTCTCCATGATCGACGCCGAGGGCAACCGCTACGAGTACGAGTACGACGCGAACAGCCGCGTCACCCAGGTCCGCCGCGTCCCCGCGTCCGGGCCGGCGGCGGTCGTCGCGAGCTTCACCTACTATCCCTACGGGATGCTCCGCTCGCGGCTCCTGCAGGGCGGGCTGACCCAGACCTTCCGCTACAACGCCATCCGGCAGCTGACGTTCAGCGAGACCGTGAAGCCCGACGGCAGCGTCGTAACGCGCGTGAAGTACGTCTACGACGGGTCCGGCCTGCGCAAGGAGGAGGAGCTCGACCACCTTTCGACGAAGCGGACCTTCGTCTACGACTGCCTCAACCGCCTCACCCGCGAAACCTGGACGGGCAACGCCGTCGCGCCGCCCGCCTGCGCGAACCCGAGCGTGACGGTCACGCCGGGCAACGTCTCGACCTGGTCCAACGTCGTCAACGTGATGCCCGGCACGCCGTCCGCGGTGCCGGCGTTCACGGCGGACTATGCCTACGACGCGAACAACAACATCACGACGAAAGCCTTCACGTCCGGCGCGACGGTCACCACGACGACCTACGCCTACAACACCGCCGACCAGCTCGCTTCGGAGACGACCGGGGGGGCGACGACGACCTACACGTACGACGCCAACGGCAACCAGGTGCGGCAGGTCACGGGCAGCCTCGAGAAGATCCTCGCCTACGACCATGAGGACAAGCTCCGGAACTACCTAGAGCGCCCCGTGGGCGGGGCGGCCACGTCGTCGTGGTCCTACCTGCGCACGCCGTTCGGACGGATCGCGAAGACAAACCTGCTGTCGACGGCCGCCAACGAGCAGTGGTCGATGCTCGAGGGCGACGAGACGCAGGCGGAGTACGCCCGGACGACGGGGTCGACCGCCTACCAGCCGCTGCGGACCTTCGCGCGGAAGCCGGGGTCGTCGGACGGCCCCCTGGCCCGCATCGAAGCGGGCGCGACCGAGAGGACCTATCACTGCGTCGCCGACACGGTCGGCACTTTGAGCGAGCTGGTGGACACGGCCGGGACGGTGGCGATGCGGTCGCTGCTGACGGCCTACGGGGAGCCGCTGCCGGGCTTCACGCCGCTGAACACGATTCCCAACGACCGCAAATTCGCCGGGGAGGTGCAGGACGCGGAAAGCGGGCTGATCGACTTCCCCCTGCGCAGCTACAGTCCCAAGCAGGCCCGCTGGCTGCAGCGCGATCCCCTGGCGGCACTGGAGGGCTACCGGTACTGCGCGGGCAATCCGGTCAGCCGGGTCGACCGCCGCGGCGGCGTGTGGACGCTCGACAACTTCAGCAACCCGGGCGAGCTTTTCACGGCAATGCGGGACCTCGAGAAGTACTACGGCCGCAACCTCGAGGTCGGGCCGTCCGGCAACGTGACGATGGGCGCTTCCTCGGGCAAGTCTTTCAACTATGGCAGCGACACGGAGTGGTGGAACAACCAGGCCGGGGCCACGCATGAGGCGTCGATCCAGGGGATGTGGACCTACATGTGGTCGCATAAGAACCCCTACCAGTTCGGCCGCATGAAGGAGGCCTACTGGCACTACAGCAACCTGGCAAACCCCTGGGACATTTTGATCCAGACCGGCCTCGAGGTGGCCTCGGCGATCCTCGACAACGTCCCGATCGTGTCCACGGTCAAGAGCGCGATCGAGGCCGCGACGGGCAAGGACCTCATCACGGGGGCCGAGACCAGCCGCGTCATGGCGACCATCGGCTTGATTCCCTTCGCGAAGCTCTTCAAGGGAGCCAAGCAGGCCCTGAAGGCCGGCGCCCGCCAGATGGACAACATCGGCGAGGCGGCCGGCAACCTCGCTAAGCATACGCCCCCGCCATGCAACGGCATCCCCAAGTGCTTCGCTGCCGGAACTCTGGTGGCCGTGCGCGGCGGCACGAAACCCATCGAGGAAATCCAGCTCGGCGACGAGGTCCTGACGCGGGACGAGCGGACCGGAGAGCTGTCCTACCAGCCTGTCACCCAGGTCTATACGAGCACGGTCGACGCGCTGGTGGCCGTCACGTACGAGGAGCTGCCGTCCGACGGCGGCCTCCTGCCCCGCCCGCCGACGCGCGGCGCCCCGCGTTCGGCCGAGCAGACGCTCCTGACCACGGACGAGCATCCCTTCTGGGTCTGGGAGGCCGGCGACTGGAGGCGCGCCGCCGATCTCCGGCCCGGCGACACGCTCGTCACCCCGGCGGGCCACGCCCGCGTGCTCCGCGTCGAGCGCGTCGAGGGGCAAGTCCAGGTCTACAACTTCGAGGTCCGCCCGACCCACACGTACTTCGTGCGGGCGCTGAGCGCGGGGCCGTCGGTGTGGGTGCACAACAACTGCAACCCGCCGAACCCTCCAACCCCGAAGCCTCCTGGCCCTTCCGAAAGCACCAAGGTAATCAACCTCCCAGAAGTCAAACATCCAAGACCGATCAAGCCTGAGGAGGCCGTAAAGAAGTGGGATGATTTCCTTGGCCCCAATACCACCAACAAGCATCCTCGGACCGGCAAGGCCGATCCGGATCGGATTGTCTCCGCGGATGGAACTCGATCAATTCGATATGGCAATCATGAAATGACTTCGCGCAAGCATCACTACCACGAAGAGCGCTGGAGTTACGATTCGGCAACCGATACCATGACCGTGCAGAATACGTCGTACTTCGTTACCCCTCCCAAGTGACCAAAGTAGGGCTCAAATGGAGATGCCGATTCAAGTCATATCCACGTATGAGGAGAACGGCCGTTGCGTGGCCAACATTGCCGCGCCTCATGGCGACGCGGTCGTCGTCTGGAAGGGAGAGAACCGTCCTAACCCTGGCCGGTACATCGTGGAGCTTGAAATCTCCGGCGCCCAAGAAGGGGCCGATTGTCCGCGACAGACGACCAAGAAACAGTATTCAATGCACTCCGACAAGGCTGGCGTTTTTCTAACAGGAAAGATCGATGGCCATTATGAGTATGGCCTTGGTTTCAGGCTGGGGGACAGCGTTCTCATTCTGGACTCCCCTTCCCCGGATCTTTCCGTTGGACAATGGGTAGAGCTCGGACCCGTGACCCTGGATGCCTTTCCTGTCAACTATTGACTGTTCTCTGAAGAAGCAGGTCGGGTGAATCCCATCGATCTCGATCGGGTCGGCCGGCTCCTACACAGAGAGATCTCTCCTTAAGAGATCCGTACGCGGTGGCGGAGTAGGCACTATTCGGAGATCGCTCATGCGTACCACGCTCCTGACGTTCGCCCTGCTCGCCTCTGCCGGCCCCCATGACCAGCACCCCTGGGGCCGCTTCAAGCCCGGGTCGTCCATCCGGTGGAAGCTCGGCGAGGACCGGGAACTCCTCCAGACCCTCAAGGAGATCGGGCCCAAGGGCGCCGTCCTCCAGCAGGACTTCTTCGCCGGCGGCAAGAAGGGCCTCAGCAACACCGACACCGACGCTCTCGGCTTGGCCTGCTTCCACTGCGACCCCGCCGCCAAGGAAGCCGGGAAGGAAACCCTCAAGATCGACGGCAAGGACTACGCCTGCGCCGTCTACGCCGTCGAGGGCGCCCCGCCCCAGCAGCGCGCCAAGAAAGTCTGGATCGCGGCGGGCGTCGACGTCCCCCTCAAGATCTCCGACGTCCTGACTTCCCCCCTCCAGAAGTCCCTCGAGCTCGTCGCCGTCAAGGTCGGCGAGGAGCTCACGGTCGGCGGCAAGAAGGTCAAGACCGTCCGCCTCGAGGGCAAGATGTCCGCCGGCGGCGCCGACGAGGCCCACGTGCGCTGGCTGAGCGCCGACGTCCCCGGCGGCCTCGTCAAGCAGGTCGTCACCCTCCCCTCCGGCCAGACGATGGCCAAGGAAGTCGTCGCCTTCGACGCGAAACGCTAGGCTGGCCCCCGCGGGTTTCCCCGAGTATCATTCCTGGTCATGTTGAGGACGGCGGCGCTGGCGTTCGCGCTCCCCCTGCTCGGGGCCCTGCCCCCGGCCGTCGGCCCCACCGCGAATCCCCCCGTCGGCGTCGGCCCGCTCACGGTCACGTTTTCATCCATCCCGGCGGGCGGCGTGCTCTACGAGTGGGACTTCGACTTCCTCCCGGCCGCGGGCTTCACGCCCGACTACACCGACGTCGTGGCGGGCGACGTGACGACCAGCTACGCGGCCATCGGCCTCTATACCGCCCGGCTCCTGGTCACCGACGACGTCGGCGCCCAGACCCCCTACGACGTGCTGGTGACCGTCGCTCCCGCGTCGGGCCCGCCCGCCGTCCAGGTGGCGATCCCGACCATCAACACGGCCTTCGGGACCGTCGCGGCCACCGCGGAAGCCGAGGCCGCCATCGGAGCGTCGATCACGCTGTACGAGTGGGACGTCGAGAACGACGGCGTCTTCGACCAGTCGGGCGCGGCGCTGGCGTCGATCACGTTCACCGGCGGAGACTACGGCTCCTACACGGCCAACCTGCGCGTCACCGACGACCAGGGCCGGGTCACCAGCGCGCTTCAGGGTTACGATATCCGGCCCCCCACCGCCGCGTCCGTCACGCCCGACCCCGATCCGCCGAGCGTCACCGCCTTCTCCGCGACGACGGCGGGCGTCACGACGAACCTGCTGCCCCTCGCGTCCAGCTTCAACGCGCGCGTGGGCGACCTGGTCACGTTCAACGCGACGGCCTCCGCGGGGATCTTCGGCGTGATGCGGTTCTTCCGCTTCGACTTCGACGGCCGCAACGGCGCGGTCCAATTCGACCGCACGGTGCCGGCCACCCTCGCCCTCGAGTCCGTCTCCGCGACGCACCACTACGACACGCCCGGGACGTACACGGTCACGCTGCGGGTCCAGGACACGGAGAATTTCGTCTCGACCCGGACGGCGACGGTCAACGTGAGCGTCGAGCCGGGCGTCTTCAAGACCTGGCTCTTCCAGCCGCGGAACGGCCAGCGCGTGTTCGGCGACGCGGTGACGATCCGGGCCAAGACCTTCCCCACCAGCCAGACCGCCTCCGTCACGTTCAAGTACCGCGCGGTCTCCGGCGGCGCGCCGCCGCCGCCCTCCGACCCGTCCTGGACGACGATCAAGACCGTGACGCCCCCGCCGTTCACGTTCCTCTCGGCGACCTGGGACGTCACCGCCCTCCCGCCCGGCGACTACGACCTCGCGGCCGTGGCGGCCCGCACGCTCGGCGGCTCGGCCGACTCGCTCTCCAACGAACGCGTCGTGGTGACCGTCGACTCCGCCGCGCCCGAGATCCTCGAAAACGTCGACACCCACCTCGCGCAGGGCATCGACCCCAACCGCAACGAGTCGAGCGGGCTGTCGGGGGACGTCATCGTCGACATCCCCGCGGGCTCCACCCCGGCCTACGACCAGATGCGCGTCCAGCGCCGGAGCGTCAACCCCCATCCCCTCGAGGCGCGGCTCCAGGGCCTGAACTTCGTGCAGGGCCATTTCCGCCGGATCAACTTCGACGGCGGCCTGGAAAACCTCTTCGTGCCGTCGCGGGTCACGTTCTACGTGAGCGACACGGACGGCGACGGGCTCGTCGACGGCCAGCCGTTCAGCAAGGCGGCCCTCAAGGTCTACCGCTTCAATCCGCTCCTCAAAGCCTGGCAGCCTCTCGGCGAGCAGGTCCTCCAGCCCCAGGAGGACCTCGTGCGGGCCTCGCTCACGGCGGTGGGGGACGTCGGGATCGCCGCCGAGTTCGACAACAGCCGCTCGCCGTCCGGCTCCTCGTCGGACTGCGGCCTGCTCGGCCTCGAGGCGGTCCTGCTCCTCGCGCTCCTCCGGCGCCGCCGATGCTGAGCCGGGTCCCGCGGCTTCGCGCGTGAACTTTTCGGGCGGTCGCGCTACCAATCCTTCGGCTCTAGGAGAACGATGATGCTGACGATCGCGCTGGCGCTGATGGTGGCGCAGGACGCTCCCGAGGACCTGGTGCGGAAGCTCGGGGTGGACGACTACGCGGAGCGCGAGAAGGCGACGGAAGCCCTCCGCAAGCTCGGCCCCAGCGCCGAGGCCGCGCTGAAGAAGGGGCAGGAGAGCGAGGATCCCGAGGTGCGGGCGCGTTCGAAGGCGCTGATCGAGGAGCTGAAGCCCCAGGCCACGCCGCGCCGCCCGAAGCCGATGGCGCCGTTCGGGCAGGGGTTCCGGGGCAGCTCGGTGAGCGTGCAGACCTTCAACGGCGACTCGACCTACGTCATCACGCCCGGCGACGGCACGCCGGCGCTGACGTTCCGGAAGGCGGCCGCCGGCGACGTGAAGCTGGAGTATCAGGACGACGCGGGGAAGGCCCAGACCGCCCAGGCGAAGAGCCTGGCCGCGTTCCTCAAGGAGCACAAGGACCTCGCGGCGAAGTACGGCGTCAGCGAGGAGGGCATCGACTACGCCGGCGCGCGCGTGAGCTTCAAGCCGGTCCAGAACCCCTTCGGCGGAGGCTTCCGCTTCAACTTCGGACGTCGCGGCCCCTGGCCGCTCGAGGACGAGGAAAAGAAGGAGGCGCCGAAGCCGGGCTTCGAGGCGGTGTCCGACGCCCTCCGGGCCCAGCTCGGCCTGCCCGAGGGCCAGGGCGTGCTGGTCTCGCGCGACGAGGCCGCGCCGGGGCTGCGCAAGCACGACGTCCTGCTGGAGATCGACGGCCGCCCGGTGGGCTCGCCGGCCGAGGCGCGGAAGGCGTCGAGCGCCGTCTCGCTCACGATTTTCCGGAAGGGCCAGCGGGAGACGCTGCGGGTCGCGCCGCGCAAAGACTTCTAGAAGGTCCGCCGTTCCGAGCGCGACGCATATGGGTCCAGGCCCGTTCCGCCGCGCGCGAACGCGCCGGGCATTCCCGGAAAAGAACAAAATCATTTCACGGTTTCACGATGTCCGCATTACGCGGTTTTCGGTGCCTGAAAACCGCGATAAAAAATTTCGCGCTCGCCCGCGGGTCGCCTTGACTTTCCACAAGGCCTAGGGGTATATTCTGCACGTCTGCATATGGGTAGTGGAGGGGTGAGCGAGGGGGAAGTCGTCACGCCGGAGTGACCGACGTGCGAACCCAAGCGACCGAAGGGGTGGATCGTATTGCCTGGAGAGAGGCGGGGGCCGTACCCCCACCGGTATCGATTTCGAGCGTAACCCAAGAAACGAAAGTTCAATTTTAGATAGTCTCCCCCGTTAGGGTGAGAGGAGGAAACATGTCCGAAGGTCTGTTCGCCAAGAGCGCTCCCGCCGGCACCGTCGAGGGTTCCACGTCGACTGAACTCAAGGGCCGGGCCAAGACCCGCCGCCTGACGGCGTCGAAGGCCAAAGGCTTGAAGTTCAAGAGGGTGTACACGACGCCGGGCGTCGATCCCTACGACATGATCGAGTGGGACCGCCGCAGCTCGAAGATCTCGAACCCGGACGGGTCGACGGTCTTCAAGCTCGAGAACCTGGAGATCCCCAAGGGCTGGAGCCAGCTGGCGACGGACATCATCGCCTCCAAGTACTTCCGCAAGGCCGGCGTCCCGGGGACCGGGAACGAGGTGAGCGCGAAGCAGACGGTGACGCGCATCGCCCGCTCGATGCGGAAGATGGGCGAGGAGCTGGGCGGGTACTTCGCGGACGTCGAGGACGCCGACGCCTTCGAGGCCGAGCTCACCTACATGCTGATCAACCAGCTGGGCGCCTTCAATTCGCCCGTCTGGTTCAACTGCGGCCTGGCCCAGGAGTACGGCATCACGGGCCGCGCGGTCGGCAACTGGGTCTGGAACAAGACCAACAACCAGATCGAGGAGGCGGCGGACTCCTACACGCGGCCGCAGCTCTCGGCCTGCTTCATCCAGTCGGTCAGCGACGACCTGATGGACATCGCCGACCTCGTCAAGCGCGAGATGCGGATCTTCAAGTTCGGCTCGGGCACGGGCACGAACTACTCGAAGATCCGGGGCGAGGGCGAGAAGCTCTCGTCGGGCGGGACGTCCTCCGGCCTCATGAGCTTCCTGGAGATCTACGA
Source organism: Planctomycetota bacterium (assembly GCA_036383955.1). Classification (GTDB taxonomy): domain Bacteria; phylum Planctomycetota; class MHYJ01; order MHYJ01; family JACPRB01; genus JACQFK01. The sequence goes on along the minus strand of DASVNH010000232.1, from coordinate 6,915 downwards.
CAAGTCGGCCGGCGCCATCAAGTCGGGCGGCACGACCCGCCGGGCGGCCAAGATGGTCTGCCTGGACATGGACCACCCGGACATCGAGAAGTTCGTCGACTGGAAGATGCACGAGGAGGAGAAGGCGCGGGTGCTCATCGAGCACGGCGGCCTGCCCTCCGACTTCAACGGCGAGGCCTATCACACGGTGAGCGGCCAGAACTCCAACAACTCCGTCCGCGTCACCGACGGCTTCATGGAGGCCGTCCAGAACGACGCCCCCTGGGAGACGAAGTGGCGCAACTCGGGCAAGACGGCCCGGACGATCCCGGCCCGCAAGCTCTGGGACAAGGTGGCCCAGGCGGCCTGGAGCTGCGCCGACCCCGGCCTCCAGTACGACACGACCATCAACAAGTGGCACACCTGCCCGAACACGGACAAGATCCACGCCTCCAACCCGTGCTCGGAGTACATGTTCCTCGACGACACCGCCTGCAACCTCGCCTCGCTCAACCTGACGAAGTTCCTCTCGCCCGAGGGGATGTTCGACATCGAGCGCTACCGCCACGCGTCCGAGGTCTTCCTCACGGCCCAGGAGATCGCGGTCGACTTCGCGAGCTACCCGAACCAGGCCATCGGCCGCAACTCCCACGACTACCGGCCGCTCGGCCTCGGCTACGCCAACCTGGGCACGCTGCTCATGCTCCTCGGCATCCCCTACGACAGCGACCGCGGCCGCGGCATCGCCGCCGCCCTCACCGCCATCATGTGCGGCCGGGCCTACCGCCAGAGCGCCGAGATCGCCCGCACGAAGGGCCCCTTCCCCGGCTACGAGAAGAACAAGGAGCCCTTCCTCAAGGTCATGCGGATGCACCGCGACGCCTCCTACCAGATCAAGGCCGAGGACTGCCCCTCGAACCTCCTCAAGGCCGCCCGCGAGGACTGGGACGACGCCGTCGCCATCGGCGAGGTCTACGGCTACCGCAACGCCCAGGCCACCGTCCTCGCCCCGACCGGCACCATCGGCCTGCTGATGGACTGCGACACGACGGGCGTCGAGCCCGACTTCTCCCTCGTGAAGTTCAAGAAGCTCGCCGGCGGCGGCTACTTCAAGATCGTCAACGAATCGGTCACCGAGGCCCTGCGCCGCCTCGGCTACTCCCGCGACCAGGGCCGCGAGATCGTCGAGTTCATCTCCGGCACCAACACCCTCAAGTGCGACGCCCCCATCAACGACAAGGCCCTCGCCGCCAAGGGGCTCAGCGCCGAGGAGATCGGCCGCGTCGAAGCCCAGCTGCCCAAGGTCTTCGAGCTGAGCCACGCGTTCAACGCCTTCACCCTCGGCGAGGAGGCCGTCAAGCGCCTCGGCTTCTCCGCCACCGACAACGTCCTCGAGAAGCTCGGCTTCTCCCAGGCGGACGTGGACAAGTCCAACGACATCCTCTGCGGCCGCATGACCGTCGAGGGCGCCCCGCACCTGAAGGAGGAGCACCTCCCGATCTTCGACTGCGCCAACAAGTGCGGCAAGACGGGCCAGCGCTTCATCCACTGGATGGGCCACATCCGCATGATGGCCGCCGTCCAGCCCTTCATCTCGGGCGCGATCTCCAAGACGATCAACATGCCCAACGAGGTGACGGTCGACGACATCAAGGACGCCTACCTCCAGAGCTGGAAGCTCGGCGTGAAGGCCGTCGCCCTCTACCGCGACGGCTGCAAGGCCTCGCAGCCGCTCTCGGCCAAGTCCGCCGACGCGAAGAAGAAGCCGGAGGACCTCGAGGCCGAGATCGCGCGCCGGGTCGAGGAGGAGGTCGCCAAGCGCCTCGCCGCGATGCCCGCCGCCGCCGTCCAGGGCCAGCTGCTGCCCACGACCGTCTCGCGGCCGGTGAGCCCGACGGCCGACAGCACGATGCTGAAGCGCTTCCGCCTGCCGCGCAAGCGCAGCGGCTTCACCCAGGAAGCGCGGATCGCCGGCCAGAAGGTCTACATCCGCACGGGCGAGTACGAGGACGGCACGCTGGGCGAGATCTTCATCGACCTCGCGAAGGAAGGCGCGGCCTTCCGCTCGATGATGAACAGCTTCGCGATCGCGGTCTCGCTCGGCCTCCAGTACGGGGTGCCGCTGAAGGAGTACATCGACGTCTTCACCTTCATGCGCTTCGAGCCCCAGGGCCCGGTCGACCACCCGAACATCAAGATGTGCACGTCGGTCGTCGACTACATCTTCCGCGTCCTCGCCCTCGAGTACCTGGGCCAGGACGAGTTCGCGCAGGTGAAGCCGGCGGAGATCGAGACGCGCGTGCGCCGGGCGACGGACTTCATCCGCAAGGTCGAGGCGACGGCTCCGCCCGTGGCGCGGCCGGCGGCGGCGGCGGTCGTCGAAGCCCCCGCTCCCAAGGCGGCGGCGGCTCCCCAGGCCGGGGAGGCGAGCGCCCTCTCGGAGCACCTGGGCAAGATGATGGGCGACGCGCCCTTCTGCAACCTCTGCGGCCACACGACGGTCCGCAACGGGGTCTGCTACAAGTGCCTGAACTGCGGAAACACGCTGGGCTGCTCCTAGCGGTTCGACGCGGCTCACCGCGAGCGCGCGCGTGACCGGGGACTCATCGCGGCCGGCCCGTCCCGGAAGGGGCGGGCCGGCCGTGTTCTTTTGGCTTGATCCGCGGGCCCCGCCCCTCTACTCTCGGGCGGCGTGAAGAAGCTCATCCGCGGCATCGTCGAGTTCCGCAAGACGCTCCGGCCGGAATACCGGGAGACGTTCGCCCGCCTGGCCTTGAAGCAGTCGCCCGACGCCCTCCTCATCGCCTGCTCGGACAGCCGCGTGGTGCCGAACCTTTTCGCGTCGACGGAGCCGGGCGACATGTTCGTCCTCCGCAACGCGGGGAACATCATCTCCCCCTGCGGCGAGGACGGCCGCTCCGTCAGCGACGAATCCGAGGCCGGGGCGATCGAGTTCGCCGCCTTCGCCCTGAACGTCCCCGACATCATCGTCTGCGGCCATTCCGAATGCGGCGCCATGCGCATGCTCGTCGACGGCAAGCGGGACCTCCCCGCCCCGCACCTCTACGCCTGGCTGCGGCACGTGGAGCCGGCCCACAAGCGGGTCCGCGAGGGCGCCCGCATGGGCCCGGAGCTCGCGCTCCACAACCAGCTCTCCCAGTTCAACGTCCTCCAGCAGCTCGCCCACCTGCGGACCTATCCCTTCATTCGCGAGCGCATCGCCGCCGGCAAGCTCCGCCTCCACGCCTGGTGGTTCGACATCGCCCAGGCCGAGGTCCAGACCTACGACGAGAAGAGCAAGCGCTTCGTCGTCATCGACGAGGCCGAGGCCGCCCGTATCATCGCCCGCCTCGGATGAGCGGCTCTCTCGCCTTCCCCGACGGCGGCTACCGCTTCGTCCGCGGCGCCTCGCCCTACTCCGCCGGCGTCGTCGCCGACCCCGGCTTCGCGATCGAGCGCGTCCGCTTCGCCGCCCCCGTCCCCCTCGCCGAAGGCTTCCGGCGGATCGAAGCCCGGCTCCTCGGCGCCGGCCGCCCCAAGGCCGCCCTCTGCGCCTGCGAGCTCCGCTCCCCCCGGCCCTTCACGATGGACGGCTTCGTGGGGTTCAACAAGGGCTACGTCGACGTCCTCAAGTCCTGGGGGCTGTTCAAGGTCGACGGCCTCAATCCCGTCGCCCGCAGCAACGTCTGCCCCGAGCTCGACCCGCCCGCCGAGCCCTCGTTCTTCGCGTTCTGCTACACCGTGCCCGGCCCGGGCCGCTCCTTCGTCGTCGCCGGCAGCGGCGAAGTCCCCGAGGAGAAAGGCGCCTATCCCGGCCGGATCGTCCGGCGCGGGGACGTGTCGCCCGACGGCCTCCGCGAGAAGGCCCGCTGGGTGATGGGCGAGATGGAGCGGAGGATGTCGCTCCTGGGCGTCGGCTGGCGCGACGCGACGGCGGCGCAGGTCTACACTCCGCATCCGATGCCCGTCGAGGAGCTGAAGCCGGCCTTCGGCCCCGGGCTCACCTGGCACTTCGCGCGACCGCCGATCGTGGAGCTCGACTTCGAGATGGACTGCCGCGCCACGCCCCGCGAGATCGTCCTGTAGGGGTATAATTAGAAATCGACCTATGGGCCAAGCTCCCTCGTCCCTGGTGGGCCGGCTGCCGATCACGCTGAAGAGCGGCACGGCGGTGCTGGAGTCGTACATCGGCACCGGCGGCATGGCCCACGTCTTCCAGGCGCGCCTGGAGAACCTCCCCGCCCTCATCGCCGAGCTCATCCTCGCCGGCGAGTCCGATCCCGCCGTGTTCGGGCTCGACATCCCCTTCCGCTACGGCCAGGGCCACCTCGCGAAGGAGGAGCACGTCAAGGCGATCCGCGAGCGCGCCGCGCGGCTCTGGGAGGAGTTCCGGCAGAGCCCCGCGCGCGCCGAGCTCCAGCAGAAGTACCTGCGGGTCATCGACGGCCGCCTGCTCAAGAACACGGCCGTGGCCGTCAAGGTGCTCCGCTCCGAAGGCCTCGACCGCGACGAGGCGGCGCGCTGCGCCGCCCGCTTCGCGCGGGAGGACCACGCGCTGCGCAAGCTCAACCACAAGAACATCATCCGCCGCTACGCCTGCCTGCAGGATCCCGAGCTCGGGCCCTGCCTCTTCCTCGAGCGCGTCGAGGGGCGCACCCTCGACGAGGTCCTCAAGCGGCAGCGCGACAAGAACCTCGGGCCGCTGCCCCTGGCGGCCGTCGCCCACTTCGCCTACCAGCTGGCCCACGCGCTCTCCCACGCCCACCAGCACGGCGTGGTGCACGGCGACGTGAAGCCGCAGAACATCCTCTCCGAGAAGGCGTCGGCGGAGGAGGTCGCCCAGAAGAAGGCCCAGGGGGCCGTGAAGCTCCTCGACTTCGGCCTGAGCCGCCCGGTGGGCGCCGAGCCGCCGCCGCGCGTCGAAGGCACGATCCCGTTCGTGGCGCCCGAGCAGCTGCGCCGGCAGGCGCCGTCGCCGGCCACGGACGTCTACCAGTTCGCGACCACGCTCTTCGCCCTCGTCACCGGCCGGCCGCCCTACGAAGGCTACTCGCCCGAGGAGTTCCGCGAGTCGATCCTCAAGCCCGATCCGCATCCGTCCCGGCTCCACCACCTGCGGCCGGACATCTCGCCGCGCTTCGAGGCCGTGATCGAGGGGGCGCGCGACAAGGACCCGGACAAGCGCTGGACGCTGGCCAAGGTCCTCGAGGAGATCGCCCAGATCTACGCGGGGCGCGAGTTCACCGTCGAAGCGTCGCGCAAGGCCCACATCGCCGAGGAGCTCCTGACGCGCGCCCAGACCAACGGCGCCATCAACGACTGGTTCCGGGCCATCGAGGCCCTCGACCTCGCCGGCGGCTTCCTCGAGGCCGTGCCCAAGGACAAGTCCGACGACGTCCGCGCCCGCTACGAGAAGCTCGTCGCCCAGTTCGGCCCGCAGAAGGAGGCCGTCGAGACCCTCAAGCGCATCCAGCGCGACCACATCCTCCCCGTCGACCACCTCATGGGCGAGCTCTACGACCGCTACGGAAAGGGCAAGCCTCTGCTCAACGAGGACGAGAAGGGCGTCATCCGCGAGGAAAGCGACGGCCAGGAGACGATCCTCAAGCGCTCGCTCATCGACGGCATCCTGGGCCACACCCACGCCGCGATCGAGGAGCTCGCCAAGATCGATCCGGAGCTGGTGGGCGACATCCACCGCAAGCTGGTCGACCGCGCGAGCTCGCAGGAGGTCGCCGCCACCGACCTCATCACCCGCGAGATCCAGTTCGGCCAGGACTACCGCCGCACGAGCTGAGTGGACGCGTGGACTGGCGGAAGCTAGGTGCGCTCCTGACGATGTCCACGGAACAGGCCTTCCTCGCGTTCTTCGAGAAGGTCCCTCGAGCGTCGCTCTGCGCGGTGGGCTACGTCTTCGAGATCGGCAATGCCACACCTCAGTTCTTCCTCTGCGCGAACACGTCAGAGCGTCTGCGGTCTTCGCTCCAGGCCTATCGGAGCTCCAACCCGCAAAGGGTTGAAGACTCGGTCCGCTGGAACTCCGGAGACTACGAATACCCCGCGAAGCTTCTGTCCCGTGACGAGCTGGGAAGGACCTGGGAGCTGGAGTACGCGAAAGTCGAAGCCCTGTTCGGCGCCGCGGAAAGTGAAGCGGCCTTCGGAAAGATCTATCGACGCCTGGTGGACGCCTGTGTGTCGTCGCTGGTCGACCTGGCCGCGAGGGACGTCTTCGGGGACTGGACCCGCCTGGACTTCAACGTCAGCGAAACGGCAGAACCCTTCTTCGTCCCACGCGCCCGGCATCGCCACGTCATCCGCGGCATTCGGGCCCGCGTCCGCCGCTGATCGCGTTCAGCGGGGCGTCACTTCCACGAGGTGGAAGACGCTGGGGTTGAAGTAGGTGATCAGGCCCACGCGGTTCCGGTCCCGGGGGAGCAGCTCGGTGACGACGTCCAGCGAGCGGCCCGCGGTGTCCAGCGTCGCGAGCTTGCGGCCGTCGAGGTAGCCCGTCAGCCTGCCCTTCCGCACCTCGAGCAGGGTCGAGTGGCGCTTGCCCGGGGTGAGGAGGCCCTTCTGCCGGGTCCCGGTGGGATGTCCGAACGCGGTCTCCCCGTCGATCCGGCCGAAGCCGTACCACGAGCTCTTCTGCGCGCCGACGTACCACTGGAAGGGGCGCCCTTCGTGCTGGCCGATGACGTTGACGTCCGGCTCGCTCCCCTGGGGCGTAAAGTCGACGCGGAGGTCGTATTCGGCCGACGGGTCCCAAGGCAGCGTGATCACCGCGGTGCCGTTCGCCTCGGAGAGCAGCTCGCCCCCCTGCATCCGCCACTTCCCCGAGATCGCGTCCTTGTCGGGATTCGCCTTCGGCAGCAGCGAGAGCTCCTTCGGCTTCGGCGGCGGAGGCGGGGGCTGCTCGACGACTTTGATGGGAGGGGG
>DASVNH010000231.1:0-17389 GCA_036383955.1 Planctomycetota bacterium | reverse complement strand
AGGGGTTGTTCGGATGGACGGGGGTCGACTCCCGGAAGACGCCGGTCGGCGGGAGAGAGCCGTAGACCTCGTCGGTCGAGACCTGGAGGAAGCGCGGGACGTCGTTGCGCTTGGCCGCCTCCAGCAGCGTGGCGGCGCCTTCCACGTTGGTGCGCGCGAACTCGACGGGGCCGTAGAGGCTGCGGTCGACGTGCGACTCCGCCGCGAAATTGACGACGGCGTCGAGCCCTTCCTTGGCCAGGCGGTCGACGAGGTCGGCGTCGTTGATCGATCCGCGCACGAAGCGGTAACGCGGATCGCCTTCGACGCTCCGCAGATTGTCGGGGTTTCCCGCGTAGGTGAGGGCGTCGAGATTGACCACGCGCCAGGCTTTCTTCGACTTGAGGACGACGCGGACGAAGTGGGAGCCGATGAATCCGCAGCCGCCGGTGACGAGAAGTCTCATGGAGTCGGGCCAACGCAATTGGTTGGCGATACGTCTATACTAGAGAGTAGAATCGCGAACCGCCAAGAACTTTAAGGGAGCCTCCCGATGAAATCCCTCACCGTGACCGCTCTGGCCCTGCTCGCGTTCAGCGTCGCGGCGGCCGGCGGGGGCGCCCAGGACGTCCAGGAGCGCGTCGACCGCGTCCTCGACCGGATCGAGGAGTCGAAGGGCGCCGCGCTGTGGGACGGGATCCGGGAGCTGGACGAGCTCGGCCGCGGGGCGATCGAGGCGGCCCGCAAGAGCCTGACCCGGGCGGACGCCTACGCGCGGATCGCGGCGTCGAAATACCTCTACAGCCAGGAGCAGCGCGACGAGGCGCTCGAGGCGCTGGCGAAGGTCGTGGGCGGCAAGAACGTCCCGAGCCGGCGGATCGCGGCGGACATGATCGCGACGCTGGTGGGGACCGACAAGGGCCTGCCCGACAAGGACCGGCGCCGGATCACGGCCGACCTCGAGAAGCAGGCGGCGGAGGCGACGGATCCGCTGGCGCAAGTCGCGCTCTGGCGCGCCACCTGGTCGCTGTCGCAGAGCATCAAGCCGGTGCGCGAAGTGCGCGCGATCTACGCCTCCGCCGAGAAGCGCGACGTCAAGGAAGAGGCCGCGCTGGTCCTCGCCGAGATGGACCGCTTCAGCGACGCGCGGGCGGTCCTGCTGGAGCTGGCCGAGCGGCCGGACGAGCGCGGCCGCATGGCGCGCGCCTACAAGAAGATCTACGAGCTGTCGGAGGAGATGCGCCGGGCCGCCGGGCAGCGGGGGGACTCGAAGTACGACTTCAAGCAGCTCGAGGAGGCGATCGACACCCTCAAGGCCAACTACTACGACGAGACGAAGATCGATCCCAAGAAGATGGTGGAGTCGGCCGTGCGGGGCGCCTGCGCGAGCCTCGACCCCTACACGACCTACATGGACGAGCAGTCGATCGACGAGCTCCGCAAGGAGGCGCTCGGCGGCGAGTACGGCGGGATCGGCGCGCGCGTCTCCCTCCGCAAGGACAAGGCGGGCCGCAACTGGCTCACGATCGAGGAGCCGATCTTCTCCGGCCCGGCCTACCGCAACGGCCTCCGCTCCGGCGACTCGATCGTCGAGGTGGAAAACGAGAGCACGGTGAACCGGGAGCTGTCGGACCTGGTGCGCCGCCTCCGCGGCAAGCCCGGCACGCAGGTGACGATCAAGGTCCTGCGCCGCGGCTGGACGAAGGAGAAGGAGTACAAGATCGCGCGCGAGCAGATCAAGCTCGAGACGACGACCCACCGGATGATGCCGGGCGGGATCGGCTACATCAAGCTCTCCACCTTCGGCGAGCAGGACATCCAGCTCGTCGAGGCCGCCATCAAGGACATGGGCCAGATGAAGGGCCTGATCTTCGACCTCCGCGGCAACACCGGCGGCTACCTCCGCACCGCCCACAAGCTCGCGAGCTACTTCCTCGAGCGCGGCAAGCCCATCGTCTCCACCAAGGCCCGCGGCGTGGAGCAGGACCGCCGCGTCGCCGACGGCTCCAAGATCACCGACGTCCCGATGGTCATGATGATCGACGGCGGCAGCGCCTCCGCGAGCGAGATCCTCGCGGGCTGCATGCAGGACCACAAGCGCGCCGTCCTCGTCGGCGAGAAGAGCTTCGGCAAGGGCAGCGTCCAGGACCTCAAGCCCCTCAAGAGCACCGACGACAAGGCGGCCGTCAAGGTCACGATCGCCAAGTGGTACCTGCCCAGCGGGAAGTCGGTCGAGCAGGACAAGCACGAGGAAAGCGGCGTCCATCCCGACGTGAAGGCGACGCCCCAGGAGCGCGACTTCTGGAAGGATGCCGAGTTCGAGCGGCTCCGCGCCGGCGACGACATCCTCAAGTACGTCGCCGACAACGAGAACGAAGCCCTCTACCGCAAGATCGCCGAGACCGACCGCGGCGACCTCGCGCTCTACCCGAGCTTCGACAAGCTCTACGAGGGCCTCAAGACCAAGGCCGACAAGCAGGACGTCCGCGAGCTCGTCCGGCAGTACATCCGCAAGCGCGTGCAGGACGAGTACCTGAAGCACCCGCTCTACTTCGACCTCCAGGAGGACACCGTCCTCCAGCGCGGCATCCTCGAGCTCTGCAAGCTGGCCAAGATCGACGCCAAGGGAGTCCAGGAGTTCTCCTCGTTCGCGAAGGCGCCCGAGGCGAACCTCGACAAGTGAGCTCCGGCGCCCGGATCGGCGTGATCGCCGGGATCGTCGCCGCCGTCGCGGTGGCGGCCGTCCTGATCGTCGCCTTCGCGTCCATGCGGAGGACGTCGGACGCCCAGCTCTGCGCCGCCAACCTCCGCGTGATCTACATGGCCGTCCGCGGCGGCGATCTGCTCGACTCCCCCCGCTGGGACGACGTCGGCACCGGCCGCGGCTTCCTCTACAACGTCGAGAAGTGGCCGGCGGTCCACAAGCGCCCCTTCGATCCCTGCTGCCCCGTCAAAGGGACGAAGGAGGAGATCGACTACCGCGGCCCGGCGATGGCGCCGCGGAAGCTGTCGAGCGACGACGCCTTCCTCGCCGACCGCCCCGGCAACCACGGCCCCGAGGGCGGCGGCAACGTCGCCTTCAAGGACGGCCGGATCGTCGCGGCCAAGGAAGGCGACGAGGCCTGGGCGAAAGCGGCGCGCACTACTTCCGACTAGCCCACCGGAACCGGGTGCCCTCTCCACCCCCCGTTCCCGTTCCGGGGGTGCTATAATTCGTCGAACCATGTTGAGAGTCATCGCCGTCTGCGCCGAGGAGCAGAGCTGCCCGCTCTACAAGAAGGATTCGAAGCTCGACTTCACGACGCCCACCGTGACGGGCCTGGACGGCGTTCCCATCTGCGCGCCGGCCATCGAGCATCTCATGAAGTCGGTCACGCAGGTCTCGGCGGGCCAGCCCGCCTCCGGCTTCGCGCGGACCTACTGCGGGGGCTGCGCCGCCGGCAAGGCCTGGTGGGACTTCCAGCCGATCCCGAAGGACACGGAGCAGGCCCTCTCCCCCGCCGCCGCCCAGTTCATCCACTCCAGCCTGGCGAAGATGCGCCTCTTCAACGGCGTGCACCCCACCAAGCTGGACCGGATCGTGAAGCTGGTGAAGGGCACGCGCGTGCCCTCCGGCCGCGCGCTCGTCCATCGCGGCAAGCCCGGCGAGCATTTCTACATCGTGCTCGACGGCGAGTGCGAGGTCTTCCAGACCGACGACGAGGGCCACGAGTCCGTCCTCGCCGTCTTCCAGACCGGCGAGTGCTTCGGCGAGATGTCGCTCATCACGGGCGAGCCCGCCTCGGCCACGGTGCGCTCGAAGAACGACTGCACGGTCCTCATGTTCTCGCGCGAAAACTTCAACGCCATGCTCGGCATCGCGCCCGAGATCGCCATCACGCTCGCGCGCACGCTGGCCGGCCGCCTGGCCCGCACCAGCAAGCAGGTCCTCGACGAGCTCAAGCGCGGCCTCGTCGGCCGCCTCGACCTCATCTCGCCCTCCGAGCTCATCCAGGCCATGAACGTCAACAGCCAGACGGGCATGCTCGTCGTGCAGAGCGGCGACCGCAACCTCACGATCTACCTCCACGACGGCCAGGTCCACGAGGTCCAGCTCGGCGACACCAAGGGCGACGAGGCCTTCTTCGAGTTCCTCACCTGGGCCAAGGGCACCTTCCGCTTCGAGCCCGTCCGCAAGGAGGCGCCGAAGAAGGAAGTCGCGTCCGACACCGTGGGCCTCCTCCTCGAAGGCATGCGCCGCGTCGACGAGTTCAAGCAGACGGGCGTCCGCCGCAAACCCGCCAACCAGCCCCCCGCGTGAGCGCGGACGGTCCTTGAGCCGGCGGGAATCCCAGGATCCTTCTGGGGCCTACTGCCGCGGCAGGACCACGTAGGTCGCGACCGGATGGGGCGTCACGCGGAACAGCCCCCCCGCCCAGCGGAACAGCAGCACCGTGAGGCGGAAGACGTCGGGCAGCACGATCGCGGCGCCGATCGCGAAGGCCCCCAGCACGCCCGCGCGGTCGCCCCCGAAGAAGCGCAGCGGCACCAGGGCGAACGGCGCGAGCGCGATCAGAAAGCGGCGGCCCCGGCGGTCGAGCACGAGGTCCTTGAGGCCGTCGCCGATCTCCGTCAGGTACTTGTCGACGACCACCAGCAGCGCGTTGGCGTGGAACGCGGCGAGCGAGACGCAAAGGTAGAAGAGGCTGGGGGCGTCGATCGCGCAGACGGCGACGGCCGCCAGGGCGGCGCCCCAGCTCACGGGGTCGCGGAACGACCAGCCGTCGCGGAGCTGGCGGGAGGCGCTGACGGGGTCGCCGGCGAGCAGCCAGCGGCAGGGCCGGGCGTCGGGCAGGAAGCAGACGGCGGCGGCCAGCACGCCGAGCGGGGCGACGGACTCGACGCCGTTGAACAGGCGGACGAGCAGGAGGGCGCCGACGACGGCCGACGCCGAGAGGGTCGCGGCGTCCATCGCGAGGCTCGAGGCGAGCACCGCGTGCTGCGCCTGGCGCCCCGAGGCGTACGACCAGCCCGGGCGGGAGCCGCGGAACGCGGCCATGACGCCCGTGAGCTGCGTGGCGGCGGCGGCCGCGAGGACGAGGATCGGCGGAACGTGCGGCATGAACAGCAGCGCCGCGGCGGCGCAGAGGCAGGCGAAACGCGCCGGATCTTCGATGACGTAGCGGTGCCGCAGATCACGCATCCAGCCACCCTCCCAACCCTATGGATTATACGACGCCGCCAATCGGCGAGGACTTGCGTAGAATTGATTCATGCCGTACGCCTGGGGCTGGCCCGACCTCCTCCGGCACCTCGGCGGGCCTCTCCACGCCTTCGTGCGCCGGCTGGCCGAATCGCCGCACGCCGACGTCCTGCACGCCTACCTTTCGCTGCGCTCGGTCTGCGTCGCCCGGACCCGCGAGATCGAGGTCGGGCAGGAGCGCCTGATCGTCTGCTACGACCCGAAGCACGGGCGCCTGCACATGGCCTACACGGACTGGGGCACGTGGGACGTCGACGGCCCCACCCCGCTTATCCGCGGGCAGGACTCCTGGGTGCGCGACTACGCGCCGGACGAGGCCTGGCCCGCCTTCCTGAAGTTCCTGCGCCGCGTCGGCTGGGTACCGGACGCGGACCGCGCTTGATACAATCCGGCCCATGCCCCGGCTGACCGTCACCGGCCCCGACGGACGCGAGCGCGTCTTCGAGTTCCAGGAAGGCCCCATCAGCATCGGCCGGGGCGAGGGCAGCTTCGTCCAGCTCGACGACCCCGAATCGGCCCCCGCGCACTGCCAGATCGAGAAGACGCCCGACGGCCGCTACAAGCTGGTGGACCTCGAGACGCCGATCGGCACGGAGGTCAACGGGCGGAAGGTCAACGCCCAGCTCCTCGAGCACAGCGACCTCATCCTGATCGGCGACACCTACCTCGTCTTCGAGGAGACCGGCGCGCGCGCCGCGAAGCCGGGAGGCGGGACCCGCCGCATCCCGATCCTGCGCCGGGGACGTCGCGCCCGCGCCCTCGTCCGCCGCCGCCAGGCGCCGCCGGACGAGATCACCGCGCAGGACCTCAAGGTCGCGATCCAGTCCATGGTGAAGGCGGGCGGGCCCGGCGCCCTCGACCAGGCGCGCGAGGTGCTCGAGCGGTTCTACGCGGAGCACCGCGGCGCGCCGTTCTACGAGGGCCTGCAGGCCGAGCTCGAGAACCTCTACCGGATGCTCGAGATCAACAAGCTGCTCAACTCCGAGCACAACCTCAAGAAGCTCCTCGAGCTCATCATGGACGCCGTCATCGAGATGGCCTCCGCCGAGCGCGGCTTCCTCATCCTGCGCGAGGGCGAGGGCCTCGTCATCAAGGTCGCCCGCAACTTCGACCGCGAGTCCATCAAGAAGCCCGAGTTCAAGGTCAGCCACGGCGTCGCCGAAGAGGTCCTCCGCACCGGCAAGCCGGTCATCTCCGCCGACGCCCTGAACGACCCCGCCCTCCCCACCGCCGGCAGCGTCGCCGACCTCAAGCTCCGCTCGCTGCTCTGCATGCCCTTCCGGGTCCGCGACCGCGTGCTGGGCTGCGTGTACATCGACAACCGCTTCGAGACCGGCCTCTTCCGCACCGAGGATCTGCCCCTCCTCCAGGGCTTCGCCGACCAGGCCGCCACCGCCATCGAGAACGCGCGGCTCTGGGAGGAGAACTCCCTGCGGACCGAGGAGCTGCGCCGCGCCAAGGAGGAGGTCGAGCGCCTCAATTCCGAGCTCAAGGACAAGGTCGAGAAGCAGTACGCGGAGCTGTCCAAGGTCCGCGAGCAGCTCACGGCGTCGAGAAACGACGTCCCCCTGCGCCACGATTTCAGCTCGATCATCGGCCAGTCGCGGGCGATGCGGGACGTCTTCGCCGTCCTCGACAAGGTCCTCGACACGAACGAGCCGGTCTACGTGTACGGCGAGAGCGGCACCGGCAAGGAGCTCGTGGCGCGGGCGATCCATTTCAATTCGCCGCGGGCCAAGGCCGGGAAGTTCGTCAGCGAGAACTGTTCGGCGATCCCCGACACCCTGCTCGAGAGCGAGCTCTTCGGCCACGAGAAGGGGTCGTTCACCGGGGCCATCGCGACGAAGATGGGGCTCTTCGAGCTGGCGCACGGCGGGACGCTGTTCCTCGACGAGATCGGCGACATGTCGGTCGAGATGCAGAAGAAGGTCCTGCGCGCCATCCAGGAGGGCGAAATCCGGCGGGTCGGCGGGAAGGACGTCATCCGCGTCGACGTCCGGATCATCACGGCGTCGAACAAGGACCTCGCCGAGCTCATCAAGACGGGGCACTTCCGCGAGGATCTCTTCTACCGCCTCAACGTCGTCAAGGTGACGCTGCCGCCGCTGCGGGACCGGAAGGACGACGTCCCGGTGCTCGTCGAGTACTTCCTGGCCGGGATCGCGCGCGACGCCGGCCAGCCCGCCCGCAAGGTGGACGAGGTCGCGTTCTGGTACCTGCAGAATTACGCCTGGCCGGGCAACGTCCGCGAGCTCGAGAACGAGGTGCGGCGGGCCGTCGCGCTCTCCGACGGGGTCATCACGGTCGACTGCCTCAAGGAGGAGATCCGCCAGCAGCAGCTCTTCCGGCCGTCCTTCCGGATCCCCGAAGGCGGCGCCCTCAAGGACGTGGTCAAGCAGGCCGTCGAGGACGTGGAGCGCCGGGTCATCGCCAAGGCGCTGGAGGAGACCGGCTGGAAGAAGGCCGAGGCCGCGCGCGCCCTGGGCATCTCGCGCCCCACGCTCGACGCCAAGATCGAGCAATACGGACTGACGGTAGGGAAAAGGCCGGTCTGAGTCGTACTAAAGCCGGATGCCGATGATCGTTCTGCTGCTTGCCCTGAGCGGAGTCGAAGGGCTCCTGACCGCCGGACAGGATCCGGCCGAGCGCATCCATGGGCTCACCACTCTCCTTGAACAGAGCAACGACCCCGCGGTCCTCGAGAAAGCCGCCGCCGAGCTCCTCGCCCTCGAGGCCCCCGCCGAGCTGCGGGAGAAGATCCGGCTCGACGCCGTCGCCGCACTCCGCGCGGGCCGCGACCGCCGCCTGAAGGCCCTCGACGCCCGCCTCGCCGCCGTCGAAAACGTCGCCAGGCTCCGCGAGCTCAAGGCCGAGCTTCAGAAGCGCCGGGAGGCGGCCCTCAAGGCGGTCTCCGATCCGAAGCTCTACCTGCCGGAGGCCCACCCCGAGTTCCGAAAGGGCGACGAGACCAACGGTCAGGCGGCCGTCGACGCCCTCATCCTGCTCAAGCACCCCGGCAGCGTCCAGGAGCTCTGGAACGCGCCGCCCCTCATGGCGGCCGTCGATCCCGCCCTCCGCGCGGAGGCGCAGGCGATCCTGGAGGGCGTCGGGAAGCCGCTCGCCCTCTTCGGCGAGACCGACAAGGAGCCGCGCGGCTTCGAGACGCTGTTCCACCACCTGGCCCGCGAGACCCTCGACCTCCGCGGCCTCGCGCTGGACGCCCGGGACGTCGAGCTCTACGCGTGGAACCGGAAGGTCGACCGCTACAACGACGCGCTGGCGGATCCGGACGTCGGCGCCCCGGAGAAAGAGCACGCCGCCGTCATGAACGAGTACCGGGAGATGATGGGGCGCCGCCGCCTCTTCCTCGACGCCCGCCTCTGCCGCTCCTCGAAGAAGCACAGCACGGCCTGCAATGAGGCGCAGAAGATCTGGCACGCGGGCGCCGACGGCGACCCGCAGACCCGCGCGCGCCTGGAGTCGTTCCCCAACCCGGTCGCCGAAAACGTGGCCATCGCCTTCGCCCACCCCGCCGACCTCTGGTGGCGCGGCTGGTTCCGCGCCAGCGACCACCACCGCAACGCCGTTTCCGAATCCTGGTCCTGCATGGGCTACGGCTACGTCGGCAACGTCGGCACCCAGACCTTCTCCTCCCTCCCCGCCCCGAAGTCGCTAAAGTAGAAATTCGTCCCCCCGCCGGTGTCGTATCCATAAGCGAGCCGCATGGGGGGCCTTATGGGTTGGATCATCTTCGCGCTTGCCCTGAGCCGCGTCGAAGGGCTGGTCGGCGACTTCGAGAAAGACCGCGCCGAGCTCAAGAAGGCCGCCGCGGCCGTCGACCTCCGTGGCGTCCGCGACGCCGCCGACCGCCTCGCCGCCTCGGACCGCAAGCCGGCCGTCGACGCCCTCCTCGACGGCTACGGGGTCTGCGCCGGCGCGATGAAGCTCCTCTGGGCCGACAAGCTGAAGGCCCTCCAGCAGAAGGAAGCCAACGCCGACTTCCGGATCAACACGTCCACCACCCCGCCCACCATCGTCGAGCAGGACGTCAACAAGTACAAGGCCTGGCAGGAGGCCGAGGCCTTCGGCCAGAAGACCGAGCGGAGCATCATGGCCGTCGAGGCCTGCAAGCGGGCGATCGTCGACGCCCTCGGCTCCTTCAAGAGCGACGACAGCGTGAAGGAGCTCGCCGCCGAGCTCGCCGGCAACGGACGTCCGGAAAAGCGCGCCGGCGTCGCCGAAGCCCTCGGACGCACGCGGCACGCCTCGGCCTCCTCCGCCCTCGCCGCGGCCGCCGTCAAGGACGCCGAACCGCCGGTGCGCGTGGCGGCGCTCGACGCCCTGCGCGAGCTCAAGGAAGGCGCCCCGGCCGCGATCGAGAACCTCAAGCACGAGTTCTGGCAGGTCCGTTCGGCCGCCGCCGCGCTCCTCAAGACGCTCAAGGCCAAGGAGGGCGTCGAGCCCCTGATCGACGCGCTCGGCAAGGCCGACGGCCGCTGGCGCGCCGAGATCAACGAGGCGCTCGTCGCGATCACCGGCGTCGACAAGCACGGCGACCCCGCGGCGTGGAAGGCCTGGCTCGCCGCGCCCGACGCCGCGCCGCCGGCGGCGCCCGCCGCGAAGACGACCTTCTACGGCATCCCCGTCGAATCGAAGAGCGTGATCTTCATCCTCGACCGCTCGGGCTCCATGGCCGAGCCCTCGGAGTGGGAGATCCCGCCGGACGTCGCCACCGGCCCCGGCCCGAAGGAGATCAAGAAGGAGGGCGACCGGAAGATCGACATCGCGCGCTGGCAGCTCAAGAAGGCGCTGGCGATGATGCCCGACGGCGCGGAGTTCAATTTGATCTTCTACAACCACGAGTGGACGATCCTGTCCGAGAAGCCGCTCAAGCTGGCGGCCGCGACGCGCAAGGCGGCCTTCGAGTTCATCGACCGGCTCGACCCGGTGGGCCCGACGAACATCTACGACCCGCTCGAGAAGGGCCTCTCGTTCGCCGCGGCGGGCGCGATGGCGGAGAAGATCGCCCGGTCGGGCGTCGACACCCTCTTCTTCCTCACCGACGGCATGCCCAACACGGGCCAGGTGCCGCGCGCGGAGGACATCCTCGTGAAGGTGAAGGAGCTCAACAAGGCGCGGAAGGTGAAGATCCACGCCATCGGCGTGTTCTCGGCCGGCCGCGGCCCCGCGACCCAGCCGAGCGAGGCCGAGCTCGGCGGCAAGTTCCTCAAGCAGCTCGCGGCGGAAAACGACGGCCGCTATACTGGGGCTCAGAAATGACCGTTCTCCTGCTCGCGCTCGCTCTCAACCAGGACGCCCAGAAATGGGGCCAGGCCCTGGCGAACTTCCAGAAGATGTCGACGAGCCGCGATCCGCTGGAGCGCGCGAGCGCGGCGCGCGGGCTCGGCCTCGCCACCTCCGAGAAGACCGACAAGCTCTGCTGGACCCTCGCCTCCGGCCTGCTCCGCCAGGAGCTCGCCCGGGAGGGCGCCGGCGGCAAGAACGAGGAGAAGGTCTCCGGCGACGTCGTCCAGGCCTGCCTCGACACCTTCCGCAAGATCTCGCACAAGGACGTCGTCGCCGACATCACCAAAACCGCCCGCGCGAAAGGCGAGAGCCCCCGCGTGCGCTGCTACGCCGTCTGGGCCCTCGCGAAGTCCGGCGCCCTCAAGGATCTCCTCGATCTCGTGGACGACCGGATCCTGATGGTGTCGACGGCGGCGGTCGACGCCCTCAGCGAGCGCGCGGACCCGGCCACCGTCCCGCTCTTCCTGAAGCTGGTGAGCGAGGACCGGACCTGGGAGATCAAGCTGCAGGCGCTGCGGGGCGTCGAGAAGGCCGGCGACGAGACCTGCGTGGACGCGCTGATCGACGGCCTGGGCAAGTGCCGGGCGGACGAAGGGCGCCTGAAGGACCAGATGCTCTCGACGCTGAAGAAGCTCACGGGCATCGCGATCCAGAGCGACGACCCCAACGCGTGGAAGGCGGCGTGGTCGGCGAAGCGGGACGGCAAGGAGCCGGCCGAAGGGGACACGATCGCGGAGCCGACGGAATTCTACGGGCTGAAGACGCGCTCGACGCGGATCGTCTTCGTTCTGGACCGGACGGGCTCGATGATGGCGCCGGGCAGCGAGCCGACGCGCACGGTCTTCAAGCTGCCGCCCGAGGCGATGGGCAGCGAGAAGGAGCCGCCGATCGAGAAGGCCGCGCGCGAGGAGTGCGCGAAGATCCAGAAGCGCTGGAGCGAGAAGAAGGCCACGACGCGGATGGACGTCGCGAAGAAGGAGCTCATCGACACGATCTACGTGCTCCATCCCAAGGTGCACTTCAACGTCGTCTGGTACGAGAGCGTGCCGAAGCCCTGGAAGCCCGAGCTGGTGGCGGCCCACTGGCTGAACAAGCTCGACTGCCTGAAAGAGACCGACCGGCTCGAGGCGTCGGGCCCGACGAACATCTGGGACGCGCTGGAGATGGCGTTCAAGATGCTGGAGTCGAGCGCGAAGCGGGACGTCATCGCCCTGGACAAGAAGGCGAACTACGCGACGTCCCTCGGCGGCGCGGACACGTTCTTCCTGATGACGGACGGCCAGCCCAACGAGGGGCGGATCCTGGAGCCGGACCAGATCCTCGCCGAGTTGCGCAAGGTCAACCAGCTCCGCAAGGTGACCGTGCACACGGTCTGCGTAGGCGACCAGGTCCCGGGCGGCGACCCCAAAGCCAGCCCCGACCCCGCCTTCCTGAAGAAGCTCGCCGACGAGAACGGCGGCGACTTCGTCCACATCCGTAAGTAAGAGGACCAGGAACCAGGACCCGGACCAGGGATGGGCGGCCCCCTGGTCCCCCGGGGGGATTACCGGGGCACCCCGTACATCCCCCGGGGACGCGGGGGCTTCCCCCTGGTCCTGGTCCTGGTCCCTGGTCCTATTCCTGACGCTCCTGGATCTTCCCGACCTCCCGGGCGCTCCACTCGCGCTCGGCGGCTTCGATGTTCGGCCAGGCGAGGCCGAGGGCTTTCTCGATCGACGGCTTCCAGGCGCCGCCCTCGAGCACGGTCGCCCGGACGACGCGCTTCACCGCCCCGCGGGTGTCGATCCAGGACCAGAAGAGATGGCCGCGCGCGTAGACGTGGAGCTTCTCTTCGATGGGCTCCTCGATGCTGGAAACCTTTTTCCGGGCGAAGGCGAAGCCCTCGAGCGGATTCGGGTCGTCGCAGAGCCACTGGGCGAGGCCTTCCTTGAACCACTTCGGGGCCTCGTAGTCGGCGTGAAAGATGTGCGTGAGCTCGTGCCAGAGGATGCGGTCGATCCGCGCCGGAACGACCCGGAAGACCAGCTTGCCGCCCTTCGCCGCGGCGTCCTTCTTCTGCCGCTCGATGTCGTCCAGCTTCCGCTGGTATTCCTCCAGCTTCTTCAGGTTGAAGCGGATCATGCCGGTGGCGTCCTTCGAGGCCGCCTGCGCCACCTCGTCGCCGTCGTAGTCGAAGGTCACGGTCAGCGCGACCCCGTCCCGCATCGGCCCCAAGCGCGCTTCGATCGCGCGGTGCGCCGCGACCCAGTGCTCCTTCTTGCGGAGCAGCGCCGTCACCCGCTTCGCCGGCTCCGACTCCGCCTTCGCGTCCTCGAAGCGGACGGCGTCAAAGAACACGCCCGCCCGGTCCTGGAGCGCCAGGCTCAGCAGGGCCGCGGCGAGAATCCGCATCTCCCCATTATACGACTCACGGAGGGCGATACCCGACGGCCCGCAGGAGGACGAAATCCTCGACCTCCCCGAAGCGCCGGACGCGCACCTCCTCGTCGGGGCCGACCCGCTCGAACCGCGCTTCCACGAGCGCCCGGTCCCGGGCCGCGTGCTTGCGGTCGCTCACCACCACCGCCGACTTCCCCCGGAACGCCTCCCCGTCCCACCAGTGGGGAAACGCCTTGCTCGGCTCCCCCAGCGCCGTGAACTCCACCGCGGGCAGCGGCCTCAGGTGGTAGCCGAGCTGCGACGCCAGGTGATACTCCCGCCCGATCACGAAGTCGGGCCGGCGCTTCCCGACTTCCGCGGCCAGCCGCTCCCACCCCGTCACCCGCTCCCGCGGCAGGAACGGCAGGACGACGATCGCGAGGACGAGCGCGACGGCCGCCGCCCGCGCCGTCCAGACCAGCGGACGGCGCCACGACGTCGCCGCCGCCAGCGCCACCAGCGTCACGTACGCCGGCGCCGCCCAGTGCCCCCGCACGGGCCGGACGAAGAGCACGGCCGCGAAGAACAGCAGGATCGGCATGCCCAGCGCGGCGCAAAGGCGGTCGGGCCAGGGCGACGTCCTCCATCGCGCGAGGGTTCGTCCGCCCGCGTGCCAGGCCAGGAGGGCGACGGCGGGCGTGAGCCAGAGCAGCTGGCTGACCGGGAAGTCGACGAGCTCCTTCGCGCGAAAGCCGCCCTCCGTGAATCTCGACACCCCCTGGTAAGCGAAGGACTGGAGGCCGTGCGAGAGGTTCCAGATCAGCGTCGGCGAGAAGGCGGCCAGGGCGACCAGGGCGGCGAGGTACGGATCGCGGCGCCGGAGCCAGCCGCGGTGGTCGGGGCTGGCGGCGAGGAAGGCCAGCGCGCCGAGGGGCAGGAAGATCGCCTGGTACTTGGCGTCCATCGCGAGGCCCGTGAAGAGGCCCGCCAGGAGCCAGTAGCCGCGCGGGCCGCCGGAGAACACGACCGCCAGCGCCCAGAACGCGGCGCTCCAGAAGAACAGGAGCGGGGCGTCGGGCGTCGCGAACCCCCCGTGCCGGAGGAAGAGCGGGAGCCACGCGGCGAGCGTCCCGGCGAGACGGGCGGAGCGCTCGTCGAAGAGCCGGCGGGCGGCGAGGAAGACCATCCAGGCGGCGCCGGCGCCGCAGGCGATCGTGAGGAGGCGGACGCCGAGCGTGGAGTGGCCGGCGAGGGAGGTCGAGAGCGCGATCAGCCAGGGGGCGAGGCCGGGGTAGTCGAAGTAGCCCAGGGCGGGCCGCCGGGCGCACATCCAGAGGTAGGCTTCGACGGAGCTGAGCTCGAGGGCGAGGGCGAGGACGGCCTGGAAGGCGGCCGCGAGCGCGATCGCGGCCTTAACATTACAACATCTGAATATTATAATGTTTATATACCCCTGGAGCGGAGGACGTCGGGGAGTCCCCCTTCCCGGATCTCAGCAGATGGGGCGCGTTCCGCCAAGAAGAAAACGCCGGGCGGTTTGCCTTGACATCCGACGGGGTTCGCGCGGATCATGTCCGGGCGCGTGAGCTTTAACAATGGGAGCGGAAGGGCACCTGGTGGGCCTCCCGGGCTTCAAACCCGTGGTGCCGGTCACAAGCTGGCAGGTGGGTTCGATTCCCATGCGCTCCCGCCAACTACCTTCTGAAAAAGCGTTGCTTCTAGATACGACCCCGCAAGAAGGATCAATCGCATGAGCGACCCCGTCAAGACCGAGTCCGGCCGTTTCAAGGCCGGGCTGGAGGATGTCGTCGCCGGCACCTCCGCCATCTGCCTCGTCGACGGCATCGAAGGCAAGCTGCTCTACCGCGGCTACGACATCATCGATCTCGCGGAGAACTCCTGCTTCGCCGAGACCGCCTTCCTGCTCTGGCACGGACGCCTGCCGTCGAAAGCCGAGTGGCCGGTCTTCGTGAAGGACTTCCGCGGCCAGATCGAGCTCCCCGAGCAGACCAGCATGATCCTGCGGCTCTTCCCCCGCGTGGCCACGCCCATGGAAGTGCTGCGGACGGCCATCTCCTCGCTCGGCCACTACGATCCCGACAGCGGCAACACCGCGCAGGAGGCCTGCCTCCGCAAGGCCATGCGCATCACCACGCGCACCGCGCCGATCATCGCCGCCCACGAGCGGCTCCGGAACGGCCTCGAGCCCATCAAGCCGATCGCCGGCGAAAGCGTCGCCTTCAACTTCCTCTACATGCTCACGGGCCAGAAGCCCGACCCCCTCTGGGAGAAGATCCTCGACGTCTGCTTCATCCTCCACGCAGACCACGAGTGGAACGCCTCGACGTTCGCCGCGCGCGTGACGGCCGCCACGATGTCGGACATGTACTCGTCGGTCACTTCCGCCATCGGCACCCTCAAAGGCCCGCTCCACGGCGGCGCCAACGAGCAGGTCATGAAGGTGCTCCTCGAGATCGGCGAGGTCTCGAAGGCCGAGGAGTGGATCACCAACGCCATCAAGAACAAGGTCAAAGTCCCCGGCTTCGGCCATCGCGTCTACAAGACCGAGGATCCCCGCGCCACGGTCCTGCGCAAGTACGCCGAGCAGCTCGGGAAGTCGACCGGCCAGTCCAAGTGGTACGAGATCTCCCGCATCGTCGAGAAGGGCATGTACGACTGGGCCCAGCGCGAGGGGAAGAAGATCTACCCGAACGTCGACTTCTACTCGGCCAGCGTCTACCACTGCATGAACATCCCCACGGGCCTCTTCACGCCGCTCTTCGCGCTGAGCCGCATGACGGGGTGGACGGCCCACATCCTCGAGCAGTGGGCCAACAACCGCCTCATCCGCCCGCGCGCCGAGTACACCGGGCCCAAAGGCCTCCGCTACCAGCCGATCGAGCAGCGCTAGGCCACCGCCACCGCCGGAACCGGACCCGGACCCGGACCCGGAACCGGAACCGGAACCGAGCCGGGCCGGGCCCGGAAACGGGAGGCGGACTCGCGCGTCTACTCGAATGCCCGTATCTCCGGTAGAATCGCCCATGTCGGCCTACGGTCTACGGTAAACGGAGCCTATGTTTCTCCCCATCGGCGACGAGAACCCGCGCGAGAAGACGCCCTACGTCAACTACGCGATCCTCGCCGCCAACATCGCCGTCTTCCTCTTCATCCAGCTGCCGTCCCCCGACGGGGCGATCCGCTGGGCCATGCGACCCGCGAGCCTCGAGCCCGTCACCCTCTTTACCAGCATGTTCCTTCACGCGGGCCTCCTCCACCTCGCCGGCAACATGCTCTTCCTCTGGATCTGCGGCGACAACGTCGAGGACCGCCTCGGCCACGTCGGCTATGCCCTCTTCTACCTGGCCTGGGGCCTCGCCGCCGCCTTCGCCCACGTCTTCACCACGACGCGGCCCGAGATCCCCACCCTCGGCGCCTCCGGCGCCATCTCCGGCGTCCTCGCCGCCTACGTCGTCTTCTTCCCCCGCCACCGCATCAAGATGCTCCTCTGGCTCTGGATCTACGTCGACACCGTCCTCATCCCCGCCTGGGCCTGGATCGGCTTCTGGTTCGCCGAGCAGATCTTCCTCTCCTCCCGCGGCATGGGCGGCGGCGTCGCCTACGGCGCCCACATCGGCGGCTTCGTCGCCGGCCTCGCCGTCGCCCTCCCCGCCCGGCTCCTGATGGCGTCCCGACGTCCCGACGCCCCCCTCCCCGAAGGCGTCCTCCGCTCCTCCCGGGATTTCGAAGGCCCCCTCCTCACCCTCGACGACCCCGACATCGCGTACCTCGACGACCCCGGCGAGCGCTGCGCCGTGCTCTTCGTCGGCGACGACCTCCACGCCGTCCGGCAGGTGGCGACGGCCGTCGCCGCCGCCACCGGCGAGTCCCCCGGCGCCGTCGCCCGGCGCCTCGAGGCCACCCGCGGCGTCGTCGCGCGCCGCGTCAGCCGGACCCAGGCCGAGCGCGTCCAGCGGGACCTGCGGCGGATGTCGCTCCCCACCGCCATCGTCCCCGACACCGACGCGACCTCCCCTCCCGCGCCGGTCAGAGTCGAGGGCGCCGGCTGGGATGAAGAGGCGCTCCGCCTCCGCGCCGGCGGCCGGGAGTACACGATCCCCTGGTCCTCGCCGTTCCTCTACGTCGGCGCGCGCGTGGAGGGCGCCTATCTCCTCGACGTCTTCGTCGACCGCCATACCGCCTTCCGCTTCGAAGGCAAGCCCGGCGCCGTGGCCCGCGCCGTCCTCGAGAACCGCCGCGGCGCCGTCCTCAACGAGGGCGTCCGCGTGCTCGCCCACTGGGGCGGCTGGGGCTGGCTCTCCTTCCGGACCCGCGCCGACTACGACGACTACGTGTTCTGGCTCTACAACCTCGTCCTCTCCCGCGTCCCCATCCACCGGGGGCCGGCATGAGGCGCGCCGCCCACCTCGCGTCCCGGGTCCTGATCGTCGGGCTCCTCCTCGCGGCCGTCGCCGACCTCCCCCTCCCCTCCGCGTCCCGCCC
>DASVNH010000230.1:0-7578 GCA_036383955.1 Planctomycetota bacterium | reverse complement strand
CACCCAGTTCATCAGCGGCTGGACCGCGGTCGCCTTCGACGCGACGTCCGTCGCGATCGGAGCTCTGTCGCCGACCCAGATCGAGGTCGTCTCGCCGGCGCACGTGGCGGGGCCGATCCTGATCACGGTGACCACGCCGGGCGGCGCGGCCACGGGCGCGTACGCCTACCACGATCCGCCGACCCTCGCGACGGTCTCGCCCGCCGCGGGCCCCGTCGCGGGCGGCCAGGCGGTGACGATCTCCGGCGCCCACTACGTCCCCGACCAGACCACGGTCGCGTTCGGCGGCGCCGCCGCGACCGTGGTCACCACCCTGACCGGGTCCATCGACGTGCTCACCCCGGCCCGCCCGGCGGGCCCGGTCAGCGTCGTCGTGACCACGCCCGGCGGCACGGTCACCGCCCTGAGCGCGTACCGCTACCACGATCCGCCGACCCTGGCGACCGTTTCTCCGTCGTCCGGACCTTCCGTGGGCGGCGCCACGCTCACGCTGACCGGAACGAACTTCGTGCCGGGCCAGACGACGGTTTCGTTCAGCGGGGATCCCGGCGGGGCCGTTGTGGCGCCCGCCGGGACCTCGCTCACGGCGACCACGCCGCCGCGCGCGGCCGGGCCCGCCAACGTGGTCGTGACCACGCCCGGCGGCTCCGCCGCCCTGGCCGGCGCGTACGTCTACCACGACGCCCCCACGATCGCCGCCGTCAGCCCCGGCTCCGGCAGCACCCAGGGCGGACAGACGGTCACGATCACGGGCACGAACTTCGCCCCCGGCGAAACCGCCGTTCTCTTCGGCGGCACGGCCGGCAGCGGCGTCGTGGTCGGTTCCCCCGGCTCCCTCACGGTCGTCAGCCCCGCCCACGCCACGGGCGCGGTGGACGTCGTCGTCCGCACGCCCGGCGGCGAGGCCGCGTCCGCCGGCGCCTACGCCTACGCGGGCCCGTTCATCGCCTCCGTCGCTCCCGTCGCCGGCCCCGTCGCGGGCGGACAAACGGTCACGCTCACGGGCACCGGGTTCGTGCCCGGCTCGACCTCGCTCACGCTCGGCGGCGCGCCCGTCGCGCCCGTCTCGGTCTCCGCGACCTCCCTCTCGTTCGTGGCGCCTCCCGGCGCGGGCAGCGGCGCCGTGGACGTCGCCGTCACCACGCCCGACGGCACGTACGTCGCCGCCGACGGCTACGCCTACGTCGGCTTCCCCTCGATCAGCGCCGTGACCCCGTCGCGCGGGCCCGCCAGCGGCGGCGCCACGCTCGTCATCGACGGCGCCGACTTCGCGCCCGGCAACATGACCGTCACCGTGGGCGGCGCCGCGGCCGCGATCGCGTCGAGCACCGTCACCCAGGCCGTGGTCACCACGCCGGCCCACGCCGGGGGCACGGTGGACGTCGTCGTCACCACCTTCGGCAACCAGCCGGCGACGGCCCTCGGGGCGTACACCTACGTCGACGCCCCGGTCGTCGCCGCCATCGTCCCCGACCGCGGCTCCACGGCGGGCGGCCAGTCCGTCGTGATCCGCGGCCTGCGCTTCGAGCCCGGCGAGACGTCCGTCGCTCTCGGCGGCGCCCCGGCGACGTCCGTCGTCGTGGACCCGGACGGCACCCGCCTGACGGCCGTCACGACCGCGCGCGGGCCCGGCCTCGTCCACGTCGTCGTCACCACGTTCGGCCTCCAGTCGGGCTCGCGGCCCGGCGGCTACACCTACGTGGATCCCTCGACGGCCGCCGACCTGGCGCTGACGATGGACGTCGACGACGCCTCGCCCGCGCTCGGGCAGGAGGTCGTCTTTACGCTGTCGCTCAGCAACAGCGGCCAGCTGGCCTCGCCGGGCACGCGGGTGAGCGACCCGCTGCCGGCCGGCCTCGCGTTCGTCTCCGCCGTCGCCAGCCAGGGCGCCTACGACCCCGGCAGCGGCGAGTGGACCGTCGGCGCCCTCGCGGCCGGCGCGGGCGCGACCCTCTCGATCGTCGCGCGCGTGGAGAGCTCCGGCCTCCTGGTCAACGCGGCCGAGGTGAGCGCGTCGTCGGCGCCCGACCTCGACTCCACGCCCGGCAACGGCGTGCCCGAGGAGGACGACCGGGTCGAGATCGCGCTCACGGCCGCGCTGGCGATCGGCACGGACGCGGCGCTGCCTTCGGCGACGTCCACCGCGCGCTACTTCCTGCGGCTCGCCGCGTCCGGCGGCCGGCCTCCCTACCGCTGGTCGTTCGTCGCGGGCACGCTGCCCTTCCACCTCGACTCCCTCACGGGCGAGGTGAGCGGCGTCGCGCCGGAGGTCGCCTCCGACACCGTCTACGCTTTCACTCTCCGGCTGCAAGACGCGGAGGATCCGCCCGCCTCCGTCACGCGTGACTTCTCCCTGACCTCCCATCCCATGAATGTGGCCGCGCCGACGATCCGGGGCGTTTCACCCTCGCCCGCGGGAGTCGTCGGCGCGGCCCTCTTTCACGTCTTCAGCGCCGTCGACGGCCAGCCGCCGTACGCGTGGCAGGTCGTCGCGGGCGCCCCTCCGCCCGGGCTGTTCCTCGACGCGCGCGGAGGGCGGCTCGCCGGAGCCCCGGTCGCGACCGGCTCCTTCACGTTCACGATTCGGGTCCGGGACGCCCGGGGCGTCGACAGCGCGAGCCCGGTCACCGTCCACGTCCTCGCGAATCCCACCGCCATCGGCCCGGCGGAGGTCGTGGGGGGATCCTTGGGCTCCCCCTACGCGCAGTCCCTCGAGCTGTCCGGGGGCGTCGGGCCCGGCTTCGCCTGGACCGTCTCGGCGGGCGCGCTGCCGGACGGCCTCACGCTCACCGGCGCGGGCCGCCACGCGGAGATCGCCGGCACGCCGTCGAAGGCGGGGACCTTCGCGTTCACCGTCCGCGCGGCCGACGGCGGGCAGGCGGGCCTCGCCGCCACGCGCTCCTACGTCCTGACGATCGCGGCCGCGGGCGGCCCCTTGACGGTGGTGCCGCGGACGCTTCCGCCGGGAACCGCGGGCGTCCTCTACAGCGCCCGCCTCACCGCCACCGGGTCGGGTCCGCCGGCCTGGACCCTCGCCGCCGGGTCGCTGCCGGCCGGCCTCGCGCTGAACGCGACGACCGGCGTGATCTCCGGCGTTCCGGCGTTCGCCGGCGACGTCCGCTTCGTCGCGGCAGCCGGTCCGACGGCCTCGGCGGGCTTCGACCTCCGGATCGCTCCGGCGCCTCTCGTCGTCTCCGTCGCCCCCCCGTTCGGGGTGGTCGGCGAGGCGTACTACCTCGAGCTCCGCGCCCTGGGCGGCGTGGCGCCCGTCCGCTGGTCCCTCGTCACCGGATCGCTCCCGGCCGGCCTGAGCCTCGACGCCGCGGCCGGCACCCTGCAGGGCGTCCCGGCGGGCGCCGGCACCGTGTTCACCCTCGAGGCGCGGGACGCGCGGGGCGCCGCCGCCTCCGCGACCTTCACGCTGAACGTCCTGGACGCCGCGGCCGGCCTCGCCGCTCTCGGCACGTCGCCGCGCTGGGGCGAAGTCGGCGTCCCGTATTCCGACTCGCTGACCGCCGTCGGAGGCACGCCTCCGTACGCGTGGTCCCTCGCGTCCGGCGCCCTCCCGCCCTGGTCGGGCTTCACGGCGTCCACCGGCACGCTGGCGGGGCTGCCCGACGCCCCGGGCCGCGTCCTCTTCGCCGCGAGCGTCGGCGACTCCGCCGCGCCGTCCGCGGCATCGTCGACGTCCGGCACGCTGACGCTGGACATCTTCGATCCGCTGGCCGTCGAGACGTCGGCGCTGCCGGGGGCCGTCGAGGCGACGCCCTACGCGCACACGCTGTCGGCGACGGGCGTGGCGGCGCCCGCGCGCTGGCGGGTCGTGTCGGGATCCCTGCCCGACGGGTTCTCGCTGGGGGCGACGTCCGGCGTGCTCAGCGGCACGACCGCGGGGCTCGGCGTCCGCTCGTTCCGCGTGGAGGTGACGGACGCGACGGGGCGCCGCGCGACGCGGACGCTGTCGGTCGCGACGACGCTTCTGCAGGAGGAAGGCAGCGTGAGCGGCAGCGAGTGCTCCGCGGCCGCCGGCGGGGCGGGGGGCCTGGGGTGGATCTGGGCCGCGGCGGCGCTGGCGTTCGTCCGGCGTCCGAGGAAGGAGGCGCGATGATCACGCTGGGTTGGGCGATCTGGGCCGTCCTCGCGCAGGATCCTCCCGCGCCGACGCTGGCGACGGATCTGGCGACGCTGCTCGCGCAGGTCGGTCCGCGGGGCTACGACGAGCAGGAGCCCCGGCCCTGGGCGCCGGAAGGCGGCCGGAAAATGTCCCCGACGCGGGAAGACACCTGGCTGTACTTCGCGCTGGCGCCGCTGCGAAGCGCGCGGAACTCCGCCTGGCACGGCTGGTTCGGCACGCCGCCGATCGAGGACGCGATCGCGCTGCCGAACGGGGCCTACCACGTCCGCGTGGGACTGGATTTCGCGACGACCGACTGGACGTCGAACGAAGAAGGCGGCCCGAGCCGGTTCCGGACGGGCCATCTCACGGAGAGCTTCGAGTACACCTACGCGGTCAGCGGCTACTTCCTGCTGGGCCTGCGCCTGACGGCGGGGGAGCTCGCGTCGCGGGACCAGGACGAGCCGATCACGCTCTACGAAAACGGCGTCCAGCTGGTGCCCGGGGCGGAGCGGGGTTTCGGCCCGGAGAGCGTGACGGGGCGCGCGAAAGTCGCGACCTCGCTGGGGGCCGTCGAGGTCGGCCTGCTCGGCGAGCTCAAGGTGCCGCTCGCGGACGGCGAGGAGCTTCTGACGTCGAGGACGGTGGACGTCGCCGTCTCCGGCCTGCTGACGAAGCGCTGGTCGCGCGTGGCGCTGCACCTGAACCTCGGGGTGACGGCGCCCCTCGGGAATCCGGACCTGCTGATCGACGGCGACGACGTGTCGCCGTACGCGCACGGCGGGGTGTCGGCGGCGTGGATGGCCTTCGCGTCGGTCACGCTCGTCGCGCAGGTGGAATTCAATACCAGCCCCTTCGCGGACCTGTCGCTCTGGGACGGGCCGTCCGCGACCGCGTCGATCGGCGCGCGCGTGAAGCTGTCGAAGACCACGGCCCTGAGCGGGTCGGTGGGGACGGGCCTCACCGACGCGTCGTCGGACCTGGTCGTGTCCGCGGGGGTCGACATGACGTTCTGACGGGAAGAGGGGATTCGGGTTGGAGTCGGCGGGATCGGCCGGGCAACAAGGCGCCTGCGGGCGTCGGGAGTGCGAGCGATGAGTGAAGTGCCGTCTTCTCACGTCTTCTTCTGCGACCGCGACCTGGCGCGGAGCGCCACGCTGCGGCGCCGCCTGCGCGACCGCGGCGTGCGGGTCACCGCCACGTCCGCCGTCCGGGTGCTGCTGGAGCGGACGCGCGACGCGTCGCCCGACGCCGTCGTGCTCGGCGACCTTTCCGCCCAGGTCGACCTCGAAACCCTCGCCGGGATGCTGCGCTCGGGGCGCCGGGACCTTCCGATCGCCCTGATGGAAGGCGCCGGCCAGGCCGCCGACCTCAACCTCGCGGTGCCCGAGTCGACCGACGCGCTGGAATCCTGGCTGGACGCGCCCGCCGCGGCGCGCCCCCGGCCGCTGGTGCTGTGCGTGGACGACGACGTCCCCTACCTCGACAGCCTCGCGCGCCTCCTGCGGCGGCAGGGCTACCGGGTCGCCGCGTTCGACAACCCGGAGGAGGCCCTCGCGGCGATTCCGCTGAAACGCCCGGACCTGGCGATCCTCGACGTGCGGATGGTCGGCATGAGCGGCTTCCAGATGGTCGAGGAGATCCGAGAGGTCTACGGCGCCGCGCTCCCCATCCTTCTCCTCAGCGGGCTCGATTCGGACCGCAGCCTGGCCCAGGGCATCCGGCTCGGCGCGACGGCCTACCTCACCAAGCCCTGTCCTCCCGCGTGCGTGCTGTCGGCGGTCGATTCCCTGACGAAGGGGAGGGCGTCATGATGCCGCGCCCGCGGGTCCTGTTCGAGGCGGGGGATCTGGAGGAATCCTCGTCGCTGGTCGCGGAGCTGTATGCCCTCGGCGTCGATCTGGTGCCCCGGCTCGGCCCGGACGAGGCGGCGGAGGGCCAGGCCCCTCCCGACCTGGCGATCCTCGGCGGCGCGCTGGGAGAGGGCCGCGTCGGCGCCCTGAGCCTGCGGATCCGGGAGCGATGGCCGCGCCTTCCCCTGGTCCTGGTGTCGCCGGGCCTCCAGGAAACCGCGCGGCCGACGCCCGCCTGCCGCATCATCCCGCCGGACGCCCGGCTGCTGCGCGAGGCCGTCGAGGAGCTCCTCCCCCGCCTGGTGGACGACCGGCCGCTGGTGCTCTGCGTGGACGACGACGTCCGGCTCCTGCGCGCGCTGTCGCGGCTCATCCGCCGCCACGGCTATCGGGTCGCGGCGTTCCCATGCGCCGACCGGGCGCTGGCGTGGCTTCCGTGCGGGGCGCCGGACGTCGCGATCCTCGACCTCCGGATGCCCGGCCTGGACGGCTGGACGCTGCTGCGGGAGATCGGCCGGCGCGAGGAAGGGCGGGTGCCGGTGATCCTGCTGACGGGCCTGGACGAGGACGAGGACATCGCGCGGGGCTACCGCGAGGGGGCGAGCTACTACCTGACGAAGCCGTTCGAGCCGCGGCGGGTGCTCGACATCCTGGACTACCTGGTGGGCGACCTGGATCCGCGGCGGCGGGAGGAGCTTGAAGCGCGCCTTTGAGGTGGAGCGGGAAGGGGGGGCTCTCGAGGAGGCGGACGATGGGGACGACGCTGGGCGTGTGGGCGGCGCTCGCCGCTCTCGGACAGATCGATTTCTCCGGCGGCTTCGGCACGACGACGGGCCTGCAGGCCAACGGCAACGCGACGTTCGCGGCCGGGAGGCTCCGGCTCACGGCCGCCGTGAACGACCAGAGGGGCAGCTGCTTCTACACGACGGCCCAGGTCATGAGGTCCTTCGCGACCCGGGCGCGCTTCAAGTTCACGCCCGGCAGCAACCCGATGGCGGACGGGATCTGCTTCGTCCTGCAGCGCGCCGGGACCACCGCGCTGGGCGGCGGCGGCGGCGGCCAGGGCTACGCCGGGATCGTGACGAGCCTGGCGGTGAAGTTCGACATCTACCCCAACGCCGGCAGCTACACCGGGATGTACGTGAACGGCGCGGCCCCCGACCAGCCGGAGCGGGCGCTGAACCCCGGCCTCAACTTCCACTCCGGCAACATCTTCCAGGCCGATCTCGTCTACGACGGCGACGAGCTCCGCGTGACGATCACCGACACCGTCACGACGGCCAGCGCCGCGCAGACCTATCTCGTCGACATCCCCTCGGTGCTGGGCGGCGCGACGGCCTACGTCGGCTTCACGGCGGCGACCGGAGGCCTCAACGCGATCCAGGAGATCCTGAGCTGGACGTTCACGCCTCCGCCGGCCGCCCCCGCGTCGCTCTCGGCCTCGCGGGACCAGCTTCAGCAGGTGACGCTCGGCTGGTCCGCGGTGACCGGGGCCGACGACTATTACCTCCTGCGCGGCTCGACGACCGGCGGCCCCTACGGCGGCATCGCCCTCGTGCCCGCGTCCTCCACCACGTACGTCGACCCCGCGGCCCCGGGGAACTGGTTCTA
>DASVNH010000229.1:0-15403 GCA_036383955.1 Planctomycetota bacterium | reverse complement strand
TCGTCTCCCCCCTCGGGGGGGCAGGGGGGGACGTTCTGAACCTGAACCGGTTTCCCCCCCGGGGGGCGGGGGGGGGATTTTCTGAGCCTGATCCTCAGAGCGGCGTGAAGACCCCCTGGACCCCGACGACGCGGCCGTTGGAGTCGTAGACGGGCGTCTTGTAGATGCGGATCTCGATCTTCTTCCGCTTGGCTTTGATCGTCTCGACGGCCTCAAAGACCTTCTGGTGGGACATGACCCACTGGTCGTCGCGGCGGTACTTGGCGGCGAGCGGCTTCGGGCTCACCTCGAAGTCGGTCTTGCCCAGGAACTGCTCGGGCGTCAGGCCCAGCAGCGCGCAGAGCCGCTGGTTCACGTAGACGTAGCGGCCGTCGACATCCTTCCGGAAGATGCACTGCGGCAGCGACTCGATCAGCGACTGGTACAGCGCGTCCGAATCGCGGATCTGCTCCTCGGCCGCCTTCACGCTCTTGATGTCGCGCGACACCCCGATCGTCCCGACGATCTCGCCCCGGTCGTTCCGCAGCGCCATTTTGGACGTCGACACCCACCGCTTCTTCCCGTCGCGGCCGACGATCTTCTCCTCCTGGTCGAGGATGGGGACGCCGGTCTGCAGGATGAGCTTCTCGGCTTCGGAGGTCGCGCGCGCGAATCCCTCCGGAAAGAAGTCGGCCTCGGACTTGCCCTTCGCCTCGGCGGGATCCTTGAGCCCGAACCAGGAGGCCAGGACGCGGTTGACGCGGATGAATCTCCCCCGGACGTCTTTGAAGTGGATGGCATCGGGAAGGTAATCCATCAGGTGTCGAAGCATCACGGTGTCATTCACGCAAAGAAAGATACCGCGGGAGGCATGGAGAATGGGAGAAACTCAGGATCGGCCGGTCACAAAACAGACTGTCTGTTTCGTGACTCCCCCCCTCGGGGGGGGCAGGGGGGGGACTTTCTGAACCTGAACCGGTTTCCCCCCCGGGCCTTCGCCCGCCGTAGCGGGCACCTGGCTACGGCCCGCGAAGGCGGGGGGCGGGGGGGGATGTTCTGATCCTGGTCCTGGTTTAGCGGACGCGCTGCGCCGCCGCGTAGAGGGCGCCGGCCAGGGCGGCCACGTCCCGCGGAGTCAGCGCGCGCCGGTACAGGAGCACCTCGTCGAGGGTCGCGCTGGCGGCCCCGTGGTTGACGCCGGCCTCCCGCGCCATCCCGATCGTCCAGCCGCGGCCGCCGTAGTCGCGCGGCGCCGCGCCCGGCTCCCACCGGGCCTGGCCTTCCAGCCGGCCGTTCACGTAAATCCGCGTCAGCCCCTGGGCTCGGGACACCACGCCCGCGAGATGGGCAAACTCCGAGACCGCCCGCCCCGGCGCGCTCCGGGCGTGCGCTTCGGGCCCCGCCGCCAGATAGTGCCACATCTCGTACCGGGCTTCGTCGTCGACGACCAGCCCGAGGTGAAACCCGACCTTCCCCATCAGCACGAAGCGCCCGCCCCGCGGCACCGGGTTCGGCAGGCACCACGCCGCCATCGTGTAATCGCCGTCCTGCAGCTCGTCCAGCGTCTTCGACGACGGCAGCCGGATGAAGTCGTCCACGCCGTCGAAGCGCGCCGCCAGGCCTGCCTTCCCCTTCACCCGGACCGCCCCTTCCACCGTCGCGTGGTGGCGGTAGGGCGAGACGTCCAGCGCCCGCGGGCCCGTTTCGTCGAACTTCCAATAGCCCACGAGCTCCGTCGTCAGGTCCGGCGCCGGGATCCGCTTGAGCGCGAAGTCGGCCTCGACCGCCTGGTCCTTCCCGACGACCACGCTCCGCGCCCCGCTCTCCATCCGGACCTTGCCTTCGACGACCTCCAGGCGGAACCGCTCCGCGCGGATCGTGAACGACGTCCCCAGCGCCGTGGCCGTGCCGTGGGACGTCTCGATCTTCAGCGGCTGAAGCTGGGGCGCGACATCCACCGCGAGCACGCCGCGGACCAGCGTCATCCGCTTGCCGCCCTCGCTCCGCAGGTCGCGGATCTCGGTGTCGGCGCCCAGCGCGATCCGGGTCTTGTCCGGGAACACGAAGACGGCGAAGCCTTCGAGGGTCGCCCCCGCGGGCAGCTCGGCGCCCTTCCGCGCGCCCTCCTCGACGACCGCGACCATCGCCTCCGTCACGGGCCGCGGCGGAGGCGGGGGCTTCGGCGCGGGCACCCCCGGCGGTTCCGGTTTCGGTTCCGGCCGCGGCTCCGGCTTCGGCGCCGGTTTCGGTTCCGGTCTGGGCTCCGGTCTGGGCTCCGGTTTCGGCTCAGGCCTCGGTTCCGGCTTCTTTTCCGGTTCCGGTTCCGGTTCCGGTTCCGGTTTCGGGGGCAGTGGCGGCGGGCGAAACGAACCGTTTGATTCGCCCGCGACGACCTCCTTTGGCGGCGGCGTGGGCTTGAGCAGGAGCAAGGTCGCGATCCCGACGAGGAGGGCCGCCGCGACCGCGACCGGCCAGAGGCGGCGCTTCGGGGCGGCGACCGCCTGCTCCGCCGCCCACTCGTGAATGGCGCCGAGGCGGATCGACTCCCGCAGGAACTTGCGCCGCAGCTCCGGCTGTTCGCGCAGCGACGCCAGGAACGCCTCGCGCTCCTCCGGCGTGAGCTCCGCCGCGAAGTACTTCTCGCACAGGACGTCGAACTCCGTCACGCCAGCCGCGCCTTCACGCAGTCCTCGAGGGACCGCTTGATCCGGCTGAGCGCGACGTAGACCGCGTTGGCCGTCCATCCGACGCTCTTCGCCACGTCCTGGCAGGAGAGCCCGCGGCCGAAGCGCCCGAGCATGATCTCCCGGCTCTTCCCCTTCAGCCGCTCGAGGCACAGCCGCAGCGCGGCGGTCTCCCGCGAGGGCTCGAGGTCGACCGCCTCCGCCGCCATCAGCTCCGCGAGCTCCGGCGTCAGCTTCATCCCGCGGCGCTTCTGGTAGTGGCTGAGCACCTTGAAGCGCGCGATCGTCAGCGCCCAGGCCCGGAAGTCGCCCGTGAACTCCCCGAACTTCTCGCAGACGGTGGCGCAGACCTCCTGAAAGACGTCCTCCGCGTCCGCGTAGTTCCCCGTCTGGGTCATGATGTAGCCGAACACGACGGCCCGTTCCCGCAGGATGAGCCGGGTGATCTCCGCCGCCCGCTTGCCCGCCGCCTCGTCGAAGTTCATTTCTTCCGCCGCAGCAGGAGGACCGGCTCGACGTCCCTCGCTTCCACGACCTTGTGATACCACTTCATCTTCCACGGGACCTTGCTGAAGTTGCCGCGGACCCGGATCCGGCCGTCGGCCGCGGCCTCGATCTGGACGTCGATCTTCTCCCGGTCCGGCTGCGAGGGCAGGACCTCCAGCATGTCCTTCACCGGCAGCGTGAGGTCGAAGTCCCCCTGCTTGAGGATCGCCATGACGCCGAGCGTGTTGAACGGCGTGAAGCCGTCGTACATCACGCCTCCGGCCTCCAGCCGCCAGGCCCGCTTCTCCGGATCGGTCCACAGCGTGTGGCCGTTCGCGTACTTGATCCGGTATTCGGTCCCGGTCCGGTCGACGTCCACCATCTCCGCGTCCGCGGTCTGGGCCCAGACGATGTTCTGGTTGAAGAACATGCGGGCGCCGACGGCGTACATGTCCGGGTAGTGGCCGCTCGACCACTGCCACAGCGAGCAGCCGGTGACGAGCGAGGCCGCCCAGTTCGGATCGGGCTTCCGGTACTCGTAGACGCTGACGCCGGTGTACGTGCGCCCGTGGTAGATCACGCTCGCCAGCGGCACCCAGTCGTCCCGCGTCCAGAAGCGGGTGTCCTGCAGGCTCTGGAAGTCGTAGAGGATGGCGCCGAAGTCGAGCATGTCCTCCGTGCCTTCGATGACGCTTTCGCCGGCGATCGACATCCCCCGCTCCTTCTTGAACCAGCGGCAGATCTCGCGCTTCGCGTCGGTCTCGGCCTGGGGCGTCGCCGGGAAGTCGGGATGGTAGCCCTCGCGCGCGTAGGCGGTGAACGTGTCGAGCATGACCGGGCTGCCCCGCGGCAGCGCGCAGACGCGAAGGATGTCGTCGTAGTGCTTCGTCAGCAGGCCGTTCGCGAGGCCGCGCACGTTGTCCTTGTAGAGGAGGCGGTGATCCTTGTGCAGGTAGTACGGGCTGGGCTTGCCGTTCTCGTCCCGCTTGATCAGCTCGTCGGGCCAGTCCTTGTTGAAGTTGTCGAGATAGTCGTGGCCGTAGTAGATGCCGACGCGGGCGCGGTCGGCGAACGCGACGCGTTCGCCGCGCTTCGGGTCGGGCTCGACGGTGTAGGGATGGCACTCGGAGCCCGGCTCGACGAGCGTCGTCATCGCGCCCTTGACCCACCAGAGCGTGGGCGCGTAGTCCATCTTCTCGATCGTCGCCGCCAGCCGCGCGTAGGTGTCGCCCGGCATGCCGTGATAGAACTTCAGCGAGTCGCGCACGCTGGGGTCGAGAGCCTCGTTCTTCTTCAGGTGCCGGTCGCGATAGGCGATCCCGGCGTCCACCCAGTCCACCACGCCGTCTTTGTTCTCGTCGCCCGCCGTCTCGAGGCGCCAGCTCAGCGCGGCATGGCAGAGCTTCGTCGCGGGGTTCTTCGTCTTCGACGGCCGGAAAAAGAGCTTGCCGCCGAACCAGAGCATCGGATTTGCCGCGGCGATGTTCATCTCCTGCGACGCGGTCATCGGCTTGTAGAAGACGATCTTCCCGCCGAGCTTCGCCGCCCCGAAGTTCGGGACCATGTTGTCGGCGTTGCCCATCCGCTTGAACGTCCGCGGCGTCCCGCTTCCCCGCCAGAGCGCGCCCGTCGGCAGGATCCCGTAGTCGTCCGCGCCCAGCTCCGCGCCGAGCATGCGGTCGACGCCCACCGCCACCAGCTTCAGGCTCCCTTCCTCCACGACCTTCATGTCGCAGCGCAGCGCTCCGTCGATCGCGTACGCGACCTCCACCGTCGTGCCCTCGCGGGAGTAGCGGATCCGGCCCGGCGCCTCGCGCGTGGCCGTGAGCTCGACCGCCTCCGCCTCCAGGCGCGTCCCGTCCGCCCGCAGAAAGTGGAAGCGCGGATACGCGTCCGCGATCTCGCGCTCGAAGCGCGCCGCGCCCACCCGCGCCGCGGTCAGCGTGTAGCCCCTGGAGGCGTCGAGCCAGAGCTCGACGTCGCCGTTCGCCAGCGTGGGCGCGCCGAGGGCGGACGTGTCGACGCGCTTCGTGACCGCCCGGCCCGCGTCGGCGAAGTCGGAAAGAACGACGTGGACGGACTTCCCCGCGTTGCCGCAGAATTGCAGCCGGACGCGGGCGACGGGCGCGGCGGACTCGACCTTGTAGCTCAGCGTCCGCCAGTCCTCGGCGCCGACGCCGAACGCGGCGTGCTGGCCGACGCGCTTGCCCTGGGCGTCGAGAAACTCCGCGCGCGCGTAGGGCACCGGGCCATCGGGCGCCTTCATCCGCACCGAGAACGTCTTTCCCTCCAGGACGGCGGGCGGAAAGCTCCAGAGGACGTCGAGCCCCGCGTTCTCCTTCGGGCAGTCGACGCGGAGGTCGAGCGCGGGACGTCCGGTGGGCCCGGGCTTCTCGAGCTCGCCGACGCGCAGGTTGGCGCCCCCGTTGAACGGCTGGACCGTGTGGCCGCCGTCGAACGCCTGCTCCTGCAGGAGCATGAGGAGCGCGATCATACGAGCTCCCGGATGGGCGGCAGCTCGGTGATCCGGCGCACGATCTCCGGCGGCAGCGCGCGGTTGACCCGCAGCTCGCCCAGGTCGAAGAGGCTGTGCATCACGGTGGCCAGGAGATGCTGGGGCGCGTAGCCCGTCCCCGCCGGCTCCGCCGCTCCGCGATCCGACTCCCCGACGACCTGGCCCATCCTCAAGCCTCCCCCATACAGTACCACCGGGGTGAGCTTGCTCCAGTGGTCGCGGCCGCCGGCGGGCCCCAGCCTCGGCGTGCGGCCGAACTCGCCGGTGATCACCAGCAGGATCTTGTCGGAGAGGCCGCGGCTTTCGACGTCCTCGATGAACGCGGCGACGGCTTTGTCGACGGCCCCGCCCATCACCGGCATCAGGGTCGCCATGTTGTGGTCGGGATTGTTGCGGTCGTCGTGCATGTCCCAGCCGTGGCTGGTGACCGTGACGAACTTGGCGCCGGATTCGCAGAGCCTCCGCGCCAGCAGCATCTGCTTGCCCAGGTGCGCGGGCGTCCCGAGCTTGCGCAGCCGCTCGTTCACGACGGAGGGGAACGTAAACTTCCCCGTGTCGTAGGCCTCCCGCGTCGCGGGCGATTCCTTCGACAGGTCGAAGGCCCCCGAGATGCCGCCCAGGAGGACGTCGGCGGCCTGCTGGGTGTAGCGGTCCTGCGCGTCCATGACGCCGCGGGCGTCGAGCGCGCCCTTCAGGACGTCGAGCCTCTTCAGCAGCCCGCGCCGGTCCTCGAAGCGCTCGAGGGGCAGGTTCAGCCGCATGTCCCGGAGCAGGTCGCTGGAGCCGGCCGGATTGAACGCGAGATAGGCCTTGCCCAGCTCGCCCGAGCCGCGGAACTCCTCGTCGTACTCCTTGCGAAGCCCCGGATCGGCGCTGACGGCGGTGGGGCCGGCGACCAGGCTGGTGGGCATCCCGCGGCGGGAGTCGGTGATCCCGCACAGCTTCGCCGTGATTTCGGACATGCGGACGTCGCGCTCCTGCTCGTCGCGGGGCCGCGCGTAGAGCTGGGGTTCCACGCCTGAGGTCATGATGCGCTTGGCGTCGTTGTGATCCGGGCCGCCGTGGCCCAGGTTGCGGATCACGGCGAGCTTGCGGGCCAGCCGGGCCATCCGCGGAAAGGTCCCGCCGAAGGTGACGCCGGGCAGCGCGGTCTTCACCTCGCCAGTCACGCTGCGGACGTCCGCCGGCGCGGTCATCTTGGGGTCGAACGTCTCGATGTGTGTCGGCCCGCCGTTGAGGAAGAGCAGGACGACGGACCGGTCCTTGACCAGGCCGGGCGCTTCCTGGGCCGCCAGCAGCCGCGGCAGCCCCAGCCCCGCGAACCCCAGCGTCCCGATCTTGAGGAAGTCGCGCCGGGTCGAATCCGAAAGCGTCAGCATGGTCAGGCCCCCGCGAAGTCATTCGGGAGCCGGCCGCTTTCTTAGCAACAATCCGGATCAGGATCCGGACGTTCCCCCCTACCCTGTCACAAAACAGACTGTCTGTTTCGTGACGCTTGTCACAAAACAGACTGTCTGTTTCGTGACGCCCCCCCGTTTTGACGCCCCCCTCGGGGGGGGGCAGGGGGGGGACTTTCTGAACCTGAACCGGTTTCCCCCTCGGGGGGCGGGGGGGGATGTTCTGATCCTGATCCTACTCCCGCACTTCAAAGTCGTCGATCAACACCCGGCCGCTGGTCACTTTGGTGTCCCAGTAGATCTTGAAGTGCCCGTTGTCCTGGCCGACCACGCTGGCTCCATTCCGGGCCCAGCCGACCTTGAACTCGCTCGCCTTGATCTCCACCGTCTGCCACTCGCCCTTCTTGAGGTCGCTCAGGTGGACCCAGCAATTGGCCCCCAGGGTCTGGGACCAGATCATGAGCTCCAGCTGCGTAAAGGCGGCGGCGGGCGGTTTCACCTGGAAGCGGACGACCGCCGTCGGCGAGACGACCGCCCCGAACGGCGACGTGATCTGGCCCCCCCCGGGAGGAATCGCCAGGGCTCCGTCCACCGCCTCGCCCCCCGTGAACCTGCCCAGTCCGGCGCTGAAATTCTCGGCGACGAGGATCTTGCCGGTCCGCTCGGGTTGCACGACGTCCAGGGCCGCGTCGAAGTCGGACAGCGCCCGCGCGTACTCCCACTTCACCAGCTCTTCCCGGATCTTGCGCGGCTCCTCCAGGTTGCCCGCGCGCTTGGCCGCGACGGCCTTCGCCTTCATCTCCTTCAGCGCCGCCTCGGCCCGGGCATGCACGTCGTCGCTCCGCTGGTTCACCATCCGGTTCCACTCCGGCTGGGCGCTCAACGCGCGGGCGCTCTCGATCAGCCGCAGCGCCTGGCCGAACTCGCGCCGCGGGAGCAGGCGCTGGAGCTCCGCGTCGAGCCCGGCCGGGTTCGGAAGCGGCGGCGCGACCTCCTTCTTCACCACCACCGGAGGCGGCGTCGGAGCGGGAACCGGCGCCGGCTTCGCCGAGCCGCCGCTGAGGAGCGCGATCAGGACCGCGACGGCGGCCAGGACGACCAGCCCGCCGATCCCCAGGTAGCGGCTGGAGGAAGACAGCTCCGGCGTGGCGACCCGGCGCGTCGGCTTGGCGGGCGTCTCCCGCAGTTTCGTCGAGGACGGGCTGGACGCCTCCTTGAGCGCCGCGAGCCGTTCGGCGGAAAACGTGTTGTTGGCGCAGCGGGAGCAGTACCCCTTGCCGTCGACCCGGAAGGCTTGCCGCTTTTCGAAGTCGCTTCCTCTCAGCTGCGTCTGACATCCGACGCAGTAGAGGATCTCGTGCCCCATGGCCTGCAGTATAGCTCAGGAAGTCCCCCCTCGCCGTGCCCCCCCCCGGGGGGGGCGGGGGGGAACGTTCTGAACCTGAACCGTCGTCCCCCCCGGGCCTTCGCCCGCCGAAGCGGGCACCTGGCTACGGCCCGCGAAGGCGGGGGGCGGGGGGGGATTTTCTGATCCTGAGGCGCGTCAGCGGCCGTCGACCGCGTTGCCCTCAGGGTCCGTCGAGCCGCGCAGGACCAGCGGCCGCGGCGCGAACGCGGCGACCAGGTCCGGCAGGTCGTAAGCCGCCAGCGCGCCCGGCACCACGTTCGCCAGCTGGTTGCGCGTGATCGCGGTCGAGGCCACCGCCGTCCAGGAGATCACCATGCCCTCGAGCGTCAGCTTCCGCACCCGCGGGTCCAGCAGCGCCGCGTGCAGCGCGACCGGCGCCGCGCTCCCGACGCCCACGAGGTGGAGGCCCTGGCCGTCGACATCCATCGCCGCCGCCACCGCCAGGATATCGCGGACCCGCTGGCCCAGCAGCGGCCGGCCCAGGTTGAGCGCCAGGTAGGCTTCCTTCCAATCCGCCTTCACGAAGTTCGCCAGCCCCCGATGTGGCGCGACGGGCTCCGTCTCTCCCATGCCCCGGAGGTCGACCGCCGTCACCTCGTGATCGGGCCAGGCCTCGGCCTTCTCTTTCCCCTCCCCGTGCACGACGAGCACGCGCGGCCCCGCGCCGACAATTCTCCCGGGAATCTTTATCCCCGGCTCCGTCTCGAAGATCACGCCGCGCGGCGTCTTCCGCACGGCCGCGGCCGGCACCGTCCCCTCCACGCCGATGAGGCGGCGGACGACGTCGACGTCCAGCTTCCCCCGCTTCGCCGCCAGCGCCCGCGCGCGCTCCGCCGTGAAGTCGTAGGTCGTCTTCTCGCGGAACTCGGTGAGGACCTGGCCGGAGGCGGTGCAGCGCAGGTCCGCGGGTTTCTCGATGGGGACGTCGACCTCCACCGGCGCGTCGTCGACGCCCGCCAGCCAGCGCCGCATCCAGCGGACCGCCGCCTCGCGGAACGGCTTCGAGATGGAGTGCTTGTCGTCCCACTCGAAGAGGTCCACGCGCTCCGCGTGGCCGAGGACGCCGTAGAACCGCTTGGCCTCGCGGTAGGTCGTCCACGCCCCCTCGATGTCGTAGTAGTCGCGGGTCGGGCAGCTCAGCTGCGCGGGCCGCGGCGCGCGCAGCAGCAGGTAGTCGGAATGCCCGAAGCCCGCCGCCACCAGGCCGCGCAGGTTCGCCTCGCCGTCCTGCGGCCCGGGCCCGGTGTACAGCTTCTCCACCGACGTAATGAAGCAGTTCGGCACGGCGCAGACGACCCGCTCGTCCAGCGCCATCAGGTAGGCGGTCAGCGTGCCGCCCCCCGAGTTGCCCGCGCAGCCCAGCCGCTTCGGATCGACCTCCGGCCGGCCCGCGAGATAGTCGAGCCCGCGCATCCCCTCCCAGATGAAGTACTGCGCCGAGCACGTGCCCGTCAGCAGCGCGCCGACGTCCACGAGGGTGTGCTCCGACGTCCCCCGCGCCTTCGGCCCGAGCGTCTGGTAGCGCTCCCCCTGCCCGATCGGATCGTAGGTGAGGACGGCCAGCCCGTTCTTCGCGAACAGGATGCAGGTCCGCTGGTACTCCTCGGCCGGCTTCGGATCGTCGTAGTGCCCGAGCGGAAAGAGCACGCCCGGGAACGGGCCCGGGCCGTCGGGCAGATACAGGTTCGCCGTCACGTGGTGGTCCGGGCGGACCTCGTAGATCACCTTCTCGACTCGGTAACCGTCCCGCTTCAGGACGCCGGTGACCTTCGGATTCAGCGGCGTCCGCTCGGGGAAGCCGCCCAGGACGTCGAGGAACTTCGCGCGCAGCGCGTCGCTTCTTTTCGCGACGTCCTCCGGCGTCTTGAGCGCCTCGAGGGCGCGGCGGCGGGCGTCGACGTGCTTCATGGATTCCGCGACCAGGTAGTCGTTGAGCATCCGCCGGGGCCGCTCTTCCGGCGCGAGGACGTTCCGGTCCTCTTTCAGGATCAGCAGCGCCATCGCGGTGCCGTAGCTCTTGCCGAGCTCATGGCTGTCGACGAAGCTCCCGTCCGCCTCCTGCTGGGGGAGCACCAGATCCCGGAATCTCGTCCCGGGCTCGCCGAGCGCGCGGGCCGCTTCGAGGGTGTGGTAGACGGCATAGTAATAGAAGAAGCCCGCCAGCTCCTCGTCGGCGTGGTTGTCGCAGGCCCGCACCGCCTCGAGGCGCGCCTGGTGCTTCCAGAAGACGTCGACCCCCGCCGCCACGTTCGCGAGCGACCCGCGCCCGCACTCGTAGAGCGCCAGCTCCGCGATCGCCGTCCGCCCCGCCGAGTTCTTTTCCGAGCTGGGCGGCTTCCCGGCCTCGTGGCGGTAATCCTGACGTCCCCCGTCGCGCCGCGTCTTGAGGAGCGCGTCGGCCGCCCTTTGCAGGAGGGGTTCCGGCACCTCGGCACCGGCTTTCCGCGCGCCGACGAGGGCGTGGACGACCGCGGCCGTCGCGAACGCGGAGGGGTATTCGTGGCCCCAGAAGCCGTCGACGTCCTGCAGCGCCGCCAGGCGCCGGACGACGTGGTTCATCCGCCCGAGGTCGCCCGACTTGGTGAAGAACAGCAGCCGGCCCATTTCCGCGTAGCACTCCTCGCACTGGCCGGGGACGACGCGGGCGTCGTCGCGCAGGACCGCGTCCGCGCGGGCCAGCGCCACGGCGATCCGGTCGGGCGCCTGCTCGCGCCAGGCGTCGAGCGCCAGGGCCGACAGCGCGGTGACCGCCACGAACACGTTCGGCCGCAGTTTTTGGTCGGGCCAGGAGACATAGCCGGGATCGAGGAGGCCCTCGCTGACGCGGCGCTTGATCATGTACTTCGCCCAGCCGTAGGAGTAGCGCGCGTCGCTCCAGGAGCCGTCGGGCGCCTGGGCGCGGAGCAGCAGCTCGACCGCCCGCCGCGCCGGCGTGCCGTCCGTCCGCACGAAGAAGCCTTCGTACTGGTGCGCCATGGGGCCGCCGGGCAGGCCGTCGCGCCCCGGCACCAGGTTCGAGGCGGCGCGCCAGGCCCAGCGCGACTCCGGATGTCGCTCCACCAGCTTCTTCCAGAGTCCGCTCGGGTCGCGGCCCGTCCAGGAGGCGATCGCGGCCAGGTGATAGAGCGCCTCGGGGGAGCCCTCTTTTTCGAGCGCGGCGCGGGCTCCTTCGAGATCCCCCAGCGCCATCATCGCCAGCCCCTTGTGAATCGGCTCGCAGGGGAGGTCGAGGATCTCGCGATGCCGCCCCGCGTAGCGCAGGCTCAGGGGCTTCGGGACGTCGATGTCCCCCGCGACCGCGACGAGCTGGGCGCGGAGCCCGTCGGCGTTGAAGACGCGGAGGCGGTCGAGAATCTTGACCACGCGCCCCTCGGGCGAGAGCACGACGAAGCCGGGCTCGACGAAGCCGGGCGCTTGGATGCCCAGCTGAGCGCCGAGCTTTTCGTCGCAGAGCATGCGGAGGGGGACGAACTTGGCGCGGACCAGGTCGACGAGGCCGGGGTCGGTGAAGTAGACGACCTTCGCGTAGCCGTCGAGGAGGGCGGCGCGCGTCATGTGCGGGCCGAACACGCGGGGGCAGTACCAGAGGATCAGCCGGTTCTGTTCGCGGGCGAGCGCCTTGGCTTTTTCCAGCAGCCCGGCCCGGTCCGCGGGCGCGTCCGGAAAGCGCGGCGAGCCGTCCTCGAGCGCGACCCCGTCGCTGATCCACGGAATCTCCGTGTCGCATATCCGGGCGAGGTCCGCTTCCTGCAGGAGGAGCGCTAGCAGCCAGATCATT
Source organism: Planctomycetota bacterium (assembly GCA_036383955.1). Classification (GTDB taxonomy): domain Bacteria; phylum Planctomycetota; class MHYJ01; order MHYJ01; family JACPRB01; genus JACQFK01. The sequence continues at coordinate 3,156 of DASVNH010000229.1, read as the reverse complement.
TCAAGCTCCCTAGGAACGCCAGAAGATCGCGGAACTCCTTCCGCGTCAGCGCGCGCTGCAGGCCCTCGGGCATCAGCGAGACCTGGCAGGGCCGGCGATGGGCGATGTCCGCCCGCTTCACCTGGATCGTCTGGCCCGACGCGAGCAGCATCGTCACCGTCGCCACGTCGTCGCGCAGGATCCGCCCGATCCAGGTGTCGCCGTCGCGGGTCGTGACGTCCCACGCCACGTACTCGGGCGCGACTTCCTTGCTGGGCTCGACGATCGACTCCGCGAGCCGCTCCCGGTCCATCGCGCGGCTCACGCGGGACAGGTCGGGCCCCACCGCGCCCCCGCGGCCCGCCACCCGGTGGCAGAGCCCGCAGCGCGGACCGCGCGGATGGAAGAACAGGCGCTCGCCCGCCGCCGGATCGCCGGGGGCCTTGACGTCCTCCGCCCCGATCGGCTCCGCGACGGCCTCGCCCAGCGACCGCAGCAGCTCGCCGCGGGGGACGTCGCGCAGCGCTTCCAGGAACGGCCGCGAAGAGAGGCCCGCGACCGCCTCCAGCCGCAGCTCCGGATCGGCGGCCGCCCGCTTCAGCGCCTCTTCGGCGCCGGCATCCACCAGCGCGCGGACCGCTTCGAGGCGGACGCCCGGAGATTCCAGCCAGGCTACAATCTCCGGCACGGGGAGCCGAAGCCGCCGCAGCGCCGCCGCGTGAAACAGCGCGGGCTGCGACGGATCCTCCAGGATCCGCGCCAGCTGCGTTTCGCGGGCCGCGCGGTCCCGACGTCCCGAGAGATACTCCATCGCGCCGAGATAGGTCTCGAAGAGGTCGGCGGTCGTGGGCGCGCGCGCGGCCGCCGCGGCGAGGTCCAGATCCGCGAGCCCTTCCTCAGCCGCCCACTGGATCGCCTCGCGCCGGACGGCCGGATCGGGGTCGTCCAGGAATCTCTTCACCAGCGCCGGATCCCGCTCCCCTTTGCGCCGCAGGGCCGCCAGGATCGTGAGCCGGGGGACGTCGCGCTTCAGCAGCTCCTCCGTCCCCAGCTTGGCCAGCTCGGCGATCTCCGCCGCCACCGCGAACGGATCCGGCGATGTTCGAAAGTCACCTGGTGACTTTCGAACATCGGCTTTCACCCGGACGCGCCAGATGCGGCCCTTGCCGTGCACGGGGTAGGAGCGGTCGACCCAGTCCGACAGGAAGATCGATCCGTCCGGGGCCCGCGCGATGCCGACGGGGCGGAAGTCGTCGCCGCCCTTGAGCATGGTCTCGGCGCGGGCCGTGAACGACGTCCCCCGCGGCACGAGCCGGTAGCGCTCGACCCGATGGTCGCCCCAGGACGTCACGAGCAGCGAGCCCGGCTCGTCCGCCAGCAGCCCCGCCGGGGCTTCCCCGGTGAACGCGACCGCCGGCAGCGTCCCGACGCGCTCGCCGTTCCACGAGATGAACGGATGCGCGTCGCGATAGCCGGCCCGGGGGCGGAAACCGTAGTCGCCGCCGTCGACGATGTGCAGCAGGCGGGATTCCGAGCCGGCGCCGGGGTCGTTGTCGACGGCGAACAAGCGGCCGGCCGGGTCGAAGGCCAGGTGGTAGGTGTTCCAGAACCCGCTCGCGACCGGCGCGAGCGCGCTGCCGTCGGGCTTGCAGCGGAAGATCCGGCCGCCCTCGGTCCCGGAAATCCGCGAGCCGTCGGAGCCGATGAGCGTCCAGGGCGCCCCGAGTGGATGGTCCTTGCCGGTGTTGCGGCCGAGCGCGAAGTACACGTCGCCCCGGGCGTCGAAGGCCAGCCCGAAGAGGCCGTTGTGCGGGTAGTCCCCGACCGTCTCCAGCCGGACGAGCGGCCCTCCCGGCACCTTGAGGAGCGCGTTCCGCGTCACGAGGAGGACGTCGCCGTCCCCCCCGATCGCGAGGTTCATGCTGTGCTGAAAGCCCTCGGCGACGGTGCTGATCTTGCGGGCGCGCCCGTCGGGCCCGAAGTCCTCGAGGAGGCGGAGGCGGTCGGTGGCCGGCCCCTGATATTCCTTGGGGCGCATGTGGGTGTGGTTTTCGACGACCCAGACGCGGCCCTGGCGGTCGACGGCCAGCCCGGTCGGCGTGGCGATGTCGGGTTCCCGGGCGACGAGCTCGACGACGGCGCCGTCGCCGGCCACCTGGAGCAGCGAGAGGAGGAGCAGCATGCGACCATTATTCCGCGTCGGGGGACGGGGCGGCGTGGAAAGCTGTACGAATTCCCCGCTCGGGGATACTCATAAGCGGAATAGGCAGGAGAGGAGCATCGATGGAATCCACCGAGTTCAACCGGCTGACCTGGCCCGAGATGAACGACGCCATCGCGGCGCAGAAGGTCGTGCTGCTGCCGACGGGGGCGACCGAGCAGCACGGGCCGCACCTCCCGCTGGACACCGACATCTTCCTGGCCGAGTCGGTCTGCAAGGAGCTGGCGCGGCGGGCGCCGGACAAGGTGCTGGTGCTGCCGAGCGTTCCCTACGGGCTGAACCTGCACCACATCGACTTTCCCGGGACGATCCACATCGAGCCGAACCACTTCATCGACTTCTGCGTGGACGTGACCAAGAGCGTCGCCTACCACGGCTTCAAGAAGATCGCCGTCGTGAACGGCCACGGGTCGAACATGCCGCTGGTGGACCTGGTCGCCCGCCGGACGACGCTGGAGACGCCGTCGCTCTGCTGCGCCTTCGGCTACTTCAACATCGGGCGCGACGAGACCACCAAGCTCCTCGAGACCGGCACCTATGCGCACGCCGACGAGTGGGAGACCTCCCTCTACCTGCACTTCGCCAAGAAGCGGGTCCAGATGGACAAGGCGGTCGCCGGCCAGGACCACGTGGGCAAGACCATGAGCTCCGACAGCATGACGTCCATCCGCTTCAGCGACTACTGGGGCCGCTGGACCAAGACCGGCGTCCACGGCGACCCGACCAAGGCGACCCCCGAGAAGGGGAAGAAGATCCTCGAGATCATCATGAAGCACCTCCTCGTCTGGCTGGAGGAGTTCCGGGCCTGGCCCATCGAGAAGCGCCAGGACATGCACCGGCTGCCGGCGCAGACCGACATCCGCTGGTAATCAGCCAAGGATCAGCAAGTCCCCCCCCGCCCCCCGCCTTCGCGGGCCGAAGCCATGCCCGCTTCGGCGGGCGAAGGCCCGGGGGGG
>DASVNH010000228.1:0-11288 GCA_036383955.1 Planctomycetota bacterium | reverse complement strand
GGTTCAAACGTTAACACTTGAAGTGTTAACGTTTGAACCCGATTGGAACGTTATCACTTCGACGCCCGGAAGCGGACGTCCGTCTCCACCGACACTCCCCCGCCGTCCAGCAGGTCCTCGCCCACGCTCCAGATCACGAAGCCCGCGCCCTCCCGCCGGTACAGGTACGGCCGCCCCGTGAACGGATCGATCGGCGGCTCCGGCAGCAGGTCCCGGATCGACTCCAGGCTCTGCGGATAGTCGCCCCGCGCGTCGCGGTACCGGCGCAGCGCGGCGGCCGCCCTCGACGTCCCGATCCGCGCTTCGGCCGTCGCCTGCTGGACGGCCGCGCGGACGATCGACGGCCGCGCCAGGTGGGTCAGCTGGGCCCACTCCGGCACCGGCTCCGCCTCGAGGCGCTTCAAGCGGTCGCGCGACTCCCAATACGGCCGGCCCATGAGCTGGGAGATCTCCCTTAGACTTTCCCCGTAGTGCGCGAGCTCGTCCGCGGCCAGCGGGTCGTCGAGGGAGCGCAGCTTCAGCGACCCCGGCGCGAGCGCCGCGAGAGCCGACGCGTCGCCGTCCAGCATCAGCTTCGTCGCGGCGTAGATCTCGCCGAGCAAGCTCCGCTCCATACCTTCCCGCAGCCGGTTCGTCGACGGCAAGGCGCCGAGCAGGTCCTCCGGGATCTCCCCGTCGAACGCGCGCTCCATCGCTTCCGCCGCGATGCCGTGGCAGACGCCGCGGACCAGCTGCGAGACGAAGATCGGCTCGTCCGCGACCGCCTCCGACAGGCGAATGGCCGCGCGCGCGTCCGCCGGATTCCCGCCGAGCTCCGTCTCGGTCCGCAGCAGCTTGGCCGCCAGGATCATCGGGGCGATGTGGGGCAGCTCGGCCATGAAGCCGTCCTCGTACTTCACGCCGAAATCCGAACGCGGCAGCTCGGCCGCGCGCCGGAGGAAGTCGAGGATCTCCGGACGTCCCGCCAGGATCCCGCGCCGCCGCTCGCGCTCCTCGGCCGTGAGCTCCTCGAGCGGCTTTCCGAGCAAGTCGGCCTCCTCCTCCGAAAGCTCCTCGAGCCTGGCGAACGCGACCTTGTAGAGCAGGGCCGCGTTCTCCGCGTCCGGCACCGGGTCGGGCAGGAACGCCAGCCGCAGGTCCTCGAGCGCTTCCTTCGCGCGCTCCCGGTCCTTGACGCGGAGGGCGTCGACCACCCGCTCGAACGCCGTCCGGGGGCTCAGGCGCGGCGGGGGCGACGTCCGTCGCGCGGGCGGGCGGTCGACGTCCGGGGCGGCGGCCCGCGCCGGGGGGCGCGGAGGGACGTCGACGTCCTCCGGCGCGCGCCGGACCAGGAGCAGGAAGGAGAAGCCCACGGCGATCAGGAGCAGCGGCAGGACGGCGCGTCTCATGCCGCTAGGACAGGCCGGCGGACGCGCGTATTGCGCGCGATCTGCGGTCGAGGGCCATCACGGCGAGGACGCCGCCGAAGACGAGGAGGGAGAGGACGAGCAGGGGCGCGCTGGCGCGGAAGCCCTGGGCCTGGGGGCCGAACTTCACCTGCAGGAGCAGGACGGCGGCGTTGTTGATGGCGTGGGCGAGGATGGGCGGCCAGACGCTGCCGGTCAGCCAGGCGAGGGCGCCGAAGTAGAGGCCGAGGAAGGTCATGAGCAGGAGCTGGGCGACGTTGTTGTGCATGGCGGCGAAGAGCAGCGCGGTGTAGAGCAGCGCGCGGCCCGGGCCGAAGTCCTTCGCGAAGCCGCGCAGCGTGATCCCGCGGAAGAGGGTCTCCTCGCAGAGCGGCGGGAAGATCGCGAAGAGCGACAGCCCCGCGAAGCCGACCGCCCGCTCCGCCCGCTCGACGGTGCGCTCGATCTTCCGCGTCTCCTCCCGCACGATCTCCTCGCCCCCGAAGGCGCTGAAGAGGTCGATCTGCAGGTCCGCCAGCGTCTTGAGCAGCCAGAGCGAGGCCATCGACGCGACGACCGTGAGCGCGAGGTCGCGGAGCCGCGGCGCGCCGTAGCCGGCGTCGGCGAGCGGGCGAAGGCCGGCCGCCCGCGCGTACGCGAACGGCAGCGTGAAGAACGAAGCCTGCAGGAGGACGGAGCGGAGCCCCAGGGGCAGGCCCATCTTGCCCAGCGCGCCGATCGCGGCGACGCCCAGCAGGACCAGCGCCACCACCCGGGCGGCGTCGAGGGCGTCGGGCTCGCGTCGCGCGTCCACGCGCGTTTACTGCCCGGGCTTCTTCTTGAGCTCCTCGATCATCAGGCGGAGCTGCGCCAGGCGGTCCGACATCAGCTTCTCTTCGAACTCGAGGGACTTGATGACGTTCGAATTGGCGAGGTTCACCTTGTCGACGAGCTCCTTCCGGAGCTCCTGCAGCTCCTTCAGCAGCTTGGCCATCTCCTCCAGCTGCTTGCCGACCCGGTTCTCGATCTGCTGCACCGTCACGTACTTCTGGTCGATCCCGGTGAGCTCGGACTTCAGCGCCGCCGCCGTCTTCGCGTCGTTCGCCAGCATCTCCGCCTTCACCGCGTCGAGGTCCTGCTTCGACACCCCCGCGCAGCCCGCGGCGCCGGCCGCGGCCAGCGCCGTCCAGATCCAAAGCTTCATCGATCCTCCGTCGCCCTTTCCGCCACGTCCCGGGCGCAGCGGAATCCTACCTTGCCGGACCGGTACGAGGGAAGATTCCAGTGACGGAAGGACGTCCGCGCGTCGCGCTCCGCGTCCCCCGCGAGCAGCACGCCCCCGCGCAGCGCTTTCTTCTTCTCGCCGAAGTCGATGTTCGACGTCCCGCTCCACGGATACTTCTGGAACCAGTCGGACGTCCACTCGATCGCCCCGTCCCCCATCCCCGACAGCCCCAGGAAGCTGCGGCCGCCTTCCTTGCGCCACTTCTCGCCCCAGGGATACGGCCGGCGCCCCGCCGGGTCGAAGCCCGCCGCCCGCTCCCATTCCGACTCCCGGGGCAGCCGCTTCTTCTTCCACGCCGCGTAGCTCGCCGCGTCCCACCAGTCCACGTTCACCACCGGCTCGTCGGCCTTCTGCTCGTCGATGTCCGCCGGCGCGTGCGACTTCCCCGCCGGCTCGTCCTTCGCGCAGCCCGGATGGTGGCCGCCGGCGTCGCCCAGCGCTTTCAGGAAGTCGCGGTACTCCCCCGCGCTCGTCTCCCGCTCGTCCAGGTAGAACGCCGCGACGCGGACCTCGCCGTCCTCGGGGCCCTCGACGTCCCGCCCGCCGCCCATGCGGAACGCGCCGCCGGGCACGTAGACCATGCCGGGCGCGGCGGCGAGGGCGGCCTCGACGTCCTTCATCAGCGCCGCGACCGGCTCGCGGGACATGCCCGCGAAGCGCAGCTCGCCGGCGCGCGCGAACGCGGACCGCGCCTCCGCCCAGGCGGCGCGGGCGCAGGCCGCGCGCCCCTCCTCGAGGGCGCGGTCGAACTCCTTCTTGAGCTCCACGCGCGCGAGGGCCGCGAGCTTGTCGACTTCCTCCTTCGCGCGCTTCAGCTCGAGGTCGATGCTCGACGAGAAGCCGCGCGGGTCCTTGGCGAGCTCGCGGAAGCGCTCATGGGCCGTCTTCCAGTCCTCGCCGGTGCGCGCGCGGACGCCCTCGGCGTAGAGCCGGCAGAACTGGCGCCGGGCCTCGATCTCGGCCTTGAGCCCGTCCTCCGCGAACGGCAGGGCGCGGCCCCAGTCGACGGCGGCCTGGTTCCAGTCGCCGCCCTCGCGCGACTCGGCGAGCTTCGACCAGCGGCGGTACGAGGCGCGGGCGAACTTCCGGTCCGCCTCCTCCGACGGGACGAGCTTCCGCGCCGCGTCGAAGCGTTCGATGGCGCGCTCGTCGTCCGTCTCCTCGTCGCCGCGGAGGATGAGGTCGTTCGCTTTGGCCTGGAGGATCTTGTCCTTCACGTCCGCCGCCCCGAGGCGCCCGGCTTCCTCGAGCAGGGACACGGCCGCGGTCCACTCGCGCCGGGCGAAGGCGTCGAGACCCTTCTTCAGCGGCGCCTCCCAGGCGGCCGGCCGGGCGGGATCCGCGGGCGGCGGCGCCGGCGGATCGGCGGGCGGCCGGGGCGGATCCTCCGGCGGCTTCCGCATCGCGGCCGGCGGCTTCGGCGGCGGCGCGGGCTTGCCGCCCCCTTCGACGAAGTAGTAGTACGCGCCGCCGCCCGCGAGGAGCAGCCCGGCGGTGAGCGTCAGCATGAGCGGCGCGGCGGAGCTCCGCGGGACCGGCGGAGCGGTGGCCGTCGGCTCCTGCGGAGCCGGCGTCGGCGTGGCCAGCAGCAGGGTCTCGTTGTAGAGCGTCGACCGCTCGTCCGGCGTGACGCCGTCGAGGATGCCCCGGACGGTGGAGACCACGGCTTCGGGCGTCGGGTACCGCGTCCGCGGGTCCTTCGCCAGGAGGCGGAGGATGAGGCCCTCGACGTCCACCGGCAGCTTGCGGTTGATCTGCCGCGGCGGCATCGGGGCCTGGTGGACGTGCTGGTACATGATCGCGGTGGGCGTCTCGCCCATGAACGGGGGCTTGCCGGTGGCCAGCTCGTAGAGGACGACGCCGAGCGAGTAGAGGTCGCTGCGGATGTCGAGATCCCCCCCGGTGGCCTGCTCCGGGGACATGTACTTGGCGGTGCCCATGATGACTTCGGACTGGGTGAGGTCGGAGTCGGAGGCCTTGGCGAGGCCGAAGTCCATGACCTTGATCTGGCGGTCCTCGGTGATGAGGATGTTGGACGGCTTGATGTCGCGGTGGATGATGCGGTGGCGCCAGGCGGCCTGGAGGGCGAGGCCGACGCTGAGGGCGACCTGGAGGACCTCGTCGACGCTGAAGGGATGGCCTTTCTTGAGCTTGGCGGCGAGGTCCTCTCCCTCGACGAACTCCATCGCGTAGAAGTGGGAGCCGTCGGCCTCGCCGGCGCCGAAGACCTGCACGACGTGGGCGTCGACGAGCCGCGCGAGGAGCGACGCCTCGCGGTGGAAGCGCGTGACGAATTCGGGGTTCTCCGTCAGGTCCTTCTTCAGGAGCTTCACCGCCGCGGGGCGGTCGAGCGAGATCTGGCGGCCCAGGTAGACGGCCCCCATGCCGCCGCGGCCGAGCGGCCGGTCGAAGTAAACTTCGAAATCGCCCCACGTTTTGACGGACATGTCCCCGTCGATTATACGGAGTTGGGCCGGGCCCCACCGGTCAAAAGCGCAGCTCCAGGCCCGCGCCCAGCGTGAAGCTCGCGCGATGCTCCGTCTCGGCCGCGTGGTAGCTCAGGTCCGCGTAGTCGAAGGTGCCCGACACCCTCAGCCCCGCGTGGGGCAGGAACGTCCAGCGCCACGCGGCTTCGGCCTGCAGCAGGAAGCCCCGGTCGGCGTCCGTCGCCGCGTGCACCCGCGTGATGCCCGCCGACACCCCCGCGTCCAGCGCGAAGTCCCGGAACGCGCCGAAGAACCAGTCCCAGCCGACGCCCACCGCCCAGGCCGAGACCTCCGCGTCCTCCCCCGACTCGGTCTCCGTGTCCCAGGCGTAGCCCGCCACCCGGATGTAGTAATCCTTCATCATCCGGATCTGGCCTTCGGCCTTCACGCCGAGGGCGGGGTCGAGGTCGAGGCGGGAATCGAAGAAGCCGGCCACGCCTTCCACCGCGACGACAATGCCGGCGATGGGGACGCGCTCGAAGTCCCGGACTTCCTGGAATTCGGCCTGGAGCAGCAGCAGGATCAGCATCGGAGCCGTCCTTCTCACCCCCGGCGGCGGGTCGCCCCCAGGGCGAAAAGAAGGCCTCCGGGGACCGACGCGAGCAGCATGCTGACTTTATAGAGGACCGACAGCGCCACGGCTTCGTTCAGACTCATGCCGCCGAGCCTCCCGAACAGGGCCGCGTAGATGCCTTCCTGCACGCCCCAGCCGCCGACCGAGATGGGCAGCGCGTTGACGATGAAGATGATGGGCTCGAACACGAAGAACATCCACAGCGGCGTCTGGCGCAGGCCCAGCGCCCGCGCCATCCCGTAGATGATCAGGATGCTGGTCACCTGCGAGGCGAGCGAGATCAGCGCCGCGACCCCCATCAGCCCCTTGCGCTCCTTCGCCGAGCGGAAGACGCCGTCGAGCTGCCCCCGGATCCCCGCGAACGGCAGCTTCGGCCCCAGCCACGCGCGCACCCGCGGGTTGAAGTACAGCAGGTACGCCAGCACCGCCGCGCCCGCCAGCCCGAAGACCGCCCACACGAGCCGCCGGTCCTCGAAACGGCCCGCGTACGGCAGCAGGCACGCCGCCCCCAGGAAGACCAGCACCCCCAGCCCGATCAGCCGGTCCAGCAGCACCGTCGCCACCACCGCCGCCTTCCGCTCCTCCCCCGCCGACGCCAGCACCGCCTTCGTCAGGTCGCCCCCCACCCCTCCCGGCAGCAGATGATTGAAAAAGATCCCCGCGTAGTTCACCAGGAACACCTGGCCGAACGGCGGCGCGAACCCGTGCCCCCGCAGCAGCAGCCACCAGCGCAGCGTCAGCAGCGCGAACGGAAGGAACAGCGCCCCCAGCATCAGGAAGAACAACCGCTTGTCCGCCCGCTCGAAGATCGACAGGAAGCCGAACTCCGCCACCTCCACCTTGGCGTAGGTGCCCGACGTCCCATCGGCCCAGGTCACGCGGAGGCCGTCGACCGCCTTCGCCGCCGCCGGCGGCCGGTCGTCCGCCTTCACGAGGTCGTGGAAGCGCACCAGGCGCAGGACGACGAACATCGCCACGCCCGTGAGCAGGACCTGGACGAGGGACCAGGCGGCCTTACGGGACACCGCGCACCCGGGTGCGCGCGTCGAGGACGCCCCGCAGCTCCGCCGCGAAGGCCTCCATGACCCCGCGCGCGTAGGACGTCGGCTCCACGCCCAGGTCCCGGAGCGACCGCGTCTCGACGCCGACGTCCGTCGCGCGCTCGATGTTGATGCCGAAGTGGATCTTGGAGGAGACGGGCGTCAGGGTGGCGATCGAGATCGAGAGCTTTCCGCCGGACACGAAGAGGTCGTCGCCCTCGCGGGTGACGCCGGGCGGCAGGTGGTCCTTGGCGACGACCGCCAGCACGCGCTGGCGCAGGACGGCCTTCTCGAGGTCGAGGTCGAAGTGCTCGGCGATGAAGTGGAGCATGAGCGGGCTGGCGATCCGCGACTTCGCGCGCACGTCCTCGAGGTCGACCATGTTCGAGAACGGGATCTCGCAGCCGCCGGCGAAGGCGACGATCGAGTCGCCCTGGACGCCGAACGTCCGGTAGGCCCAGAGGGAGTGGATCTGGGCGCCGTCGTAGTCGATCCGTCCGTCGACCCAGTGGGTCTTCACTTCAGGATCTCCGCCCAGGCCTCCCGCGTCCGGGGGACGTCGTCCCGCCCGGTGATCCGCTGGAGCGTCTCGTGCGCGACGAGCGAGACGCCCGGATCCTTGTCGCCCACGGCGGCGACGAGGCCGCGCCGGGCGTCGGGCGCGTCCTTGAACGCCTCGAGCCCGTGGACGGCGCCGCGGCGGACCTGGGGGTCGGGATCCTCGGCCGCTTTGAGGAGGAACGGCACGCCGAGGGGGTTGCGGAGGCGGCCGATGCCCTCGCAGGCCCGGCGGCGCACGATGGGATGGGCATGCTGGACGAGGGGGGCGATGTGCTGCAGGAAGGCCGGGTCTTCCATCTCGGCGAGCGTGGTGATCGCGCCGGCGACCACCAGGTAGTGCGGATCCGCGAGGCGCTTGACGATCTCGGAGAGGCCCGCGGCGTCCTTGCGGCCTTCCAGCTCGCGCACGCCGAGAAAGCGCTCGTAGGGATCGGGCGACTGGAGATTCGCGTCCGGGCCCGAACAGGCCGCCAGAAGCAGGCACACCCAATAAGGCCGGCGCATATGCCGCGGCATTATACGAACCGGACCCGAAACGCGAACAGATCCCTACGACCGGAACCGGAACCCGTTCCTGTTCCCGCTCCGATTCCCGTTTCGGTTCCCGTTCCGGGTCCGGGTCCGGGTCCGGGTCCGGGCTAGCGGGCCTGAGCCCAGCGGCGCACCGCGTCGGCGATCGAGGAGGCGAGCTCGTCGCGGCGCTGCGGCTTGCTCAGCTCCTTCTCCGCGGCGCGGTTGGAGACGAACTCGAGCTCCACCAGCGCGGCCGGGCAGGTGGTCCCCCGGAGCACCCGCAGGTTCCGGTCGTCCTTGACGCCGCGGTTGGGGGCGTTTCCCCAGGCGCCGTCCAGGCCCGCGAGCAGGTTCTGGGCCAGCCGCCGGCTTTCCCGGTCGCGCTCGCCCCGCGCGTTCATCGGCACCCAGACCTCGAAGCCGCGCGCGCTCACGTTGTCCGCGCCGTTCGCGTGGATGGAGAGAAAGAGATCCGGCGACGCGCGGTTGACGATGTCCACGCGCTCCTGCAGGTCGTTGTCGATCACCGGCGAGAAGTGCCGGTCCGTGGTGCGGGTCATCGTGACGCGGGCGCCCCAGGATTCGAGGATCCTCTGGAGCTCCAGCGACACCGCCAGGTTGACGTCCTTCTCGAGGAGGCCCGTGCGCCCTTCGTAGCCCGTGTGCATCCCGCCGTGGCCCGCGTCGATGACGATCCGGATCGGCAGGATCGCCGCGGCCGGGCGCGGCTTCGGCTCCGGCGAGGGCGCCGGCTTCGCGATCGCCGGGTCCGGCGTCCGGGCGCGGTCGGCCGCGTTGTCGAGCACCAGCTTGGCCAGGTCGGCCGGCACCTTCAGGCGGCCGCCCAGCACCGCGGGCGGCGCCGACAGCGCCACCAGGCTGCCGTTGACGGTCGCCCGGGCGATGCCCGGCGCGAAGGCGATCGTCGCGGCGCCCGCCCGGATCACGTGGCGGCCCGTCGCCGCGTCACAGGTCCAGCTCAGGTCCTTCCGCGCCGTCAGGTCTTCCAGGTCCACCGGCCCGGTGAGGGCCAGACCCAAAAGGAGAAATGACACCACGACACCCCCCTCTCTCTCACTCCGCCGCGGCCCGACCGCCCTACGGCTGCTTCAGCGCCTCGTCCTTCGACAGGGCGCGCACGCTGAAAATATCCTTGCCCCCGCCCTGCCGGAGCAGGACGTGGTCGGTTCCGTACGTGTACGCCATGATCTTCCGCCGGTCCACCTTCGACAGCGCCACCACCGCGTCGCCGCGCCGGCCGTCGACATCCATCATCTCCGGCGCACCCGCTTCCACCATCTCGAGGTTCGGCTCGTCGGAGAACGGCGAGATCGTCTTGATCAGCGTCGACCCCTTGCCGTGCAGGGCCAGGCGGCCGCGGAAGAATTCCGCGACGTCCGCCAGCAGCAGCCCCTCCTGGACGTCGAGCGTCTTCTCCTCCTTGACGCCGTTCATGTCGCGCGACACCTTGAGCTTCCCGTCGCGCAGGTCGGCGGAGGCCCGGAACTGCCAGCGTTCCTTCTTGTCGTTGGTCTTGACCTGCTCGCTTTCCAGGCGCTGGACCCGGCCGTCGAACGCGAAGGCGCCCTTCACGGTCGAGGCGTCCCGGTTCCCCTCGCCCAGGTCGAGCACGACGTCGAGTTCGAACGCGAGCAGCCCTTCGGATTCGGTCAACTTCATCCTCTGATGCCCGGCCTTCTTGGCGCCGATGTAGAGGCCGTACCAGCGCTCTCCCAGGGACGCCGGCGCCGGCTTCGCGGAGCGGAGGACGTCGAGCCCCCGCGCCAGCGCGCCGCTTTCCTCCGGCGAGAGGGGCACGGGGACGATCTGGAACGTGTCCACGGCCGCCTCGGCGGCGGCGCGGAGGGCGTCGGTGGAGTCCTTGGGAAGGACGATGTCGAGGAGGTAGTACTCGAGATTCGTGCGCTGGATGGCCGTCTTGATGAAGGCCACGTTCTCGTGGCTGAAGCGGACGCGGAAGGCCGGCCGGCCTCCCACCACCAGGCTTTTCTGCTCGTGGACGGTGGCGCCCTTGTAGCGCTCGACGATGTGCTGCTTGGCCTGCTCCTCGAAGCTCTTGATCGGCGTGGGGTTGGTGGTGATCAGGTGCGCGATCTGGAGCTCCGCGTCCGCTTTTTTGTCGCCCGCCGGATGGAGGTAGCGGACAACGGTGGGACGGAGACCCGGCCTCGCGACCCAGCCCGCGGGCGGACGGATCGAGAACTCATGCTCGGAATCGTTACGGACGGCGCCCTGATCCTGGGCGAGGACCCAGAGGGCGATCCCCCACGCTCTCCACATTGCATGCATATTATGGGCTACGTTTTGCCAGTTGTCAAGAGCGTCCGAAAAGTCGGGATTTCACATTCTCCCTGCCGCTTTCTCGTTCATGATTCTTGAATCGGGATTCCCCGTGCCCTATAGTTTGGCCGACCGGGAACCCACGATGGTCGGGGCGAGCCGATCCGAGGGTTAGGAGAGGACATGCGGTCCGAGCGGGATCGGCGTCTCGCCATTCTGGCGGTCGATCACCATTTCCTGTCGCGCGCCCAGGTCGACGATTGCCTCCGGCGCGTCGACACCGTCGGCGCCTCGCTCGAGCAGGTCCTCCTCGAGCGCGGGTTCCTTTCCCCCGTCGAAGTCCACGAACTCGGCCGCCTCGTCTCCGCCCCGCCCCGCTTCGCCGAGATCGTCCGCGAACGCGGCCTGGCGTCGGACTCGGAGGTCTTCGACGCCCTCCGCCTGAAGGCGCAGCTGGCGTCGGTCGACGTCCATCGCCCCGTCGGCCGCATCCTGGTCGAGCGCGCCGTGCTCTCCGAGACGCAGGTCGACGACATCCTCGCCGAGCAGTCCCGCCGCACCCCCGAGCGGCAGCACGGGTACCGTCTCGGCGCCGAGCTGGGACGGAGCCCCCTGGCCGTCGCGCACCGGGCCGTCGACACCGCGAACGGCCGCGACGTCGTCTTCAAGCGCGTGTTCGGCGCCGCCGCCGCCCTGCCCCGCGTGATCCGCGCCAAGCGCGTCGACCATCCCAATCTCGCCCGCGTCCTGGACGCCGGGACGGAAGGCGCCGACCTCTGGATCGCCTCGGAGTACGTCGAAGGGCTGCCGCTCTACGACCACGTGGTGGGCACGTTCCGGCTGCCGCTGGAAGAGGCCACCGCGACGATGAAGCAGATCGCGGCCGGGCTCGGCGCGTGCCACGCCGCGGGCCTGCCGCACGGGCGCGTCACGCCGCGCAACGTGCTCCTCACCGAGATGCGCGAGGCGCGGATCACCGACCTCGCCCTCCGGTCCGGCGACGCCGCCGCCGACCTCCGCGCCTGCGCCCCGCTCTGGGCGTTCATGCTCCGCGGCGAGGAGGCGCTCGCTTCCCCGCCCCGCTTCGCCCCCGAGCATCCGCGGCTCGCCGTCGCGATCTACGCGCGGCTGGCCGGCGCGGGC
>DASVNH010000227.1:0-102336 GCA_036383955.1 Planctomycetota bacterium | reverse complement strand
AGCGCCTCCACCTGCGCTTCGGCGTGCCGGAGGACATCGACGGCCTCCGCCTCCTCGAGGCCCGCGCCGAAGCCCAGGGCAAGTCCGTCGCCGTCGCCGCCCCCGCCCTCGCCCTCGAGCGCCGCGGCGACCTTCAGACCGCCCACGTCCTCCTCCGCGCCCCGAAGCTGGCCGTCGAGGACCTCTTCATCACCCTGCGCCTCAAGATCGACTAGAGCGGATTCAGAGCTCGCCTCCGGGGGCGCTTCAGATCAGCCGCGCGATGATCGTGTCGGCGACGCAGCGGCCGGCCCGCGTGAGGCGGACCCGGCCTTCATGGCGCTCGAGATAGCTCTCGAGGCCCTTCGGAATCGCGGCCAGCTCGACCCCGACGTCCGTCCTCAGGCCCAGCATCAGGCCCTCGATCCGGACCTGCTCCGGCGTGAGCGTTTCCCGGCCGGCGACGACGTCCTCCCGCTCCAGCCACGCGGCGACGTTCGCGATGTTCCACCACCGCGCCGCGCCGTCGAAGCTGTGCGCCCCCGGCCCGAAGCCGAGGTAAGGCCGCCCCTCCCAGTAGGCGCGGTTGTGCCGGGACTCGAAGCCCGGCCGCGCGAAGTTCGAGATCTCGTAGTGCCGCCAGGCCGCCAGCGCGTCCATCGCGGCCAGGTACATGTCCCGCTCGCCGGCCTCCGGCAGCCGGTTCCGGACCTTCTCGAACGGCGTGCCCTTCTCGTACGTCAGGCCGTAAAGCGACACGTGCGCCGGCGCCCAGGCCCGGACCTCCGCCAGCGTCGCCTTCCAGCCCTCCAGCGTCTGCCCCGGCACCCCGAAGATCAGGTCCACGCAGACGTTGTCGAACGCCTTCGACGCCGCCCGCCACGCCCGCCGCGCCCCCTCCGCGTCGTGCTCCCGGCCGAGGAAGCGCAGCAGGCCGTCGTCCAGCGCCTGGATCCCCAGCGTGATCCGGGTGACGCCGAGGCCGCGAAGGGCGTCGACGTCCAGCCCCTCCGGATTGCACTCGACGGTGATCTCCTCCGGACGTCCTCCGGCCGCGGCGATCAGCCGGCCCAGCTGGTCCCGCGAGAGCATCGAGGGCGTGCCGCCGCCGAAGTAGAGCGTGCGGGGCTCGACGGCCGCCGCCCGCAGCTGCCGCTCGACCTTCGCCGTGTAGCGCTCGTGCAGCGCGCCGTCCGACTCGATCAGCGTGAAGGCGCAGTAGGGGCAGCGTTTGCGGCAGAACGGAACATGCACGTACACCCCCCCTTGGGGGGGCGGGGGGGGAACTGTTCCTGGTCCTGGTCCTGGTTCCTGGTCCTGACTCACGGGTAGATCTTGTACAACATGCGCGGGAACGGGATGCACTCGCGGATGTGCTCGGTGCCGGCGATCCAGGCGACCGTGCGCTCGACGCCCAGGCCGAAGCCCGAGTGCGGCACCGCGCCGTACTTGCGGAGGTCGAGGTACCACTCGAAGGACTCGCGCGGCAGCTTGTGCTCGGCGATCCGCTTCTCCAGCAGCGCGTAGTCGTGGATGCGCTGCGAGCCGCCGATCAGCTCCCCGTAGCCGTCCGGCGCGATCACGTCCACGCACATCGCGCACTTCGGGTCCGCCGGGTCCGGCTGCATGTAGAACGCCTTCACCTCGGCCGGATACCGGTGCACCATCACGGGCCGGTCGTAGGCGCGCGCGACGGCCTCCTCCTGCGGAGCCCCGAAGTCGTCGCCCCACTTCATCTCGACGCCCGCCGCGTTCACCGCCTTCACCGCGTCGTTGTAGTGCACGCGCGGGAACGGCGGCAGGACCTTCTCTAGCTTCGTCGTGTCGCGCCCCAGGACCTTCAGCTCCTCCCCGCGGCGCTCCAGGCAGCGCGCCACGATGTGCGCCAGGAACTGCTCCGCCAGCTCCATCAGGCCGTCGAGCTCCAGGAACGCCACCTCCGGCTCGACCATCCAGAACTCGGTCAGGTGCTTGCGCGTCTTCGACTTCTCCGCGCGGAACGTCGGCCCGAAGCAGTAGATCCGCCCCAGCGCCATCGCCGCCGCCTCGCCGTAGAGCTGCCCGCTCTGCGTCAGGAAGGCCTTGTCCTCGAAGTAGTCCACCGGGAAGAGCGTCGACGTCCCCTCGCAGGCCGCCGGGGTGAGGATCGGCGAGTCGACGCAGATGAAGCCCCGGTTGTCGAAGAAGTCCCGGATGGCGCGGATCACCTCGGCCCGCACCCGCAGCAGCGCCGCCTGCTTCTTCGAGCGCAGCCAGAGATGCCGGTTCTGCATGAGGAACCCGACGTCCGGCGGCACGTCCTGGATCTAGATCGGATAGTTCGGCGCCGACTCCGCGATCACCTTGATCGCCTTCACGCCGATCTCGACGCCCCCCGGCGACCGCGGCTCCGCGCGCGGCACGCCGACGATCTCCACCGAGCTCTCCTGCGGCACGTGGTCGCAGACGGCGAAGGCCTCGTCGCCCACCTCCGTCTTCACCGCCACGCACTGCGCGAGGCCGCTGCCGTCCCGCAGCATCAGGAAGGCGATCTTCCCCTTCACCCGCTTGTTGTAGATCCAGCCGCGGAGCGTGACCTCCTGCCCCAGGTGCTTCTTCAGGTCCTCGACGTACGCGATCATTTCTTCCCCTGCGCCTTGGCCACCGTCAGCATCAGCATCATCGCCTTGTGCATCGCCTTCGGCTCCGGCTCCGTCAGCGCGGAAATCTCCTCCAGCGCCGCCTGCGCGGCCTCATACTTCCCGGGCGGCCAGGTCAGGATCTCGGACCGCTTCACGATCATCTTCAGCCCGTCCCGCACCACCGCCAGGTCCTCCTTGGAGGGCGCCGCCTTCCGGAACGCCGGCCGCTCCGGCCCGTTCGCCGTGTCCAGGGCCAGCGCCTTCGCGTAGGCCGTCACCCGGCCCAGCTTGGGGAAGTCGATCACTTCCGGCGTATCGTGCTCCGTATGGTAGTACCACGGGGTCCCGGTCGAGAAGAAAACGAAGGGCACGCCCTTGGAGCGGAACGCCGCGTAGTCGCTGCGCGCGAAGTCCGGATACGGCTCGATCAGGAACACGCCCATCGGCAGGACGCTCAGGCCGTCGACCTTCGTCGACCGCACCGCGCTCGACAGCCGCTCGCTCGACTCCGACCCCATCGCGTAGAGGCGGTCCGTCTCCCACTCGAACAGGCGGCCGCCCACGAGGTCGAAGACGAACGCCGCCGCCACGTCCGGATAGAGCTCCGCCCTCGCGAACTCGCGGGAGCCGACCAGGCCGTCCTCCTCCGCGTCGAAGGAGATGAAAAGGATCGAGCGCTTCGGCTTCGTCTTCGCCAGCTCGCGGGCGACCTCGAGCACCAGCGCCACCCCGGTGGCGTTGTCGTCCGCGCCGGGCTGGACCTTGCCCTTCAGGACGCCGTGGCCGTCGTGATGCGCCGCCACCACCACGACCTCCTTCGACTCCCCCTCCAGCAGGCCGAGCACGTTCCGGGACGGCGCCCCGCGGAAATCGAAATCCTGGAAGTAGCCCTGGGGGCCGCCCGGCTTCAGGCCGGCCTCGCGGAACTTCTCGGCGACGTACTCCGCCGCCTTGCGCCCTCCCTCCGACCCGTTGTTCCGGCCCTCGAGCGCCGGAGAGGCGAGATAGCGGACGTGCTTTTCCAGAAGCTCCGCCGACTGCAGGCAGATCAAGAGCGCGATCACTTTCCCTCCATTCGATCGAGCAGCACGACCAGGCCGCGCTGCAGCACGACGTCGGCCTGCGGGTCGCAGGCCCACGCCGCCCCTTCCTCCATCGCCCGCCGCCGCGCCGCGCGGCGCAGCTCCTCGCGCACGACGTCCTTCGACAGCGCCGTGCCCAGCCCGGCGTAGAGGCCGTCGAAGCCCTCCCACGCCGCGGTTTCAAAACCGTCGTACTCCGCCGCCTTCGCGAGCTTCGGCCCCCAGCGCCCGTCCAGCCAGCGCTCGAGCGCCCCGTCCCGCCGCAGCTTCCAGCGGGCGTCCCAGGCGTCGGCGTCGAGGGCCGCGGCCCGCGCCTCGACGTCCGGCGCGACGCCGACGTGGTCGACCTCGTGGCCGAGCGGCGTCGAGTAGCGCAGGACGGTCAGGTACAGGTAGCGCTGGAGGAACATCGACGAGAGGACGATGGGCGACTGGCCGACGCCCTTCCCGTAGGTCTTGCCGCCCACGAGCGTGGCGCGCCGGTGATCCTTGAGCGCGCCGGCGAGGAGCTCGCTGGCCGAGGCGGAGCCGCCGTCCACCAGGCAGACCATCGGCATCGTCTCGAAATCGGTCGCCTGCCGGGTCTTGTACTCGGCGGGCGGCGTGAGCCCCGGGAACTTCAGCCCGCCGAGCGAGGGCGTGTAGTGGCAGACGGTCCGGGCGATCAGGAGATCCTGCGGCAGAAAGAGGTCCGCGATCCCCGTCGCGGCCGGCAGCGCCCCGCCCGGATTTCGGCGGAGGTCGAAGATCAGCCCCTTCAGACCGTCCTTCGCGAGGGCCTGGAGGGCGGCGCGGACATCCTTCAGCGCGGCGCCGTCGAACAGCGTCAGCCGCACGTAGCCCACGCCCTGCCCGAGCGACTGCCAGCGCACGGTGGGCACGCCGGCCTTGGGCGCCCGCAGCCGGAAGGCGTAGTCGCGCCCGCCGCGCGTCACCGTCAGCTCGAGCGCCCCGCCCGGCGGGATCTTCAGCGCCTCGATCGCCTCGTCGGGGCTCAGCCCGCCGACCGCGCGGTCGCCCGCCCGCGTGACGAGGTCGCCGACCTCGACGCCCTCCTCGTCGGCCGGCGTGCAGGCCTGCACGTACATCACCGCCAGGCCGTCCGCGCGGGGCTGGACCATGACGCCCGCCGTCACCTCCTTGCCGCCGCCGCCGATCATCTTCACGAGCCGCGTCATCTCGTCCTGCGTGAGGATGCGGCAGAACGGATCCCCCGTCTCCCGCACCATCGCCTCCGCGGCGCGGTCGGCGAGCGCGTTGACGTCCGCCGCCGGCGCCGCCCGCGCGATCGCCTCGAGCGCTCCGTCGGCCGTCTCCTCGTTTCCCAGCGCGGCCCGGGCCGCCTCCCGCTGGTCTTCGGGGAGGTCGACCTCCTTCAAGGCCTTCGCGAACGCCTTGAGCGCCGCCGCCGCGAGCCCGACTTCCGACATCCGCTCGCGCTCGAGGTAGGAGCGCAGGAGATGCTTGCGCACTTCGGAGAGATAGGCCTTGGCCTTGCGGACGTCGCCCCCCGCCTCCGGCCCGGCGCCCGGCAGGACGAAAACGGCGATCGCGAGGACGGCGAGCGTTCGCATACGTTCCACCCAAGTATACGGAAAGAGTCCCGCAATCCGCTGGACATCAGGGCCCATATGGGTAATATGATTCCCGGATGACCCAGTTGTGCCGGCTCTGCCGGACGTCAACGGCCCGCGAAGACTGCTACGTGCGCCTGGAGAGGGAGGATCACCCCGCCTGCCGCGCGTGCTGGGAGCAGCTCTTTCTCGACCCCCGCCGCGTGCTCCGGTCGCTCCAGTCGCAGCCGCGGGACGCGTCGCACGGGACGCTCGACAACTGAACCGGGACGATCCGTTTTTCACGCTGCTTCCCATTAATCATGTGTAAACTACGGTTGAGGGGCGGGGCCGGAGGATTGGCGCCATGAAGTACATCCGCACGCGGGAAGACGCCCTCGACGCCGCCGCCGAAATCCTCGACCTCCCCGACCGCAAGGAGCAGCTCATCCAGTCCACCGTCCGGATCATGCTCTGCCTCGACGTGGAGCCCCGCGACTTCCTCTGCGACTGCCAGGCCCTCCTCATCAAGGGCGGCCTCGAAGCCCTCGCCCTCCAGCGCCGCGACGCCCTCGACGCGGCCGACGAGGTCGTCATCGTCGACCCCGAAGAGGACCGCTTCTTCGACGCCGTCGGCACCGCGCTCGACTCCCTGCGCCTGGCCGACGTCCTCCGCAAAGTCTTCCCCGAGATGCGCCACGAGCGCTGGCAGGTCGCCCGCGCCCTCCTCCATCGGGAGGCCGAGATGCGCGACCTCGTCGCCGCCGCCATCCGCGCCCGCGGCGACAAGGAGGCCGTCGCCGCCGCCCGCAAGGCCGTCGAAGCCGCCTTCGCCGCCGAGCGCCCGGCGTGGATCGACCGCGCCGGCAGCCTGCTCTCGCTGTGCCGCGACGCCCTGCGCTCCGCGGGCACGACCGACCCGGATGTCCTGCGCGACGAGGGGTCGATGCTGTTCGAACTCGCCGCGACGGACGACGGCCGCGCCGCCGAGCTGTTCGCGGCGATGGAGGTCGACCCCTCGCGCGCCTATCCGGCGGTGCTCCGCCTCCGCGACGTCGCGGAAACGGTCCGCTCGGTGGACGTCGACGACGCGGGCCCCAAGGGCGGAAACGCGAAGGACGTCGCCTAGCGCCCTTGAATTCGGGAAAGCACGGGCTATACTTCCCCCGGCTGTAAGATGTTTGGTG
This sequence comes from Planctomycetota bacterium, assembly GCA_036383955.1. Classification (GTDB taxonomy): domain Bacteria; phylum Planctomycetota; class MHYJ01; order MHYJ01; family JACPRB01; genus JACQFK01. The sequence goes on along the minus strand of DASVNH010000227.1, from coordinate 95,914 downwards.
AGAGGGGGAGTTCCGTGTACATCCGTACCCGCGAGGAGGCGCTCGCCTCCCTCGCCGAGATTCTCGACCTGCCCGACCGCAAGGCCCAGATCGTCCAGTTCACCGTCTCCATCATGGCCTGCCTCGACGCCGAGCCCCGCCGCCTGCTCCTCGACGGCCAGGCCCTGCTTCTCGACGGAGGCCTCGACGCCCTGCGCCGCGGCCGCCACGAGGCCCTGACCTCCCGGCGCCTCGCGCCGCTGGACGTCGACCACGACCGCCTCGCCACCCGGCTCGACGCGATGGAGCTCACGGAGGTCATCCGGCAGGTCTTCCCCGAGATCCGCGCCGAGCGCTGGATCGTCGCCCGCGCCCTGCTCCGCGGCGAAGCGGCGCTGCGCGACGGCGTGGCCGCCGCGATCCGCGCGCGCGGGCGCCACGACGAGCGCTCCCGCGCCCGCCGGGACGTCGAATCCGCCGTCGCCTCCGCCCGCCCCGCCTGGATCGACCGCGCCGGCGCCCTGCGCTCCGCCTGCCTCAGCGTGATCAAGCGGGCGGCGAAGGAGGTCGACCACCCCCACGAAGAAGCCGACCTGCTGTTCGCCCTGGCGGCGACCTCGGACGACCTCACGGACGCGCTCTTCTCGAACCCGGAGAGCGCCGATCTGCGCCTGGGCCGCCTGCTCGAGTCGCTGGAGGCCGTCCGCGAGCTGCCCGGCGGCCCCGGCTCGTCGGCCCAAGCCGCGTAACTCCGGAACCGGAACCGGCGCGTCGTTTGGTACGATGGCGCGTCCATGTACATCCGGACGCGCGACGACGCCATGGACGCCCTCGGGGCGATCCTTGAGCTGCCCGAGCGCCGCTCCCAGATCGTGCAGTCGACGGTGAAAGTCGCCCTCTGCATGACGCCCGAAGCCCGGTCGTTCATGCTCGACGTCCAGGCCGGCATCCTGTCGGGCGGGCTCGACGCCCTCCGCGAGCGCCGCCAGGCGGCCGTCAAGAAGCTCACCGACACGACGATCCGCCGGAAGGCTCCCGGCATCGACATCAAGACCGACCCGCTGCTGGAGCCGATCGGCCAGGCGCTCGACCTTTTGAAGATGGTCGACATCCTGATCTCGACCTTCCCGGGCGTCGCCGCCCGCCACCCGAAGTGGGAGCTGGCGCGCTTCATCCACGAGAACGTCAGCTACGTGCGGGAGGCCATCGAGGCGGGCCTGCGCCGCCGCGGCAAGCCGGAGCACGCGCCGCTGGAGAAGAAGGTCCTCGCCAAGGTCGAGGAGGCGAAGCCCTGGTGGCCGGAGTGGGCCCAGCCGCTCAAGGAAGCCTGCGCGCACTATGTCCGGCTCCTGTCGAAGGAGCCCGGCGACGTCCAGCCGCAGTCGAACGACCCGGACGTCTCTTTCTACATCATCACGATGAGCGACGAGCGCGCCCAGGAGGTCCTCCACCTCCTCGTGGGCACCGCGGACAAGGTCCTCGCCTACTTCCGCGCCCTCCGCGCCCGCATCGACCTCGTCCTGACGGCCCAGGCCCGCGCCGACTCCTAGTGTTGATAAACTGATGCGGTCATTTCATCAACACGTGTCCGTCCAATCTCCTGGATGAAAGACCCGCGGGCTTCGTCGGCGACGCCCCTGGTTGTCGGCGCGCTGCTCCTCGTCACCGCCGCGTCGGTCTTCGCGTGGGTTCCAGTCGCGCCGTGCGAGCCCTGTGCGGGCACGGGTCAGTCTCCCAAGAAAGATGCCTGCGATGACGGGATCTGCTACGACTGCATGGGAACGGCCAAAACGACCCTGCTCCGGCGGTGGCGCCGGCCATGAATCGCTACACGTCCGCCAGTTCCGAACGTCACGTCGAGTCGGCGATGCCCTGGGTGATCGGAGCGCTCGTTCTATTCGGCGCGGCGGCCCTGCTCATCGCCGTCCTGCCGATCGCGACCTGTGACTGGTGCAATGGCTCGGGCCGGTCGGGCTATTTCCGTGGCGACGAGCCGCCGCCGTGCTTCAGTTGCGCGGGCAAGGGTCGGATCACGCCGCTCAAGAAGTGGATGGATCCCCTTCAGTAGCGCTCCTGGCTTCCTGAACCTCGTCAGTCCCCCGGGCATCCAAAGGGGCTCCCCTCGTCGCTCCTGGACCTGGACCTGTTTCCTGGACCTGTCTGGAATGGCTTGCCATGAGCGAGGCGCCGGAGGCGCCGAGTCGCATGGCTTGCCATGAGCGAGCGATATCCCGACCGAAGGGAGGGATATCGCGAGTCGAATGGGCGCGGGGGGAGTCGAACCCCCAATCCTTTCGGAACCAGATCCTAAGTCTGGCGCGTCTGCCAGTTCCGCCACGCGCCCGCGGAAATGCTGGAGTGGCGACGAGGGATCATTATAATACCCCCCGCCGCGACCGCACCATGGAGAGGTGGCAGAGTGGCCGATCGCGCTCGCCTCGAAAGCGAGTGTCTCCGTAAGGGGACCGTGGGTTCGACTCCCACCCTCTCCGCCATCCCGGGTGTACGGTAATTGGGGATGACGACCGACTTCCTCAGCCTCATCGCCGCTCACTACGACGACCTGAGCGCCTTCGTCCGCGCCTTCCTCCGCGAGCGGAAGGCGGTCGCCGACTTCCTCCACCGCGCCGCCCCAGGCCTTCAGCAAGGCTGCCCGCGCTCCGGCTTCCCCGACTGGGCCCGCCGGCGCCTCGCCGCCGAGCTCCAGGACGCGACCGACCCCCTCCGCCGCCCCGCGACGCTGACGGCCATCGCGGATGCCTTCGAGCGCCGCCGCGACCTGCCGCCCCTGCGCACGGAGCTCCTCGACCGCGCCATCCAGGGCCTCTCCCAGGACGCCCAGCCGCCCCTGACCGCCCGCTACGAAAACGATCTGCCGCTCGAGACCGTCGCCTGGCGCTTCCGCACGAGCCCCGAGAACGCGATGGCCGCGCTCAGCCGCATCCGCCGCCTGCTCCTCAAGGAGCTTCTGGGGTCGGCGCCCAACGCCCGCTTCGACGAGCTCATCCAGAAGCACCTGGAGAGCTCCGCGGGCCGCGTGGAAAAGGAGGCGCTGGCGGCGCGCGTGACCGAGCGGCCCGAGGCGGCCGACGCCTTCGCCGACGCCTGCCTGCTCGACGCCGATCTCTCGCTTTACTTCTCGCGGGATCCCGACGCGCCCGATGAAGGCGCGAGCCTCGCCCTCAAGCTCGCGGACCGAACGACATCCCCGCGAAGCTCACCAGCCCGCCGGCCGGGTCGGGCGCGAAGCCGTACTTGAGGAGCTTTCCCGACGTCCCCGGCAGCAGGCTCAGCGCCGCGTAGGTCGCCGACAGCCCGCAGACGTGCCGCTTGTTGCCGTCGGCCGTCACCGACGCCCAGAACGCCTCCGCGTCGACGGCCCCGCAGGCCTGGAGGCTCTTGCTGTCCTCGTCCACCATCCAGCGCACGAGCTTCTGGTCCACTTCCACCTCGTCGCCGAAGACCGGCCCGACGTGCGCGAAGTCCACGCCCGCCACCACGCAGGCCTTGCGGCCCTCGAGGACCTCCTCGAGCGCGCCCAGGACGTCGGCGATCCGCCCCACCGTCCGCGGGCTCCGGCCGTCGCACCACGGCTCGAACGTCGAGCAGAGGATCGACAGCACCGTGAAGTCGGCCTTCGGCCGGGCGTGCTTCAGGAAGACCGCCTGGAATTCCGCCGAATGCTCCGCGCGGTGGACCGCCTCGTTCTCGTAGATCCCGTCGCCCAGGCGCTTCTCGAGCGACGCGAGCGCCTCGCGGTCGGCCTTTGCCGGGCCGAAGGGGGTGTCGTAATCCTTCGCGGTCACCACGAAAGGATTCGGCGGCGAGAGATGCGCCACCCCGAGGACGACGTAGAGCTCCGCGTCGCTCCGCTCGGCCACTTCCTTGTACGGGAACGTGTAGCAGTGCCCGCCGCGGCGGAAGTCGATGTGCGGCGCCAGGATCCCGGACAGCGGCTCCGGCCGCGCCGCGCCCCGCTTGCCCGCCCCCGCCTCCGCGGCGTAGTAGCCGTCCAGCTCCTTCCCCACCTCGCCCGCCGTCCCCGCCACGAAGCGCGACGGCCGCGACGGCAGCGCCAGGTACGTCTCCTCCAGGTCCCGCCGCTTCTTCCCCACCCGCTCCGATTCGAGCAGCAGATGGTCGTCGAGATCCTTGATCGCCGCCTCGACGTGCTCCAGCGACAGCCCGGACGCGGGAAACTTGGCGAGGATCTCGCGCAGCACGTCCTCCGCCTCCCGCTCGCCGTCGAGGAACGACGCGACCACGAAGCCGAGCGGCGGCAGGATGATCTGGTGCTCGAAAAGGTCCTCCTGGCGGTCGTCGACCAGGAAGACGTCGCGGCCCTCGTGCTTGAACGGCACGATGCGCAACGTCGACCGGACGGGCGGAATGGGCATCCTCGGCATCGTACCCCGTGACATCCGGGGGTGTCTATTGCTAGAATTCCTCACCCTGAAGCGGCCCCCGGAGAGGTGGCAGAGTGGCCGATTGTGCACGCTTGGAAAGCGTGTGTGCTCGCAAGGGCACCGAGGGTTCGACTCCCTCCCTCTCCGCCATTACGCGACGGCCTTCGCCTCCGCGCCCCGCGCCGCCTGCTCGATGAGAGACGCCACGGCCTGGGGCCGCGACACGTAGACGGCGTGGCTGCCCTTGACCTCGACGACCGTGGCCCCCGCCCGCCGGGCCATCGCGCGCTGCGCCTCGGGCGGGATCATCCGGTCCTCCGCGGCCACCAGCGCCCAGCTCGGCTTCTTCCTCCACGCCGGCGTCCGGGCCTCGCCGTGCAGCGCCGCGCCCCCCCACGGCACCTGCGCGTCGGCCATGAACGCGGCCTTCTCCGCGTCGACGTCCGCCGCGAACGCCGCGTGGAACTTCGCCGGATCGAGCCGCATGAAGCCGTCGCGCGGCGGCAGGATCGGCGGGACGGGCGATCCGGCGGGCGGGTCCTTGATGAGGGTGGCCACCGACTCCCCCTGATCCGGGACGAACGCGGCGACGTAGACGAGCCCGGCCACCTTCGGATGGTAGCCGGCCTCGGTGATCACGACGCCGCCGTAGGAATGGCCGACCAGGATCGCCGGGCCGTCCAGGGACTCCAGGACCTGGTGCGTCGCGGCCACGTCCTCCTCGAGCGAAAGCGTCGGGTTCTGGACGACGCGGACCGCGAAGCCGTCCTTCCGCAGGAGCCGGTAGACGCCTTCCCAGCCCGAGCCGTCGACGAACCCGCCGTGGACCAGAACGATGTTCCGCATCGCCGCCTCCCGTTTCAGCGCCCTCTCGCGGCCGCGGGCGCCCTACGGTCCTCCTACCCGGCGGATCCGCGCGGCTCGACGGATGCGACGTTTCGAGATCCAGGGGAGCGACCCTGGATAACAAGCGTGCCGAACCACTAGACTGGAGGCCATGGACGCCGATGCCTTCCGGCGCTGGGGCTATCTCCAGGCCGACCTCGACGCCTTCGGCCGGCTCCCCCCGCTGCCCCGGCCCGAGCTCGACGCCCAACCGGACAGCCCCTGGCGGAAGGTCTATTGCGGCACGGTCGGCGCCGAGTTCATGCAGATCCGCGACGCCGGCCGCGCCGAGTTCGTCCGCGAGCGCCTGGAAGCGAAGCCGGCCCCCGTGGATCCCGCCCGGATCCTCGACCTCCTCCTGCGCGCCCACGTCTTCGAGACCACGATCCAGTCCCGCTACCCCGGCACCAAGCGCTTCTCGCTCGAAGGCCTCGAGGCGCTCGTCCCCTTCCTCGACGAGCTGCGCGGAACGGGCGAGCTGCTCATCGGCATGAGCCACCGCGGCCGCCTCAACATCATGGCCCACATCGTCGGCAAGGCCCCCCGGCTCCTCTTCGCCGGCTTCGAGGACGTCGACCCCCGCGGCGTCCTGGGGAGCGGCGACGTCCGCTATCACCTCGGCGCCTCGGAAGGGCCCGTCACCCTCATCCCCAATCCCAGCCACCTTGAGGCCGTCGATCCCGTGCTCCTCGGCCAGGCGCGCGCGAGGCGCGAGCGGGGGCTCGACGTCCTTCCCGTGCTCTGCCACGGCGACGCCGCGCTCGCCGGACAGGGCGTGGCCGCCGAGACGTTCAACCTCGCGTCCCTGCCGGGCTACGACGTCGGCGGCACCCTCCATGTCGTCCTCAACAACCTCGTCGGCTTCACGACGCCGCCCGCCTCGCTCCACGCCTCGCGCTTCGCGGCGGACGTCGCGCGGCGGCTCGACCTTCCCGTCTTCCACGTCAACGCCGCGGATCCCGAAGCGGCCGTGCGGATGGCCCGCCTGGCGGCGGAGTACCGCCGCCGCTTCGCCGGCGACGTGGTCGTCGACCTCATCGGCTTCCGGCGCCACGGCCACAGCGAGGTGGACGATCCGACCACGACCCAGCCCGCGCTCTACCGCCGCGTCCAGGAGACGCCGCCGTTGTGGGAGTCGTACGCCGCCCGCGTCGGCCTCCGGCCGGACGTGAAGGCGGTCCAGGAGGAGTACCGGGCCGAGCTCGAGGCCGCCCGCGCCTCTGCCGAGCGGCCTTCCCTGATGGACGTCCCGGAGGCCTGGAAGGCGTACCGCGGGGGACGTCGGGATCCCGCCGACGCCCCGGACACCGCCGTCCCGCGCGCGCGCCTGGCGGAGCTCGGCGGACGGCTGACCGCGCCGCCGGACGGCTTCCGGGCGCATCCGAAGATCCAGCGCGGGCTCGAGGAGCGGAGGGCGTCGTGCCTCGGCGAGCGGCCCGTGGACTGGAGCACGGCCGAGGCGCTGGCGTTCGCGAGCCTGCTGGACGAGGGCGTGCCGGTGCGGCTCACGGGGCAGGACACGCGCCGCGGCACGTTCAACCAGCGGCACGCGGTCCTGGTGGACGTCGAGACCGGCCGGGAGCACGTCCCGCTGGCCTCGTTCCGGGCGCCGTTCGCCTGCTTCGACTCTCCCCTGTCGGAGGCGGCGGCGGTCGGGTTCGAGTACGGCTACAGCCGGGAGTCGCCCGGCGCGCTCACGCTCTGGGAGGCGCAGTTCGGCGACTTCGCGAACGGCGCGCAGACGCAGATCGACCAGTTCGTGAGCGCCGGCGAGGACAAGTGGGGCCTGCTCTCGGGCCTCGTCCTGCTCCTGCCGCACGGGTACGAGGGCCAGGGCCCGGAGCATTCGAGCGCGCGGATCGAGCGTTTCCTGCAGCTCTCCGCGGAGCACAACTGGCAGGTCTGCCAGCCGTCGACCGCGGCCCAGCTCTTCCACCTCCTCCGCCGGCAGGCGCGCCGGCGCTGGCGGAAGCCGCTCGTGGTCTTCACGCCGAAGGGGATGCTTCGACATCCCCGCGCGGCCTCCCCCCTCGAGGACTTCGCGCGCGGCGGATTCCGCCCGGTGATCGACGACCCGGTCGAGGGCGCCGACCGCGTGCTGGTCGCGACGGGGAGGATCCTCCACGAGCTGCGCGCCGAGCGCGAGAAGCGGAACGCGACGTCCACGGCGGTGATCGGGATCGAGGAGCTCTATCCCTTCCCCGAGGAGGAGACGCGGGAGGCGCTCACGCGGCACGCGGGCGCGCGGACGCTGATCTGGGCGCAGGAGGAGCCGGGCAACATGGGCGCGATGGCCGCCGTCCACCCGATTCTCGAGCGGATCTCGCCCGTGCGCCCCGTCCGCGCGGTCTTCCGTTCGCGCAGCGCGAGCCCCGCCACCGGCTCCGGCAAGGCCCACGCGATCGAGCAGGCCGCGCTCCTCACCCTGGCCTTCTCCATCGAGTAGGCGCCATAAATCGTACTGTCCAATTTATGGTGCCCCGACGGGCACCATAAATTGGACAGTACGATTTATGGTTTTTAAAGAAAACGGCCGCGGAAGCGCCCTTTTGGCGCCTCCGCGGCCGTTTGTCCCGCCGCCGGCTACTTCCGCACTTTCCGGCCGTGCGTCCGCCGGATCAGCTCGTCGACCGAGTCCCGCTCTCCGCGGAACTCCAGCCTCGCCCAGGCGGTGTCGCGCGTGATCCGCCCCCGCAGCACCGTCAGTCCCGACTTCAGGGTGTCGGGCAGCCCGTCGAGCACGTCCCTCAATCCGCCCTGTCCCGCCGCGCTGACTTCCAGGATCACCGGTCGCCCCAGGTTCTCGCTCATCCCTCTCCACCTTCCTCAAAACTGGATGGTGGTTTGTAGCAGGCCCCCGGGCCGGGCGCCATCCGGGTCCGGCCCTGAAACGACCCACAGGGTTTCACCTAGCTGATCGACCGCGGCCCCGCGTCAACATCGCGTTCAGAGGGATCGGGAGAACCCCCACCGTCCATTCAGGCGCGGAGCCCGATGGCGGACTCGCGCGCGGGTCGGCACGATACAACGCGTGACGGATCGGCGGAACGGACCTCTTGCGCGTGAAAGAGCCGTCGCGCCGCGGTCACGTGAGAGATGAGGGAGGTTGCCCCATGAGAACGATGACGTCGTCGCTCCGCGAACGGGTCGCGGCGAGAGCCGGCCAGGAAGAGGCCGCGATTCTCTTCGCCGAACCGTCGCCCAACCGCCACGCGGCGGTGCACCGCGCGCTGGCCGCGCGCAACTGCCGGGTCATGACCGCCGGCACCACCGACGCCCTCCTGGCCGCCATCCGCGGGACCACGCCGGACGTCGTGGTCCTCGACGAACGGGTCGGCAGCGCCGCGCCGGGCGTGCTCCTGCGGCTGCTGAGCGACCTGCTCCCGGGCGCCGGGATCGTGCTGCTGCGCGACGTCCGCGGAGCCGAGGAGCGGATGTCCGAGGTGTCGCCCGACGTCCTGTTCCGCCGCGCGCGCGGCGCCTCCGACGACGAGCTGCTCGGCGTGGTGGCGGAGGCCGTCGAGACCGTCCAGGGCGGGCCGAAGCGCGGCCTGTGGCGGTCGGGCCTCGTGGTCTGCGTGGACTCCGACTCCCTCTTCCTGCGCCTGCTCGGGCGCATGCTGTCGCGGGGAGGCCACCGGCCGGTGGCGTACGAGAGCCTCAGCCTGGCCGTCGACATGCTTCCGGAGATCCGGCCCGACCTGCTCCTCCTGGACGGCAAGCTGCCGCACTGGGGGACGTCGGGCTACGGCCGCTGGCGGGATCACGTGCGGGCCGACGACGGGACCGAGCTTCCCGTCATCCTTCTGCTGGACGACGAAACCGAGCGGAAGCGGCACGCGGACATCGGGGAAAACGCCACGTACGCGCTCACCAAGCCGCTGAACCCGCGCCGGCTTCTGGAGCTGGTCGACCGGCTCCTGGAGATTCCGTCGCCCCGGGCCTGACGGGCGAGGAGGGAGGGGTCCGGCCCAACGGGCCCCTCCCCTTCAGCGGGTGGGAGGACCGGGCCGGCTGCCCGGGTCGCGGACGCGGATGGCCCTGAGCAGGGTGTCGACCGTCATCAGGATCCGCCGCTCCGGGGACAACTCCCCCGCGCGGAAGAGGAAGAGGCCGTCGCGACGTCCCACGAGCTCGCGCACGGCGTCGATGTCGCGAGCCTGGTTGAACTCCGCGGCGATCACGAGCCCGGCGTCGAACCAGACTCGGCCGACGGCTCCCGCCGCCGCGTACAGGAGCAGCCCGCTGCCCTCGAGGGCGCCCAGGCGGGCCAGGACGGCGTCGAGCGGCATCTCCTGCGCCGAGCCGCCGGCGTTGATCGAGGTCTGGGTCATGTCGTCCGGCGACGCGATCATCGTGACGCCGAGGGCCATTTCGCCGAAGGCTTCCTGGAGAGGGGCGTAGAGCGCCTGGTTGGCCACGGAGCGGACGGACGGATCGTGGTCCTCGCGGGCGCGCCGCATCGCCTCGCGGGCTTCCGCGTTCGACGGGAAGTAGGCCAGCGCGCGGGCGGCCGAGCCGCGGACCGCCGGGGGGACGAGCCGGAACATGCGGGTGATCCCCTTTTCGCCCTTGGAGTAGATCCGGGCGAGCACGGAGACCGCGCGGACGTCGCCGATGCGGCCCAGCGTCATGCAGGCCGCGCAGCGGAGGTCCTCGGGGGCGGAGCGGTCCTCGACGAGGGCGGACAGCGCCTCCACCGCGCCGCGGTGGCGCAGGCGGCCCAGCGCCTCCACGAAGGCGACCCGCGTGGCCCCGTCCGATTCCGCGGCGAGCGCGCCCTCGATGAGCTGGCCCGACCGTCCGAAGGACTGCTCGGCGAGCGCCGCCGCGGCGCGGCGCCGCACCGCCACCGCGCCGTGGCGGAGGAGGCCGCCCAGGGCCAGCTCGGCCATTTCGCGGGGCAGCGCGTGCGGGAGGACCTCCACCAGGTACAGGACCTCCGACGGGCTGGACGTCTTCTGCAGCTCGTCGACGAGGACGGTGGCCGCGCCGGCGCCCGCCCGGGCGATGAACTGGGCGAAATGGAGGCGCCGCGCGGGGGTGTCGGCCGTCTTGATCTCGCGGATCAGGAAGCGCGTCGCGGCCGCGTCGAGGGCCTCGAGCACCTTCAGCACTTCCGGGTCGCCGGTGCGGAGCCGCTCGGCGATCGAGGCGAAGCCCACGCCCGAGGCCACCCGCTCCAGCGCGGCGTAGGCGAGCTCGCCGCGCGTCGGGAAGTCCGGGTCGCGGATCAGGTAGTGCCGGTTGAGGAACTCCAGGTTCTGGCGCGCGCGGTCCACGCGCCCGCGGCGGATCCGGAGGTCGGCCAGGAAGGCGATGAGGTCCGCGAGCGTGGCGTAGACGCCCGGGTCGCGCTCGAGGTCGACGCCCGTCCGCACCCCTTCCTCGAGCTCTTCCAGCGTCTCGTCGGAGGCCGTCCGCTCCAGGCCGCGGCGGACGCCGTTCAGCGCGCGCGCGGCCGAGCCGCGGCGCCGCGCCGTGCGGTCCAGCAGCATGCCCGCCATGGAGGCGACGATGGCCTGGACGATCTCCTGGTGGCCCAGCGCGTGCAGCTCGTCCATGAGCGCCGCGCCCTCCTGCGAGATCGCCTGGATGCGGTCGTCGTCCGACACGTCCAGCAGGGTCCGGGCCCGGGCCACCGCCGGCGGGACCTTGGCCGCGTCGGCCGTCGCCGCGACCTCGGGCTGGGCCGCCAGCGCGCCGGCGAGGATCGAGTGCATGACCGACGCCAGCTGGGGGTCGTGCTTGAAGGCGTCGATGATCGCCTGGCCCAGGCGGCGGAGCGCGGTCTGGCAGTTCGGCGGGGCGTCGCGCAGGAGCTGGACGACGTCCCCCAGGGACTCCTTGGCCCGCTCGAAGGTCCAGCGGCCCTGCTGGGCGTCCGGGGCGGCGGGCGCGGCGCCGTCGACGCCCGCGTGCTTGAGGAGCTCGGGGTCCTTTTCGAGAAGCTTCTTGATGAGCTGGAGGCGGATCTCCTGGCCGGAGCCTTCACCGGCGGCCGAGTCCAGCATCTGGTCGAGGTTGCCGAGCAGCTTCCCGAGCTCGGTGTCGCCGCCGGAGAACTTGGCCGCGGCGCCCTCGATGACGATGTCGCCGGCGCCGAGGGCCACGTACTGGACCTCGTCGACGGTGACCTGGAAGACGCGCTCGTCCCGCAGGCGGCGGTTGATCTCCTTGCCGTCCTTCACGTCCCAGAACTTCTTCGTGAGGGCATGGAGAAAGGTGATGAGCTCCTCCAGCGTGATGCCCTTCTTGAAGGTGAAGCTCTTCACGCTGGAGTCCGTGAGCAGCGCGAGCATGCCGATCTCGAGGGATTCCGCGACCGTCCCCACCCCCCCCAGGCGCCGGCCGTTCACGAGCAGGCCCTTGGGCGTCTTCGAGAGCGTCAGCGAGCCCGCGTGCTCGAGGAAGGAGTGGATCGAGTGATAGGTGTCGGTCACCACCTTGAGGACCTGCGGGCTGTCCTTGGGGTAGAGCCGCAGCTGGGCCACCGCCACCCGCAGCGTCAGGAAGATGTCCAGGAGGGCCGAGTCGCCGCCGCGCCCCGCCAGGGCCTCGATCACCGATTCGAACTCGAGGCCGGAGACGTGCGCCCTCTCCCCGTTCGCGTCCAGCGCCTGCGACCAGCGCACCAGGGCGCGCACCAGGTGCTTCGCGGGCGCGCCCGGCAGCGAGATCTCCACCTTGAGCGCCGTCCCCTCCCGGAGCGCCGCCGTGGAGACGATGCAGAGGCCGATGGCGCTGACGTCGATCACGCGGGTGATGAGGTTGTCGGGGCTCCCGCTCTCTTCCACGCCCGAGATCCGCGTCCCCGGGGCCGGCTTGGCCCTCGGGTATTTGCGACGTTCGGTCCCGGTCCCCTTCATTTGGGCTGAACGACCCAGAGCCGCGCGGTGCCGTCGAAGCTTCCCGTCGCCAGCTGCCGGCCGTCCTGGGAAAACGCGACCGAGATCACCCGCCCGGAGTGCCCGGGAAAGCGCTTGAGAGGCTTGCCGCTCTCGATCTCCCAGAGCGTCGCCAGGCCGTCCACCGTTCCCGCCGCGATCGTCCGGCCGTCGGGGCTGATCGCCACCGAAAGGACGCCCCCGCCGCCGGCCTCGAGCCGCCGCGTCTGGGCGCCGGTCTCGACGTCCCACAAGCGGACCGTGTCGTCCAGGCCGCCGCTGGCGAGCCACTGGCCGCCGGGGGCGAACGCGACGGCCGACACGCCGTCCGCGTGGCCGTCGAAGGACCGGATGACCTTGCCGGACTCGGCGTCCCAGAGCCGGACCGTGCGGTCGAGGCTGGCGGTCGCGATCCGGCGGCCGTCGGGGCTGAAGGCGACGCCCTCGACGCCGGCGGTGTGTCCCTGGAAGATGGCGGCGGTTTCGCCGGTCTCGAGATCCCAGAGGCGGGCGGTGCGGTCGTAGCTGGCGCTCGCGAGCGAGCGGCCGTCGGCGCTGAACACCACGGACTGGACGAAGGACGTATGCCCGTCGAAGGTGCGCACGAGGGTGGAGGTCCCGACGTCCCAGAGCCGGACTTTCGTATCCCAGGCGCCGGTGGCGAAGGTCTTGCCGTGGGCGCTGAAGGCGACGCAGATGACGCCGCGGGGATGGACGGCGGGCTGGCCGAGGTCCTTGCGGGAGGCGGTGTCCCAGAAGCGGACGCGATGGTCCTCGCTCGCGCTGGCGAGGACCTTCCCGTCCGGGCGGAACGAGACGCCGGTGACGCTGTTGGAGTGGCCCTTGAGCTCCGCCACGAGCTCCGGCGGCCGGCTCGGGTTGACGGCCTGGAACTCCGAGCCGGTGTGGAAGAAGGCCTTGGCGGGGATCAGGAGGGGCGCGGCGTCGGCGCCGTCGGCCCAGGACAGCCGGATCCCCGAGCGGAAGGCTTCGTCGCTCAGCTCGACGACGAGCGCGTGGTAGCCCTCCTCCATCTGGCAGGTGGCGGTGAGGGGCTTCTGCCGGGCGGTCGCCGGGCCCGCGAAGAGCTGGACGCCGTCGAGCTCCATCCGGACCGCGTCGTCGGTGGCGAGCGAGAAGGTGTAGCGGCCGGAACGCTGGACGTTGACGAAGCCGCGCCAGCGCACCGAGAAGCAGTCGGGGGGGCCGCCGTTCCAGGCCGGGCCTTCCCTCCAGTCCGCGGTCACGCTGGGATCGACGCGCCGCATCGCGAGCGCCCGGAACTCGCCGCCGAAATAGCCTTCGCAGATCAGCCCGGCCTTCATCGTGCCGGGAGAGACCGTCATCGCCTTGAGGGACAGGGGGGGCGCGGGCGGCGCGCGCCGGCCCCGTCCGGAGATTTCCAGGAGGTCGACCCTCTGGAACACCGTCGGGCTGCGGTGGCTGCCGATGCCCAGGACGCCCGTATTCCGGAGGCTCCAGGCGGCGGGAATGGCCATGTCCGAGAAGCTCGTCTCGCGCGCGGCGACTTCCCGGCCGTCGAGGAACGCGCGCAGGCCGGTCCGCCGGACCTGCACGACCGCCGTGTACGAGCGGTCGTTGTCGAGGACGCGCTCGCCGCGGATGAGGGCCGCGGACGGATCGCCCGCGATTTCGGCGAAGCCGATCGCCTGGTTGTCCTCGCCGCCCAGGACGAACGCGCAGCCGCGCGCCCCGGCCGCCAGGAGCAGGACCACGGCGTCGCTGCCGCCCTGCCGGGTGAAGACGGCGCGCAGGTCGTACTCGTCGGGGACGTTGTAGGGGATCTCGAGCCGGGCGTAGGGCGTGCGGTCCGAGACCAGGCGGCCCTCCAGGAGGGCCCAGCCGCCGGCCACGGTATGGCGCTGCGGATCCAGGTGGCCGAAGAGGTTGATCGCGTTCTTCCAGGCGTCCTCCGACGGCGCCCCTCCCGAAGGCGGCGCGGGAGGCGTCGCCCCCGGCTCGCGGAGGATCACGCGGGCCGTCTCGGCCTCCTTCTCGATCTGGCGGATGCGCTCCATGACGGTCTTGCGCTGCTCTTCGAGCCGCCGCCGCTCCTCCTCCGAGCGGGAGGCGTCCATCAGCATCGCGATCTCGGCGACCTGCTTCAGGAGCCGCTCGCGCTCCTGCTCGTGGACGCTGACCTTCTCCTTGATCTCGCCCTCTTTCGCCTTCCTCAGATCTTCGCGGCTCTTCAGGGCGCGCTCTTCCCCGGCCTTGGCCTCCTTGTCGTCGGGCGCGCGGCCGAGCACCGAGCGGTAGAGGACCAGCGCCTCGTCGAACTTCTGCTGCTCCATGAACTCGGCCGCCCGGTCGAGGTCGGCCCGCGGCGACACCGCCCGCGTCTGCCACAGGTGCCAGCCCGCCGCGCCGGCCCCCGCCAGGAGCACGATCCCGGCGATCGCCTTGAGCAGGCCGCCCCGCGACGATTTTTTCGGCTTCCGGGCCTTCGGCGCCACGACCTTGACCTGCTCGCCTTCGAGCCACTTGGTGAGGTCGTCCGCGAGCGCCTCGGCCGTGATGTAGCGGTCCTTGTCCTTCTTGGCCAGCGCCTTGAGGCAGATCCCCTCGATCATGCTGTCGAGACCGAGCGCGGCCGCCGAATCGGCGACCTCCAGGGGCGGCGTCACCGGATCCTTCACCACCTTCATCAGGATCTCGATGGGCGAGTCCCCGGTGAACGGCGTGCGGCCCGCCATGATCTCGTAGAGGATCACGCCGAGCGACCAGATGTCCGTCCGCCAGTCCACGCGGTCGAGGCCCTGCGCCTGCTCCGGGCTCATGTACGCCGGCGTGCCCACCACCGCCCCCGAGCCCGTGAGCGACAGGTTCACGTTCTTGCCCAGGGACTTCGCCAGGCCGAAGTCCGTCACGTAGGCCCGGTTCCCCGACCCCACCAGGATGTTGCGCGGCTTCAGGTCCCGGTGCAGGATGCCCTGCTCGTGCGCGTGGTGCACCGCGAGCGCGACGTCCCGCAGGAGCGCGACCTGGTCGCGGACCGACACCCCGTGCCGCCAATCGGAGAACGAGCGGCCTTCGATCAGCTCCATCGCGAGGAACTGCCGGCCTTCGACGACGCCCGCCTCGTAGACGGTGACGATGTTCGGGTGCTTGAGCTTGGCGCTCAGCTGGGCTTCCTGGGCGAAGCGCTCCAGCTCGAGCTGGCGATCCTTGCTGTCCATGTTGGGGTTCGCCAGCATGAGCTTCAGCGCGACCTTGCGGTTGAGCTGGCTGTCGATCGCCTCGTACACCACGCCCATGCCGCCGCGCCCCAGCTCCCCCACCAGGACGTACTTGCCCAGGCGCGTGGCGGTCGACGAGACTTCCGCGGCCGGCAAAGTCACCGAGGCGCCGGGCGGGGGGAGGGTGGACGTCGCGGCCGGCATCGTGGCGGACGAGCCGGACTTCGACGGAAGGAACGCGGACGCGCCCGCGCGGCCGCCGTCGTTGAGGACGTCGAGGAGCTGCGCGTTGGTGAGGTAGCCCTTGGAGACCAGGATGCCGCCGAGGGGGGTCCCGCTCCGGTCGCCGGCGGCGACGTGGCGGGCGCGCTCGACGAGGGCCTCCCGGAGCTGGTCCGGGGTGATCAGCCCGCGCTCCAGCAGCTTCTTGCCCAGGAGCAGCTGCTGGCCGCCGTCGGTCGAGTCCTGAGCTGCCGTCACGCCCGTGCTCCACCCTTCCAAAACATAAGAACCCCCCGGTCCGGAACGACGGGACTTCCCCTGGCGCGTGAGAAATTGCCCCGGGTATCTTACGAAACAGGGCGGACGCCCGAAAGCGGAATTTCCCCCACCCAGGTCCGGGACACGCGAGGCTTCCGTCCGTCCTGACCTGGACCCGGACCCGATCGGGCTCTTGCGGCCGTCGAAAGTGGACGATACTATGGGTCGTCCACCCATGACCGAAAATGCCGCGCCTCCGGCCCCCCAGCTCTTCGTGGAGCTGGGGGTGATCACGGCCGAGCAGCTGAAGACCTGCCAGACCACGCAGGACGACTTCCGCAAGCAGGGGGTCATCCTGGCCCTGGCGAACGTCATCGTCAATCTCGGCATCGCCCCGCCGGACCGGGTGGCGCGGGTCCTGGCCCACCTGGGAACGGCCGCCCTGCGCTGCGCCTCGTGCTCGCGCCGCTACACGGTCCCGGACTTCCAGGCCAACCGGCGCTACAAGTGCGAGCCCTGCAAGAAGTACCTCGACGTGGTGCCCGACGACTCCCTCCTCCCCGCCGCCGCGCCCCCGGCTCCGGCCGGCGCGCAGCCGCTGCCCGACTCCCCGCTCGCCCCCCCCGGCCCGAAGAAAGACGCCTTCGAAGGCCGTCAGATGGGCCCGTACAAGATCGTCAAGCGGATCGGCAAGGGCGGCATGGGCGCCGTCTACATGGGCGAGAAGGAAGACGGAAGCAAGTTCGCGGTGAAGATCCTCACCGAAGAGTTCAGCAAGATGCCTGGCATCCAGGGCCGCTTCAAGCGCGAGGCCAACGCCGTCTTCAAGCTCCACCACCCGAGCATCGTCGAGACGATCGAGATGAGCCGGGACCAGGGCTACGTGTTCATCGTCATGGAGCTCGTCGACGGCGGCTCCCTCATCGACCTCATCGTCAAGGAGCGCAGGCTCAAGCCGGACAAGGCCGTTCCGATCATGTGCGACATCCTGGCGGGCCTGCATCATGCCCACGAGCGCGGAATCGTGCATCGCGACATCAAGCCCGCAAACGTGCTGATGACGACCGACGGCCGCGCGAAGGTGATCGACTTCGGCCTGGCCAAGGACGCCGAGGCCCAGACGATCCTCACGCTGTCTGGCAACGTGGTCGGCACGCCCGCGTACATGGCCCCGGAGCAGGCCAAGGGCGACGCGACCGGCCCGCCGGCCGACCAGTACTCGTGCGCGATCCTGCTCTGGCTGATGCTCACGGGCAAGAAGCCCTTCGAGGGCAAGAGCCTCGTCGACACCCTCAACAAGCAGATCAACGATCCCCTGCCCTCGGCCCGGGACCTGAACCCGGACGTTTCCGAGGCGCTCGACAAGGTGATCCGCAAGATGGCGGCGAAGGAGCCGGAGAAGCGCTACGCGACGCCGATCCACGCCGCGATCGAGCTGCGGTCGGCCTGCGGCCTGCCGGCGGACCCCTCCCTCGAGGCCGTCCTGGCGGCCGCCGCGGCGCTGCCCCGGGCGAACGCCCCGGCCGACGCCGCGTCCCCGTCCACCCCGGGCGCTCCGGCGCCCGCCGGCGCGTCGGCCCCCTGGGGCGTCGCCGACTGGATCCTGGTGGGCGCCGCCGCGGCCGCGGCCGGCGTGCTCGTGTGGTGGCTCCTGAAGTGAGCCCCGGCGGCCCCGAAGGCGACGAGCGCTGGATGTCGGAGGCGCTCCGCATGGCGCGGCAGGCCGCCGACGCCGGCGAGGTCCCCGTGGGCGCCCTCATCGTGAAGGACGGCCGGATCATCGGCCGCGCGCACAACCAGGTCGAGATCCTGAAGGACGCGACGGCCCACGCCGAGATGATCGCGATCACCCAGGCCGCCGAAGCGCTGGAGAACTGGCGCCTCGAAGGCGCGGACCTCTACGTCACCTTGGAGCCCTGCGCGATGTGCGCCGGCGCCCTGGTCCTCTCCCGCGTCGCCCGCATCGTCTACGCCGCCGACGACCCCATCGCCGGCGCCTGCGGCAGCGTCTTCAACATCGTGTCCGAGAAGCGCCTCAACCACCGCATCCCCGTCGTGAAGGGCGTCTTCGCCGACCAGAGCTCCGAGCTCCTGCGCTCGTTCTTCAAGTCCCGCCGCGCCAAGTAGTTCACCACGAAGGCACAAAGGACACGAAGGCGGCTTCCTGAGCCCCCCCGGGGGAGGGGAACGCTCGACAGAATCCCTTTGTGCTCTTTGTGTCTTCGTGGTGAGCCCCCCCAATTTAAATGCATCTGGGCCGGGGGCGGACTATTCTAGTCGCATGGCCGGAATCCCCGTCTCCCCCCGCGTCCTCGAGGACCTGGCGCTCGCGCGGCGGGCCCGCGACATCCTGGGATCGGCCGGCGATCCCCTCGAGCTCTGGGAAGCGTACGCGCTGGCCCAGGCGGACGCCGCCGCCCTGAACCTCGCCGTTCAAAGCTCCTCCATGGCGCCCGCGCTCCTCGCCCGCCTGGGCGACCTTCGCCTCGGCACGGGCGGGCTCGCCGACGACCTCCGGCGGACGCTGCCCGAGCAGCTGCCCCTGCTCACCGACGCGGCGGCCCTCGATCTCGCCCTGGTCTTCATCATGTCGACGCCCCCCGCCCGCGACGCCCTGCTCCGCTCGCAGATGGATCCTTCGGGATCGCGCGACGAAGTGACGCGCATCGTCCGCATGATGGGCCGGATGGTGGAGACCTATCTCCAGGCCCTCAAGGACGCCCCGGCGGCGGTCGCGCCCAAGAAGCCCGCCGATCCGCAGGACCTGGATCTCCTGCTCCACGAGAGGATCGAAGCGCAGCGCAAGGCGCGGGAGCGATCCCTGACCGCGATCCGCACGCGCGAACAGATGGAGGCGGAGGCGGCGAAGATCGCCGCGGACAAGGCGGCCCGCGAGCCGGCCGCGAGCCCGAAACTCGACGCGGACGCCGAGCTCAAGGCTCGCGTCCGGGCCGAGGTGGAGCGCCTCCAGCGGGAGACGGCGGAGGAAGAGCGGCTCATCCGCGAGAAATCGGAGACCGAGCGCAAGCAGCGGGACGAGGAATTCGAACGCGGCCGGGCGGAGCGCGCCGCCCGCGAGAGGAAGCGGGAAGAAGAAGAGGCCGCGCGCGCGATGGCGGACGCGGACCGAGCCGAAGCCGAGCGCGCCGCGAAGGAGAAAGCCGAAGCCGAACGCCAGGCCGCCGAGACCGCCGAGACCGAGCGGGAAGCGAAGGCCCAGGCCGAAGTCGAACGGATCGCCCGCGCGAAGGCCGAGGCCGAGCGCCAGGCCGCGGACAACGCCGAAGCCGAGCGGAAAGCCCAGGAGAAAGCCGAAGCCGAACGGATCGCCCGGGAGAAAGCGGAGGTCGATCGCGTCGCCGCCGAGAAAGCCGAAGTCGAGCGCAAGGCCAAAGAAAAGGCGGACGCCGACCGGATGTCCAAGGAGAAGGCGGAGGCCGAAAAGGCCGAAGCCGAACGCGTCGCCGAAGAAAAGGCAGGAGCGGAGCGGAGCGCCAAGGAAAAGGCGGACGCCGAACGCGTCGCCCGAGAGAAAGCCGAGGCCGAGCGGATCGCCCGCGAGAAGGCGGAAGCCGAGCGCGCCGCCAAGGAGAAAGCCGAAGCGGAGCGGATCGCCAAGGAAAAGGCGGCCGCGGAAGAGCTCGCCCGCAAGAAAGCCGAAGAGGAACGGATCGCCCGCGAGAAGGCGGAAGCCGAGCGGCTGGCCAAGCTGAAGGCCGAAGCCGAGCGCGTCGCCCGCGAAAAGGCCGAAGCCGAACGGATCGCCAAAGAGAAAGCCGAGGCCGAGCGGATCGCCAAGGAAAAGGCGGAGGCGGAAGAGCGCGCACGGAAGAAAGCCGAATTGGAACGGATCGCCCGCGAAAAGGCCGAAGCCGAACGGATCGCCAAAGAGAAAGCCGAGGCCGAGCGGATCGCCAAGGAAAAGGCGGCCGCGGAAGAGCTCGCCCGCAAGAAGGCCGAAGAGGAGCGGATCGCCCGCGAAAAGGCCGAGGCGGAGAGGCTTGCCAAGGAGAAGGCCGAGGCCGAACGCCTGGCGGCGGAAAAGGCGGAAGCCGACCGGATCGCCCGCGAGAAGGCGGAAGTGGAGAGGCTCGCCAAGGAGAAGGCGGACGCCGAGCGCGCCGCCCGCGAAAAAGCCGACGCCGCCCTGACCCCGGAGCAGCGGACGGCCCGCGACCAGGCCCGCGCCGATCTCAGAGCCCGACTCCCCGGGCTCCTCGCGGACCCCTGGAAGGACCAGAAGCCGGGCACCTGGTTCCGGATCAAGTCCGTCTCGGGCATGAGCGAGTCCTACCTGGACACCGGCCTGCGCGAGCGCGGCGCCGGCTTCAACATGGTCGGCGAGCAGAAGTGCGCCGGAGGCCGCTCCGAGTGGGAGAACTGGGAGCGCGTCAACACCGGCTCGGCCACCCTCGCGGGCCAGGACATGCTCGACCTCGACGGCACGCTCACGGAGTGCGACGTCTACCAGGCCGGCCCGCGGAAGATGTGGGTTCTTCTCGACGGCCCGCACGCGGGCGCCCCGGTGAAGGTCGAAGGCCCGGGCGGCCGCTTCGTCGCGCGGAAGGTCGAGGCGGAGACGCTGACGGTGGGCTCGACTTCCTATGCCTGCGCGAAGCTCAGCGGCGAGGAGACCGCGGGCAAGAAGACGGGCGAAGCGACGCGCTGGTGGTCGGCGTCGTACCCCCTGGGCCCCGTCAAGTCGACGGGCCCGAACGGGGAGACCGCGTTCGTGGCCATGGGCGAGAACTGGAACAAACGCCCGCCCTTCCCGTCCTGACCGCGATGGGAAGCCCGCGCGGCCACATGTCCGCCATCCGGCGCGGGCTCGCGCTTCACGAAGCCCGGCGATACGCCGAGGCCTTGCCGCATTTCAATCGCGCGCTTCGGCAGGCTCCTGACTGCCCTGTAGCCGGCTTCAACCGCGCCAACACGCTCCACATGCTGGGACGGGATGAAGAGGCGTACCCGATCCTACGAAAGTTGGTCGGCGCGACGGAGGGGGAGTTACGGCGGCGTTGTCCCGACTCCAGTCCCCGGAGCCTTCAGTTGGACGCCTGCATGCTCCTGTTCTGGGTCGCCCTGGACTGTCGAGGCCGCCGCGCCGAGGCCTTCGACTGGGCCGCGGAACACCTGCGGCGAAGGAAGCGGGGCGTCCAGTCCGTATGGTCGGTTCGCGAAGTCCGCGCCGACATCGCGGCGGCCCGTAGAGCCCCTTGACCCGCTCTCCGAACTACGCTACGTTGGCCGGCGTGAACCTCCGGCGATCACGGCCCTCCTCCTCCCGCTGAAGCGGCATCTCCCCCGGAGGGGTGGCTGAGTGGTTTAAAGCGCCAGTCTTGAAAACTGGAGGATCCGCAAGGGTCCCGCGGGTTCGAATCCCGCCCCCTCCACTTCGACTCGCGATGTTCCTCGCTTCGCTCGGAACATCGCTCGCTCGCAAGCACTCGCCCACGTGTTGACGAAATGACCGCGTCATTTCGTCAACACGCGCATTTTCGTGAACTTGTCGGCGCGTTGCGCGTCAAAGTTTGCGAAATCCCCGACACCCGGATAGGGACAACGTATAGTTGATGGGTTCAGGGGAATCGAAATAGGGGGGCGAGCCTTGATGCGTTCGGTCGTGATCTGTCTCTTCATCTGCGGCGTCCTGGCGGGGGATGTCGTCGTCCTCAAGGACGGCGCCAAGGTCTCCGGCCGGGTCGTCGACAAGACCGGCCACTACGAAGTCACGACCGAGACCGGCCTCCGCACCTTCCTCAAGGAGGAAGTCGACAAGATCCTCAAAGACCCCAAGGAGCTGCTCGGCGACTCCGACCGCCTCTTCGAAGAGGCGAAGAAGGAGTTCGAGGCGGCCCTCACCCTGGGGCCCGCCGAACAGAATGGAGCGGTCAAGGCCGCGATCGCCAAGGTGACGTCCGCCCGCGAGACGATCGCCGCCACCCGCGAGCTCTTTCCCGAGGACAAGCACGCCGCGCTGGACGTCAAGCTCATGCAGGTCATGCAGCTCATGCGCCTGCTGCGCGACCGCCTGGGCTCCGAGATCGCCAGGCGTCCGGGCTCCGGCCCGGCCATGGTCAACGCGAAGTCCTCCATGGCGATGGAGGAGGCGGTCGGGATCCTGTCCGACCCCCTCAAGCGCGCGGACGCGGGTCGCCGGCAGGCCGCCCGCGACGCCTTCAGCCAGATGCGGCAGACGCACCCGGAGGTCCATGAGCTCGCGACGGCCGCCCTGCTCTACCTCTCCAAGAGCGACCAGGAGTGGAGGATGGAGGGCGCGGCCCTCAAGGCGCTCCAGGAGTACTTCGCGAAGTCCTGGATCCAGTCGCCCCTGAAGCTCGCCCCCGCCAACCATCAGGAGGCGGCCACCTGGCTCGCGGCCCAGATCGCGGCCGTCCGCAAGGCCGACGCCAAGGCCGAGACCGAGCCCCTCGCGCTCTTCGGCATCGGCCACCTCGGCCACGCCCCCGGCGGCGCGGAGTCGGACCAGACCGCCCGCCTCCTCGGGCTCGCCGTCCGCAACGGCATCGCCGGCACGCCCGAGGGCCACGCCGTCCGCGACATGAACGCCTGGATCGCGTCGGGCGACTTCGACCTCGCCGCGCTGTCGTTCGTGAAGGAGCACCGGTCGTCGGACACCCCCGTCGTGCGCTTCGTGTGGTCCTACGCCCTGCTGCGGCTGGCCCAGGCGAAGAAGCGCGGCTTCGAGCGCCCCGTCCAGGCCCTCCAGTCGATCAAGACCGGCCCTGCGATCTTCCTCGACCACGTGGGCGCCCTCGTGAAGTCGATCAAGGCCGTCGCCGTCTGCGGCACCTGCTCGGGCGAGGCCAAGCTCCGCTGCGTGAACTGCCACGGCAAGAAGGAGATCCGCTTCAACTGCGAGAAGTGCAAGGGCAAGGGCAAGATCCCCGAGGCCGGCGGCGGCTACGGGTTCCGCGACAACGAGATCCCCTGCTATCCCTGCCGCGGCCGCGGCTACTCCAAGCTCTTCACCTGCGAGAAGTGCAAGGACGGGTACCTCGACTGCAAGCAGTGCGAGAAGCCGGGGACGGCCCCCGACCTCGACCAGATCTACGCGGCCGGCGACGGCTGCGGGTCCTGCGACGGCCGGGGCTTCGTCTTCAAGCGCATCCTCTGGGCCTGCAAGACCTGCATGGGCGTCGGCCAGAAGCTCGCGCCGCGCGTCGATCCGGCCCGCGTCCTGCCGTAGCGTGCCGCCCGCCGGCGGCTATAGGGAATAGAGGGGAGCCATGATGCGGGCCTTTTCGCTTTTCCTTCTCTTCGCCGCCGTCGCGGCGGCGGACGTCGTCGTCCTCAAGGACGGCAGCCGCGTCCCCGGCCGGGTCGTCGAAAAGGCCGCCCACGTCGAAGTGACCACCCCCGACATGGGCCTGCGGACCTTCCTCCGGGAGGAGGTCGACAAGATCGTCAAGGACCCCAAGGAGTTCCTCGGGGACTCCGACGCCCTCTACGAGGACGCGAAGAAAGACTTCGAGAAGGTGCTGACGCTGACGGCCGTCGCCGAGCAGAACGCGATCCTGAAGGAGGCCGTCGCCAAAGTCACCCGCGCCCGCGAGGCCTACGCCGGCGCCCTCGACCTCTTCCCCGACGACGACAAGCTCGGCAAGCGGCTCATGCAGATCATGCAGCTCATGCGGCTGCTGCGCGACCGCTTCGGCTCCGAAGTCGCCAAGCGCCCCGCGGGGACGCCGTCGGCGCCGACGTCCTCCCCGGCGACGCTGGAGGCGGACGACGCGCTGGCGGTCCTGCGCGACCCGGCCAAGCGCGGCGACCCGGCGAAGCGCGGCGCCGCCCGCGCCGCCTTCCAGGCCCAGCGGTCGAACGACATGGCGGTGGCGGCGCTCATGTTCCTGGCGAAGAGCGACGCGGAGATGAAGCTCGAGGGCCCGGCGCTCAAGGCCGCGCAGGACTATTTCGCCAAGCCCTGGCTCACGAAGCCCGGCGCGGACCAGCACCTCGAGGCGGCGAAGTACCTCGCCGAGCTGCGCAAGACGGCGCCGGGGGCCGTCGACGCCCTCCTCCCGTTCGCGCTCGTGCACGCGTCGAGCGCCACGCCGGGCCCGGACGCGGAGAAGGCGGCGCGGGCGCTCGGCCTGGTGGTGCTGGACGGGAAGATCGGGACGGCCGAGGGCCACGCGGTGGCCGACCTGAACGGCTGGATCGCGTCGGGCGACTTCGACCTGGCGGTGCTGTCGTTCGTGCGCGAGCACCGCGCCACGGACACGCCGGTCACGCGCTTCGTCTGGTCCTACGCGCTCCTGCGCCTGGTGACGGCCCGCAAGCGCGGCTTCGACCGGCCGGTGGACGCCCTGTCGAAGATCTCCACCCCGGACGCGGCCTTCCGCGACCACGTGGCGGCGCTCGGGAAGTCGATCAAGGCGGCCGGCAGCTGCGGGACCTGCCTCGGCGAGGGCAAGGTGCGCTGCACGAACTGCCACGGCAAGAAGCAGATCATCGTGCAGTGCGTGAAGTGCAAGGGCAAGGGCCACAGCGTGAACGCGCTCGGCGCCCAGATCCTCTGCCTGCCCTGCAAGGGGACGGGCAATTCGGCGGCGATCATCTGCGACAAGTGCAAGGAAGGCACGTTCGACTGCAAGCAGTGCCCCGGCCCCAAGCCGCCGCCCGCGCTCGAGGACATGGTCGACGCCACCGCCTGCGCGGACTGCGACAGCCGCGGCCTGGCCTTCCTCCGCGCCCGCGTCCCCTGCCGGGCCTGCGCCGGCCTCGGCCTCAAGCTGGTGCCGAAAGCGGATCCGGCCAAAGTCCTCAAGTAAGCCTGTTTTTTGAGCCCGCCTCTTCGCGACTCGTCCGATATAATTCCCGCGTGAACGACCTCACCGTGCGCTCCCAGCCCATCCTGGACCTGCCCCATTCGGCCGAGATCGTCATCGACGGCGGCGTCGGCGCGGCCAATGCCCGCGATTTCAAGGACAAGATCGACGCGGCGATCGGACGTCGGACGTCCTACCTCATCCTCCACATGGCCAACGTCAGCTACGTGTCGAGCTCCGGCTTCGGCTACCTGCTCGACCTGGCGATGATGGTCGAGCGCCGCGGCGGCGCGGTGGTGCTCGTCGAGACGCAGCCGAAGGTCAAGGTGGTCCTCTCGAACCTGGGCCTCGCGAACTACTTCCGCTTCGAGCACAGCGCGGAAGTCGCCCGCGCCTTTCTGCGCGCGCAGGCCGAACGCGTGTTCCGCTCGCCGCGCCTGGTGGCGCTCGACGGCGATGAAAAGGGCATGGTCTTCCCGGTCATGGCGACGTCGATCCGCTTCGGCGGCGACCCCAAGTCCACGATCCCGGTGAAGCACCCCCAGGTGGAGGCGCGGCACTGCGAGGTCTACCGCACGGGCGACCAGTGCTTCGTCCGCGACCTCGGCAGCCGCTTCGGCACGCTCCTCGGCGACCGCAAGATCAACGACGAGGCGCTGAAGGCGGGCGACGTCCTGAAAGTCGGCGACCTGCGGATGGCCTTCTACCCGCCCGGCGCGAAGCTGGGGTAACTCCCAACCCCCAACTCCCAAAGTTGAAGACGAATCCAACGAAGCGAGCGAAGCCACTGCTTCTCCCGATGGGTAAGCCATTCGATATTCGTGAACGGCCCTTTCTCCTGGCGCTTCGGGTCCTGGACATCGCGGAAACCCTCCCGAACTCACGGCCCGGAGGAGTGATCCAACAGCAATTGGTCCGATCCGGCACCTCCGTCGGCGCGAATGTGGAAGAAGCCGATGGAGCTGTTTCTACTGCCGACAAGCGCAGGTCGCTCATCATCGCCCGAAAGGAGTGCCGTGAGCTTCGGTTCTGGCTTCGGATCGTCGAACGGCGGTGGCCATCCGCGGGCGATCTCAAGCACGATCTCCAAGAATCGACGGAACTTCTTTACATCCTAAGCTCCATGATCACCCGATTGGCCTAGCGTCCTGATGGCCTTGGGTGCTGGGAGTTGGGAGTTGGAAGTTCGTTACGCCGGCTTGATGAAGAGCAGGCGGGAGCAGCCGCGGCAGAAGTGGACTTCGCGGCCCATCATGATCAGATTGACGTCCTGCAGGTTGAGGGTGGCGGCGCAGCCGCCGCAGCGCCAGTCGATGACCTTCCCCTCGTCCTCGATGACCTCGTACTTCTCGGCGGGGGCGAGGGCCAGGCCGTCGTCCTTCGCGCGGAGGACGCGCTCATAGACGCGGAGGACCTCTTTTTCGACGGCCCCGGCGAGGGCCGCGCGCTTGCCGAGCTCCTCCTCGAGCTGGCGGTTGAGGAAGGCCACGTCCTTGTCCGACTCGGCCTTGCCGGCGGCGAACTGGGCTTCGGCGGTCTTGACCTCTTCGAGGCGGACCTTCTCGAGCTTGGCCTTCTCCTCGACCTGCATGTAGATGTCGAGCAGGCCGTCCTCGACGCGGGCCTTTTCGGCCTTCACGCCGGAGATCTCCTTCTGGAAGGCCTGGTACTCGTCGTTCTTCTTGGCGGTCATGGACTGCGCGGTGATCTTGGTGATGCGGTCCTCGTGCTCCTTGACGGAGAGCTCGCGCTTGGCGCCTTCGAGCTTGAGGGCCTTGATCTCGGCCTGGAGGGCGCCGAGCTTCTCTTTGACGTGGGCGAGCTTGGCTTCGACGGGGGCGAGGATCCGGGGTTTTTCGGCCGCCTGGACCTTGAGCTTGTGGATCTCAAGATCCAGCTGCTGCAGCGGGATCAGTGTGTCGGTCTTCCCCGCCATCCGTTTCCTTTTTTCAAGCCCGTCATGAAGGCCCCTATCATAGCGACCGGCGTCCCCGAATCAAGCTACATCTCCGCCGGCTGCGCGGCCGCTTCCTCCGCGGCGCGCCGGATGAAGCCCTCGAGGAAGCCCTCGAGCTTCCGCGAACGGATCGGATGCTGCAGCTTCCGGATCGCCTTCGCCTCGATCTGCCGCACGCGCTCGCGCGTGACCTTGAAGATGCGGCCGACTTCCTCCAGCGTGTAGGTGTAGCCGGTGCCGATGCCGTAGCGCAGCTTGATGATCTCGCGCTCGCGGAACGAGAGGGTCTGCAGGACCGTCTCGATCTTCTCCTTGAGCATCTCGTGCGTGGCGGCGGAGACCGGGCTTTCGGCGCTCTCGTCCTCGATGAAGTCGCCGAAGTAGGAGTCGTCGCCTTCCCCGATGGGCCGGTCCAGCGAGATCGGGTGCTTGGCGATCTTCAGGACCCGCTTCGTCTCCTCGAGCGAGATCTGGCTTTCGTTGGCGATCTCCTCGAGGCTCGGCTCGCGCCCGTTCTTCTGCGCGAGCTTCTTCGCGACGTTGCGGAGCTTCGTCATCGTCTCGATCATGTGGACCGGGATGCGGATCGTCCGCGCCTGGTCCGCGATCGCGCGCGTGATGGCCTGCCGGATCCACCACGTCGCGTAGGTCGAGAACTTGTAGCCCCGGCGGTATTCGTACTTCTCGACGGCCTTCATCAGGCCGGTGTTGCCTTCCTGGATGAGGTCGAGGAACGACAGCCCGCGGTTCCGGTACTTCTTGCCGATCGACACCACCAGCCGGAGGTTGCCGCTCGACAGCTTCCGCTTGGTCTTCTCGTAGTCCTCGAAGCGCTCCCGGATGTCGCGCACGCGCGAGCGGAGCTCGTCGGGCCCCTCCAGGGTCTGGCCCATGAGCTGGTCGAGCTCCTTCTGCACGGCGGGCATCCGCAGCTTGTTGCCGCGGCCCGCCTTGATCTCGCCCCTCTCGAACTGGAGCTCGTCCATCCGGGCCGAGATCTGCTCCAGCTTCTCCATCATGGGCTTGATCTTCTTGGACTGGATGTTCATCTCCTCCATCATCACCACGCAGCGGCGCTGGTTCTCGCGGTGACGGAGGCGGAGCTTCTCCCGCTTGGCGGCCGGCCCCTTGCCCTCCTGGAGCTTCTCGAACACCTCGTGGGAGTCGAAGATCGTCGTGCGGATGCGGTCGATCACCTGCGGCAGGCGGTCGAGCACCTCGAATTTCGAGACGTCGATCGCGCTGTCCGCCTTCAGCGTGCGGTCGAAGGCCAGCTCGCCGTTCTTGACGTCCTCCAGGATCTGGAGGGCCTCGATGACGGCCACGGGAGACTCCAGCACCTTGGTGCGGAAGCGCTTCCGGGTGATCTCGATGCGCTTGGCGAGGCGCAGCTCGTCCTCGCGGGAGAGCAGCGGGATCTCGCCCATCTGGGTCAGGTACATGCGGACCGGGTCGTCGATCTTCTCGCTGACGGCCCCGCGCTTGCTGTCGGACTCCTCGGGCTGCTCGAAACCGCTCTCGTCGTCGTCGTCGTAGCTGGCCGAGGACCCTTCCTTCTCGCCTTCCGCCGCCGCGGTCTCGACCATCTCGATCCCGAGGTCGTCCATCATCTGGAAGATCTGGTCGATCTTCTCGGGGGACGCCATGTCGTCCGGGAGGACCTTGTTGAGCTCGTCGTAGGTGACGAAGCCGCGCTTGCGGCCTTCCTCGATCAGGGTGCGCACCTCGGGATTGAGCGAGCGCGCGACCTCGTCGGGCACGCCGCGGACCTTGAGAGAGGCCTCGCCGCCCTCGCCCTCGGCGCCCTCCTGGGGCTCCGGCTTCTCGTCGTCCTCGCGGGGCTTGTTGCTCTTGTCCTTCAGATCCATCGCCTCACCTGCCGGGCAGCAGACCGTGGTCCGTCGGTCGCCGCTTCCGCGCGTTCATGATTTCACGAAGCAGGGCGTCCTGGCTTTCGCCGGTCGCCTCTTTTAAACGTGCTTGCCGGTCCTTGGATTCGCTCCGATAAGCGGCCGTTTCGAGCGTCTGGCGCGCCGCCTCGGCCCGCGCCGCCGCCTGGGCGGGATCCAGCTCGCCGGCCAGGATCGACGCCGCCAGGGTCGACAGCGCCGGGTCCCCCAGGGCCGCCGTCAGCTCCCGCCCGGGCGCCTCGCCCAGCCGGTCCACCAGCGCGTACGCCGCTTCCGCGATCTTCCGCAGCGGCGCCGACGGATACCGGTCCAGCGGCACGTTCGCGCGCGCGGCCTTGGCCGTCACGGGATCCGCCACCACGCACGCGATCAGCTCCCGCGCCGCCGCGACCAGGGGGGCGGGCGCCTCGACTTCCACCGGCGCCGCCGCCTCCGGAGCCTCCCGGCGAAGGCGGTCCTTCAGCGTCGCCTCGGCCAGCCCGAAGCGCTGGGCCACCTGCTGCACCAGGATCTCCCGCTTGATCGCGTCGGGAATCTGCGCGACGCGCTCCATCATCTCCTCGACGATCCGCGCCTTGGCGGCGGGCGTCGACGTCCCATGCTTCGCGGAGAGCGAGGACATGAGGAAGTCGAAGATCTCCCGCGGCTTCTCGAGGCACTCGCGGAGCTTGTCGGCGCCGAGCTTCAGCACGACGTCGTCCGGATCCATCCCTGACGGGAGCTCCGCGACGAAGATGTCGACGTTCTCGGACAGGAGGAGGTCGAGCCCCCGCTCGCTGGCCTTCTGGCCGGCGGCGTCCGCGTCGAACACGAGCACGACCTTCTCCACGTAGCGCCGCAGGATCTTCAGGTGGTCCCGCGTGAGCGCGGTGCCGAGCGTGGCGACCAGGCCCTTCACGCCCGCCTGGTGCGGGATCACGACGTCGAGGTAGCCCTCGACGATGTAGACGGTCTTGGTCTCCTCGAGGGCCTCTTTCGCGAGGTGCAGGCCGTAAAAGCCGCGGCCCTTCGTGAAGATCTTGGTCTCGGGGGAGTTGATGAACTTGGGATGCTCGTCCTTCAGCGTGCGGGCGCCGAACGCGATCGGCTTGCCCCAGAGGTCGCCGATCGGAAACATCGCCCGGCCGCGGAAGCGGTCGTAGTGCCCCTGCTTGCCCTCGGTGCGCTCGACGACCAGCCCCGCCGCGTGGAGCGTCTTCGCGGAGATCCCCGCCGTCCGGGCCCGCTGCAGCAGGTGATCCCACGACTCCAGCGAGTGCCCCAGGCCGAAGAGCTCGGCCGTCTCCTCCGTCACGCCGCGGCGCTGGAAGAAGTCGCGCGCGATCTGCGCCTCGGGGGCGTTCTTCAGGGTCGAGCGGAACACGTTCGCCGCCCATTCGTTGGCCTGGGCGACTTCCCGACGTCCCGGGCCGTCCTCGGCCCCGCCTTCCTTGTAGCGGATGGCCACCCCGGCCCGGTCGGCCAGGATGCGGATGGCCTCGGGGTAGTCGACCTTCTCGAAATCCATCACGAAGCCGATCAGATCCCCCCCCTTCCCACAGCCGAAGCAGTGGTAGGTCTGGGTCGACGGCCGGACGTTGAAGGACGGGGTCTTTTCGTCATGAAACGGGCAGACGGCCTTCAGATTGGATCCCGCTCGCTTCAGGGGGAAGTACGCGGAAATGACTTCCGCGATGTCGAGCGCCCTCTTCACCTCGAGGATCGTCTCGTCAGCGATGAGAGCCAAACGCACCCCTCCCGAGCGGACGGAGAATGTTAGCGCCCCGGCCTGTCAAGTCAAGCGTTTTCGGGGCTTCCCCCCCTTATACGAACGTCCCCCCGTTACCTGCTAGTGGTTCGACTCGCTTGATTCCGAGGGTCGCTCCCTCCGTCGCGACCCTCGGAATCAAAGCGGGCTCACCACTAGTGGTGAGCGCCTGTCGAACCACTAGCCAGCTTCAGCAACTCTTCCGGAGAAAGCTCTTCCACCCGACGGCCTCCGGCGGCCGTCGACTTCTTCCGCCGCCCCGCGAAGAGCCCCCGGAGGGCTTCCTCGACCTTTTCCAGGTCCGCCACCCGGCGGCGCCGGACCAGGCGGAACACGGCGGATTCCACCCGGGGCGGAGGCAGGAAGAGGGCCGGCGACGCCCGCCGCAGCACCTTCAGCTCGCAGGTCGCCTGGACGATCGCCGCCATGGGGCCGTAGTCCCGGGTGCCGGGGGCGGCGCGAAGGCGGTCGACGACATCCCGCTGCAGCATGAGGGTGTAGGACGCGACGGGCAGGGCCGTGGAGAGGAGGCGCAGCAGCAGCCGCTTCCAGGGCTCGTACGGCAGGTTGGCCACCACCTTGAGGCGGGGGACGTCGCCGACATGCCGCTCGAAGTCCGCGCCGTCGGCCAGCGTCAGCGTGACGTTGGGCCGCCCGGCCAGGAGCTCGGAGGCGAGGGCGTGGAGGGCGGGGTCGACCTCGAAGGACCACACGCGCGCGCCGGCGGCGGCCAGGCGGTCGGTGAGGGAGCCCGCGCCGGTCCCGATTTCGAGGACGACGTCCTCCGGGCCCACCTCGGCGTCGCGGACGATGGCTTCGAGGAAGTTGGCGTCGACGAGGAAGTTCTGCCCGAGGGAGCGCTTCAGGCGGAGGCCCCGGGCCCGCAGCAGCGCGGAGAGCTCGGAGCGCGTCCAGCCCATCAGAAGCGGAGGCCGAGGCCCAGCGCGGCGCGCTCTTCGAAGCCGGACAGCTGGCCGAAGAGGGCCGAGACTTCGAGCTCCGCCGAGATCTCCACGCGGTCGAACCGGAGGCTCAGGGTGAGCCGCGGGCCGAAGGAGCCCACGAGGGCGTTGACGTGCTCCTCGAACGGCAGCGGGGATTCCGGGACGTCGTCCACCTCCTCGTGGAACCAGTTGGCGCCCAGGACGGGCCCCAGGGTGGCGGCGAACGCGGGGCTCTCGTAACGCAGGGCGGGCCACTCGACCGTGAAATGGGCCCCCCAGGCGTCCCCTTCGAGCTCGACCGGGACGGTCGTGAAGGGGCCTCCCGCCTGGCCGAACGTGACCGTCCCCTCCCCTTCCCAGTCGCCGAAGAAGCCTTCGACGCCCAGCCGGAACAGGTTGAAGTCGAACGCGACGCCGAACGTGAAGGCGTCCAGCCGCGTCGTCTCGTCGAACCTGAGGCGGCTTTCGAAGTCGGGGTTCAGGCCGTCGTTCACGATCTCCACGAAGTCGCCGACGTTCATGTCGAGGTCGGACGTCGACAGGATCCCCGGCCGGAGCTCCACCGAGCGGAAGCGGACGGGGCTCGTGTTCACCTGAAAGCCCTCCTCCTGCGCGAGGAGGGCGGACAGCAGCAGCGCGATCATGGGAGCGGGGATTCTAACGCAGAATCGCGAATCAAGAATCAAGAATCAGGACGCGTCAGCGAAGGAGCTTGCGGAGGACGACGGTCTCGTACGCGTCGATGAGGCCGGCGCCCAGCTCTCTGTAGTGGACTTCCACCTTCAGGACGAAGGCCGTGGCGGGCAGCGGGTCCTGCTGGCCGCCCATGGTGATCGGCGTGAACTTGGCCTCGAACGTGTAGTCGCCGCCTTCCTTGGGGTCGAGCTTCGCGTTCATGTCGTCGATGACGACGCTGCCGTCCTCGTTCTCGCGGACGTAGCCCCGGACGTCCTTCGGATTCGTGTCGTACAGCCGTTCCTGCAGGCGGGCGGCGATGCGCGGCGCGAGCCAGGCCACCTGGGCCTGGTCCATGCCCCGCTTGTGGGACGTCGAGCCCACCGCGAACAGCGGAATGATCGCCGACACCGCCAGCACCAGCACCACGATGGCGATGAGCACCTCGAGCAACGAGAACCCCGAGGACCAGGAACCAGGACCAGGACCAGGGGTGGCCCCCTCGAGTCCCCGGGGTAATTCCGCGGGCGCCCCCGTCACCCCCCGGGGGGACAGGGGGGAATCCATCCTGGACCTGGACCTGTCTCCTGGACCTGTCGTCATGGCTCCTGGGCCTCCCGGAAGGCCGCGGGCTTGACCTCCGTCGTGAACGTCTCGCCGAAGCGCACCGCCGCCTGCGCGGCGTGGGACGCGGGCGAGGTGAACCGACGTCCCCGGGTGAGCTTGAAGAGCTCGCTGTCGCCCTTGCCGCCGTACTCGATCCACTCGCCGCCGATCTTGACGAGGCCGGGGGCGTCGGGCAGCGAGCGGGTGTGCGTCACGCGGATCGCGTTGGCGCGTTCGTCGACGGCCTCCAGGACCTTCACGCCGTGCTGGTCGGCGCTCAAGTGCTCGATCGTGGCCGTCACGCGGATGATCTCGGGGTACACGAAGTCGGGGTTGGTCCGGTCGAAGCGCCGGCGGTGGAAGAAGAACTTGTCGTCCTGGATCCGGGTCGAGTCCCAGCGCCGTTCCGCGCCGACCTTCTGCTTCGAGTTGGACGCCTCCTTCCGCAGCGGGGCGTCGTCCCAGGTCGTCGTGTACTGCGTCCAGAAGTCGTAGCCGACGTAGAGCACGCCCGTCTCCACCGGCGTGAAGCAGGCCGTGAACAGGGTGTCGCTCGAGCGCTCGTACTCGACGGCCCGCAGCAGCGTCCCGGTCATCCGCCGGTCGTAGCAGCGCGCGCCGCGGTAGAGGATGGCCTTCTCCGGATCGGGGTCCATCACGTACGCGACTTCCCACGTCGGCCCGTAGTAGGTCGGCGGGATCACCGTCTGCGGGGAGCCGGCCTGGGCCCGCACGATCGACGGCGAGCCGGTGCGCACGAAGCGCAGCCGGGGGTTTTTCTGGCGGTCGAGGTCGCACTGCAGGGCCGGCGGCGGCAGGTCCCGCTGGCCGTTGTTGAAGACCTCGTTTTCCACGTAGACGTTGCGCAGGTCCTTCGCGAGGGCGGAGAGCACCACCTCCGCGCGGTCGTAGATCTCCTTGCGGGCTTCTCCCGACGTCCACACCTCCAGGCTGCGGGTGCTGAGCGAGACGAGCGCGCCCACGAGCATCAGGAGGACGAAGAACGCCACCAGGAGCTCCAGCAGCGTCATGCCCAGGACGCGGGCGGGCCTAGCGGTCTTCATGGTGCAGCACGCGGGTCGGACGGTCGTACTCGACCCGGATCTCCTTGATCTTCGGGGCGCGCTTCCAGGAGTGCGTCGTCCAGGGGGCGGCCGGATCGAACGAGCCCCGCTTGTACTCCCAGTAGAAACGGACGTCGAACTGCCCCGCGTCCATCTGATACCCGGTCCGGTTGAGCGTCTTCTTCCCGCCGCCGCCGACGAACTCGAAGAGGTGCGCCCCGGCGTTCCCCGCCTGGCCCGGCGCCTCGTAGAACTCCGCCTTGCCGTCGATCCGCACCAGGGCGTGGACGGCGATGTTGGGATCGCCCGACGGGATCTCCTCGGTCCACTGCACGGAGCGCCAGTTCGCCCCTTCCAGCTTCGTCGACCACTGGTAGTAGCTCATGGTGTTGTCGAACTCTTTCGCCTTGAACGTGTCCCAGTGGCGCCAGGGGATGCCGTAGACGAGGGCCGTCGACGCCGTATGCTGCGCGGCCGCCGTGCCGAACATCCCGCGGTAGAGGCCGCCCGTGCCGTCGAAGCGCGGCGGCATGCCGAGCACCATGCCGTCGGTGTTGTTCCACTCGAAGAGCACGATCTCCTGGTCGATGAGCACGTAGCCTTTGGAGTAGCCGGGGCCGACGCGGTCGGCCGTGGGCCGTCCCGGCAGGCGCTGGCGCACGGGGATGTCGCGATCCGTCGGGGTGAGGTCCCCCGAGAGGGTCGTCACGGGGACCCAGTAGAGCGAGAAGAGGTGGTCGCCGGCGTCGTGGACCTCGGCGGTGGACGTCAGCCATCCGCGCGTGAGCTGGCTCGCCGTGGGATTGGTGAACTGGCCGTAGCCGATGTATTCGTCGCCGACTTTCAGGAGGCCGCCGAAAGGCCAGTTGCCCAGGCCGCCGGGGAGGTTGACCGACAGGGTGTTGCCGCTGGCGGCCATTTCGACGGCCAGCTCGAGGTCCTGCTTGGGCGAGGCGAAGGCCTTGATCTCATCGACGGTGGCGCTCATCGGCCCGATGGAGAAGTTCGGATTGGCGGACTGGATCCAGTTGAGGCCGAGCAGCTCCCCCGAGGGGAACTTCATGACGCGGACGTGGAGGTCGTCGGCGACGTACGCCCGCGTGACGTTGTCCTTGAAGGCGGCGATCTGCCAGGTGCCGGGCCAGTTCCAGGAGGCCTCGGGCCAGATGGGCGTCTCGCCGGGCCGGGCGTGGAACGGGCTGGCGTGGGCGACCTGCTGCTGCTCCTTGTTGTTGGCGGCGTCGGTGACGGTGACCCAGTCGTCGCGGCCGAGGTTTTCCGAATTGACCTGGGGATGGACTTCGCGGCAGAGGAAGGTCGGGATGACTTTGTCGCCCGCCGAGTGCGCGCCGGGGATCGAAGCGAAGACGCCGATGCCGCGGCGGAGGTTCACGGGGGCGCCGGCGTTGACGAACGAGATCCAGAAGGTCGGGCGGACGGGGTCGCGCTGGACCGGCCCGAACCATTCGTTGCCCACCTGGACGATGGTGGGCGA
This sequence comes from Planctomycetota bacterium, assembly GCA_036383955.1. Classification (GTDB taxonomy): domain Bacteria; phylum Planctomycetota; class MHYJ01; order MHYJ01; family JACPRB01; genus JACQFK01. The sequence goes on along the minus strand of DASVNH010000227.1, from coordinate 60,887 downwards.
GTCGTAGTTGCTCGTGTCGGTCGTCGGGACCGCCCACATGCGGACGTCGGCGCCCGTGTTGTGCTGCACGGCCATCGTGCCGTGCTGGCCGCGGACGCAGCCGGTGAAGCGGGCGGTCGAGCCGATCGCGGCGGGCAGGCCGCCGTTCACCCGGCCGGTGTAGAAGATGACCTCGTTCTGGACCTTGATGTAGCCCTGGTCCGGGAAGTCGTTGATGGCGGGGGTCAGCACCGAGATGTCGGTCTGGGTGGCGTCGACGTAGTACTGCATGGTCATCGGGTCCTGCTTGTCGCCGACCACGCTGGCCTGGGGGTCGGCGCCGAAGTTGTACTGGACGTTGCCGCCGCCGGTGGGGATGCGACTGTAGGGCACGGGAACCTGGAAGCTGCCGAAGTCGGCGCTGATCTGGCCGTTGCGGACCTTGCTGGAGTAGCCGAAGACCGAGACCGTCGCGCCGGACGGATGGTTCGCCGCGATCGTGTTGCGCGCGCCCCGGACGACGGTGCCGGCCCCCTTGTCGTAGAGGACGACCTCGCGGCCGATCAGGAGCGGGGTCAGGACGCCGCTCGGCAGGTGCGCGTCGTTCTGCAGCGACAGGGACGACGAGTTCGCCGCCATCCCCGAGGTCAGCTTCGTGATGACCTTGTCGCCTTCGGGATTCACGTGGCTGAACTTCTGCTGCGGATGCGCGAAGCCGTCGACCAGCAGGGCCATCTGGGCGTAGCGCGTGCCTTTCCAGTAGGCGCCGAAGTGGTACCAGGTGTTCGCCACGGGCGTGAACGGCTGGCGGATCTCGGCCGCGCCGTTGTCGATCATGTTCACCGGGATGCCGATCGTGCCGTCGCAGACGGTGTAGATCAGCTCGCCGTTCTCGATCCGCAGCGTGATCCGGTTGCTGTAGTCCTGCTCGCGGACGTCGAGGATCGTCGTCGTGCCCGACACGGCGTCGAACTTGCACCAGAGCTCCAGGCCGCCGGCCGCGATGTCGGGCTGCGTCACCCCCGGGCCCTGGGGCTGCGACTTGGCGGGCGTCGTCGTGACCACCTGGGTCCACGGCATCGTGTGCGGCGCGCCCGTGAGTTTCTTGCCTTCCTGGTCGTTGTCGAAGTGCTCGCGCGGATTCCCCACCGGCCAGCCCGTGAGGTCGCGCTCGTAGGTCGGATCGCTCTCGCCCCGGAAGTCGCGGGACGGCACCTGGGTGACGTACGCCTCGTTCGGCCCCTGCTGCTGGTTCTTCAGAGCCGGGGAGGCCGGGCCGGGCGGCTTCGAGGGCTGTGCCGTCGGGAACCCGCTGGGGAGCATGTTGGGGTACGTGGTGATCCGGTTGCCGTAGGGAAAGCCGAGCAGCCGCGGGTTCTGCGAAGTGACGGCCAGCGTCTTGGCCATGGCGTCGAAGTCCAGCTGGCTTTCGCAGTAGAGGGTGATCGGATTGGGGGGCGAGACATCCACCACCTCCCGGAAGCCGCGGGCCGCCACCGAGGCGCCGGAAGGGTTGCTCATCGTCCCGTAAGCTTCGACCGTGTAGGCGTCGTAGCTCTTGAAGCAGAACGGGACGGTGCCGCTGGAGCCCAGGCCCGCCCAGCTCGGGCACACCGCGTTGAGCGCGACGGCCTGATACTGCTGCCCGTTGAGGCCCTGCTGGCCGAGCACCACGAGGAACTCCTCGAGGCGCGTGAAGCGCTTCCCGTGGATCGCGTTGGCCATGCGGTTGGCCGTCGCGCCGTCGATGTTGCTCTGGGGCTGATTGACGATGCTCAGGCCGTCGAAGACCGCCGCGAGCACCTCGCGCCGGGCCGTGTTGATGTTCACGGGGTGGCGGGCCTCGACTTCGATGACGCCTTCCATGTAGGCCTGGGGGATGGGCGGGTTGGTGAAGAGGCCGGGGGTGCCGCTGATCATGGGGTTGGAGCTGACGCGCGCGTAGAGGGGCGGCTGGCCCGGCTTGGTGACGCGGACGCGGGCCTCGGGGGCGAGCACGTGGAAGCTGTCGCACCAGAGCCCCGGGCCGGTGTTCATGCCGGGCTGGGCGACGCCCATCGAGCGGATGCGCTGGGGCACGATCCAGACGTGGTCGCGCCCCGAGTAGAGCGTGAGGAAATCCTTGTGGGAGACGACGCGGTCGTCGACGGTCGACTTGACCCGGCCGATCGCGCCGCTCGGCGCGGTGCGGACGTTGAGCTTGCCCTGCTCGTCCTGGACGTTCAGGCCCCAGATGGCGCCCTGGGGATCGGCGACCTTGGGACCGCCTTTCCCGTTGAGGTACGGCTCGTCGAGGCGGATGTCGAACTCCAGCGGCAGGTCGTAGTAATAGGTGTTGTTCGCCCCGCCGCCGCCGAAGCGCCGCTCGATGGGATCCAGGCCGCCCATGAGCCGCCAGAGGGCGTAGTTCCGGGCGCCGTCGGCCCCCCAGTCGGCCTGGGAGGCGTAGCGGGACATGGTCCCGCTGCGCTCCTGAAGGATCATCGACAGCACGAACGGCGTGGCGATGATGCTCAGGGCGAGCACGACGGTCATGACCAGCACGAGCGCCAGTCCCCGACGACCGCTGTTCACCGGTGGCCTCCCCTGTCGCCCCATACTGGACTACCTATGGTACACCCGGGCTGGAAATAGAGACACCCCAGAACGCCTGAAACTTGCCCCCCCAGGTCCAGGAAACAGGTCCAGGTCCAGGAACGACGAGGGGGCCCCCGCTGGGTCCCCAGGGGGGAGATCGGGAAAAGTCGTCGCGAAATATTCTTCGACCATGAAATCGCCATTTCACCCACTAGATGGCGGATGGCCGGATGGAACGCGGAGTTCATGAACCTCAAGGCCTGGCAAGCCGCCTATGGCGTGGGGCGGGAGATTTACGACCTGGCTTCCTCCCTCCCCCACCCGCATCTGTTTGGCCTCGGAGGTCAATTGCAGCGGGCCGCGATATCGTTCCCAACCAACATCGCGGAAGGTTTCGGTCGGCGACGCTCTCGCGACAAGGCCCACTTCTACACCGTCGCGCGCTCTTCAGGCGACGAACTGAAGTGTCTCCTGCTCTTCGCTCGAGACGGAGGCCTTCTTCTCCCGGATCGATTCGAGGCCCTGATCACGCGGGTCGACGAGGCCTGCAGGCTGACGTACGGTTTGATTGAAAGCATGAACCGCTGGCTCGACCCGTAGATCCCCCCCGGAAGGGGGCACCCCGTCTTTCCTGGACCTGGGGTGGCTGGCTCCCCTGGGTATCCAAGGGGCTCCCCGCGTCGTTCCTGGACCTGGACCTGTCTCCTGGACCTCATTCCCCCTGGGCATCCAAGGGGGGTCCCCCCGTCGTTCCTGGACCTGGACCTGTGTCCTGGACCTTACTCGCCGGGGAGCACGCGCCAGACGAGGTCCCCGCCGATCCGGCCTCCGAAGGCCACCTTGGTGCCGTCGGAGTTCCAGTAGGGGGGCGTGCAGATCTCGTCGAAGGGCAGGCCGTGGCGGTACGCGACGACCATCTTCCACTTGCCCGCCTGCTGGGCCGCGTACGCGACCTTCTTGCTGTCGGGGCTCCAGACGGGCGGCTGCACGGCGTCGAACTGCGTGTTCTTGCCGTCGTCGATCACCACGATCCACTTGAACTTCCACATGCAGGCGTAGGCGATCCGCTTGCTGTCGGGGCTCCAGATGGGCGCTCCCACGTTCTCGAGGTCGTCGGGGCCGCGCTTGTCGCCGCTCACCATCATCCAGCGGCCCTTGCCCTTCGCGGCGAAGGCGATCGTCGAGCCGTCCGGCGACCACGCGGGCAGCGCGCACTCGGGGAACGCCTCGCTCTTCTTGTCCCCGCCCACCTGCACCCAGGCGTCCAGGCCCTTGCGGACGATGAAGCCCACCTGCTTGGAGTCGGGGCTCCAGATCGGATCGCTGCCGAGCGCGTCGAACGGGCCGCTCTTCTGGCCGTCGACCACCACGAACCACTCGTTGGGTTTGTTCGACGCCCGATATGCGAGGCGCTTGCCGTCGGGGCTCCAGACGGGATCGGCAAGGGCCGTCCAGGTGTCCTCGGGCTTGCCGTCCACGTTCATGTGCCAGGTGAAGTCCCCGTTGCGCGCCTTGTAGGCCACCCGGTGCCCCTTGGGAGCGAAGATGGGCGACGCGACCTCCTCGTACTCCGGCCCGACCTTCGCGCCGATCACGACGGCGTGGACCGTGTGGAACGCGCGGGTGGCGCTGCCGGCCTTGCCGATGCGGACGGTGTGGGCGAGCGTCTGGCCGTCGGCGGCCCAGATCGGCTTGCCGACCGCGGCGTAGTCCGCGCCCTTCGTGCCGCCGACGACGACGTGCGCCGCCTTGGCGTCCTGGGCGCCGCCCTGGCCGCGGGAGCCGTCCCACGCCACTTTCTTGCCGTCGGGGCTGAACACGGGCGTGCCGATCTGCCGCTGCGTCCCGCCCACCGGCGAACCGCCCACGATGACGCTCCACATCTCGCCGTTCGCGGCCTTGTAGGACACGCGGTTGTCGGCCGTGAACTGGAGCATGTCGACGGCCTGGTATTCCGGGCCCTTCGCCTTGTTGGTGTAGACGGCGTACTTCCCCGCCTTGAGGCCGCGGTAGGCCACGCTCCGGCCGTCGGGGCTGAACACCACCTTGTCGGCGGTGACTTCGTCGTCGATCGTCGCGAGGACCTTGTCGTCGAACGACACGTTCTGAGGCGCCAGGACCATGACGACGGCTAACGCGAGCATGGGATCCTCCCCGTCGACCCGCCCGAAACGTCTATGAGAGACTACGACGCGAAGGATGTCAACATCGGTACATCCCTGAATCGTGAGGATCGACTTCTTAGAAGATGCACATCGCGCCGCTGGAGGCGGTCCGCCAGTATTACGCGTCCCTCGCCCCCGGCCATCGGAACCTCCTGATGGCGCTGCTGGACCCGGGGGTCGTGGTGGAGATCCAGGAAGGGCTGCCGGGCGTCGGCGGCAAATACGTCGGCCTGAAGGCGTACCTGGAGGACTTCCTGTTCAACCTCTACGGCGCGTTCGACCTCCGCTTCGACGTCCAGGAATTCCTCGCGTCGGGCGAGCGCGTCGTCGCCCTGGGTCGCTCGCGGGGAACGGCCGTGGCCACGGGAGCGCCGGTCGACGTCCCCTTCGTCCACGTCTGGACCGTGCGCGACGGCCGCCTGGTCCACGCCCTGATGTTCACGGACACGGCGACGCTCTGCGCGGCAACCCAGCTCCACGCGACGCGCTAGTCTCCCTCGTCATCCCCCCGGGGCATCCAAGGGGGCTCCCTTCGTCGTCCCCCTGGGTATCCAAGGGGCTTCCCTCGTCATCCCCCTGGGTATCCAAGGGGCTTCCCTCGTCGGCCCTGGTCCTGGTCCTGGTCCTGGTCCTGGTCCTGGTCCTGGTCCTGGTCCTGGTCCTGGTCCTGGTCCTGGTCCTGGTCCTGGCCCTAACGTCGCAGATAGTCGACCAGGTCCGCCATCCCCTGCAGGTCCATCACGGCCTCGAGGCCTTCCGGCATCAGCGAGAGCGCCGAGAGGGCGCGCCGCTCGATCCGCGACTTCAGCAGGGTGTAGGACTTTCCTTCCGCCACTTTCAGCGTCAGGCTCGTCGCCGTCTCCGACGCCACGATGCCGTCCACGATGTCGCCGGCGCTCGTCTGGATCTTCGTCGACGCGAACTGCGGGTTCACCTCGCGGTTCGGGTCGAGGATGTGGGTGATCAGCTCCTCCGGCGTGCGGGCCTTCACCGTGGCGAGGTCGGGCCCGACGTCCTGCCCCTCCCCGTTCGAGCGGTGGCAGACCAGGCAGGCCTTCCGCGCGATCTCGCGGCCGCGGACGGCGTCGCCCCGCAGGGCCAGCGCCCCGCGGTACTTCTCGACGACCGGGGCCCGCGGGCCCGTGGGCGCGGCGACCAGCGGCTTCGGCGCCTCGATGCGGACGTCCGCCGTCTTCTCCCCCGAGGCGACCGCGATCGCCGAGCGGAGCCAGGGGTCCGCGCCTTCGCTCAGGCCCGCCGGCGCCTTCCACGCCAGCTCCAGGCGCAGCTGGGCGTCCGGCTCGACGTGCCCGGCCAGCTGCGCGGGCGTCGCCAGCCGGATCGCGTGCACGCGAACCTTCGGGTCCGGGCTCTTCAGCGCGGCGGCGACATCCTCCGGCTTCAGCGCGCCCAGGATGTCGAGCTCCCAGAGGGCGCCCAGCTTCCGCAGGTCCGGGATGAGGGACGCGTCCTTGCGCTCGTAGACGAGCCGCGACGCCGTGCGCCGCCACCACGGCTCCGGATGCCGCAGCGCTTCCAGGATGTCGACCTTCGGCTTCGCCCACGCGCGTCCGTCCTTCGCGCGGACCCGCCAGATCCGCCCGCGATCCTTGCCGCTGGTGAGGTCGAGGTGCTTCTTGATGGAGTCGGGGATCGAGTACGGGTGCTCGATGCACTCGCGGTACATGTCGCAGACGTAGAGGGCGCCGTCGGGGCCGCTCGCGAAGTTGGTCGGGCGGAACCAGTTGTCGGTCGACGTGATGAGCTCCGACTTCTCGTCGACGCGCTCGGCCTTGAACGTCGAGCCGAAGGGCGTGAGCCGCTTGCGGTGCACGAGGTTGCTCGAGACGTCGCCGATGTACAGCATGTCGCGGTCCCAGAAGATGCCGGTCGCGGACGTGAAGGCCCACGTGGGCTCGACGATGCCCTTCACCTCGCCGGAGATCCGCATGCGGGTGCGCACGACGCGCCAGGGCTCGATCGCGCTCGCGCGGTAGACCGGCCCGGCGTCGCCGTCGACGGCGATCGAGGCGGCGACCCGCGGCGCGGCGAAGTTCGGATTCTTCGAGAGGTGGCGGTCCTCCAGCACGATGTGCCGGGCCTGGAGGGAGTTGGAGCAGACGAAGCGGCGCCCGGCGTCGTCCATCGTATGCCCGAACTGGCCGCCGCCGCTGCACGCCTCGAGCTCGCCGGTCGGGCGGAAGCGGAAGTCGCGGCCCTGCACCGACACCGGCGGCGCGTCGGGACGCTTCAGGTTGCGGAGCAGCCCGCCGTTGGTGCCGGCGGAGCCGTAGATCCAGTGGTCCGGGCCCCAGCGCAGATTGTTCGCCAGCCCCTGCACGTTCTGCGCGCCGAAGCCGGTCAGCACGAGCTCACGCTTGCCCTCCTTCACGTAGAAGAGGTCGGGCGGCGAGATCACGTACGCCCCGCCGTCCCAGAGGCAGAGGCCGGTCGGCCAGCGGAGGCGCTCGGCGATCACCGTCGCGCGCTCGAAGCGGCCGTCGCCGTCGACGTCCTCCAGCCTCTTCACGCGGCCCTGGGGCGGGTTGCCTTCCTTGTCGCCGTAGGGGTAGTCGATCATCTCGCAGACCCAGAGGCGGCCTTCCTCGTCGAAGACCATGTCGACGGGATCGACGACCTGGGGCTCGGACGCGACGAGCTCCATGACGAAACCGGGGGCGACGGCGAAGGTCTTGAGGGCGTCGACGGCCTCCGTCGGCTTGAGCCGCGGGAGCTCTTTCTCGAGGGGATCCTGAAGGAGGAGGGCGAGCAGAAGGATCATGAGCGTCCTTGAATTAGCGTCCCGTAACCACTAGCATGATTCGATCCTATGAAACGCATCTTACCCGTTCTCTGCTTCCTTTCCGCGTGTTCCGCGCCGGACGCGGCGCCCCGGACGTCGAAGGAACCGCCCTCGCAGTCGTTCATCCCCTCGGCCGCGCCGACGGGGGTGCCGGCGATCCCGATCCCGGCGAACCTGCCGGCTCCGGACCCGCTGCTGCTGGCGGGCGACCTGCTGCACATCGCGGTGTTCCGCCAGCCGGAGATGGACCTGGAGGTGCGGATCCCGACGGACGGGTCGATCGCCTTTCCGCTGATCGGCGGCGTGCAGGCGGCGGCGAAGACGTCGGGGCATCTCGAGCAGGAGATCCGGCGCCGGCTGGAGAAGGACTACCTGCACGAGGCGCACGTCACGGTGACGGTGAAGGAGTTCGCGAAGCGGCGCGTGTACATCGTGGGCGCGGTGACGAAGCCGGGCGGCTACGAGATCTATCCGCACCAGCGCATGACGATCCTGCAGGCCGTCGCGGCCGCGGAAGGCTTCACGGACCGCGCGTACAAGGAGTACGTGCAGGTGGTGCGGCGGCGCGGGCCGACGGAGCGCGAGGTGATCCGGCTCTCGCTGGTCGAGGTGGAGCGGATGCTGGCGCGCGGCCGGGCCGAGGCGGACCTGGAGCTCTGGCCCGACGATCTCGTCGTCATCCCGTCGGCCGTCCGCGTGGCCTACGTGCTGGGGGCGGTGAACAAGCCGGGGAACCTCGAGGTGCCGAACGACGCGCGGATCACGGTGTCGATGGCGGTCAGCCAGGCGGGCAGCTACACCAAGTTCGCGGCGACGGGCCGGGTGCAGGTGCTGCGGCAGATGCCCGGCGGCGAGACGCAGAAGATCGGCGTCGACCTGGACGCGGTGCTGAACGGCCAGCTGGAGCTCGACATCCCGCTGCTGCCGGGGGACGTCGTCTGGGTGCCCGAGCGTGGCATCTTCTAGCCTGCTGGCGCTCCTGATGGCCCTGGGGGTCGACGAGCCTCCTCAAGTGGCGGCGGTCCGGACGGTCGCCAAGCTCCTGGCTGAGAAGAACTGGGCGAAGGTCTACGCGGACCACACCCATCCCAAGACCAAGGAGCGGATGACGGCCGAGGAGTTCGCGGCCACGCTCAGCGGCCCCAAGGGCAAGCCGATGATCGAGATTTTCGGCGACGTCCTGAAGGCGGTCGACGAGAAGGCCGGCCCCGACGTCCTGCTGGCCCAGCCTCAGAAGGACGTCGACGAATACGAGTTCATCCTGGTGAAGGTCAAAGCGCTGCCGAACCGCATGGGACGTCAGTGGCACCTGGAGCTGAAGCTCGACGGCGGGGCCTGGAAGGTCCTCGACACGGACTAGCGCCCCCCAAGGGGCTCCCGCGCCGTTCCTGGACCTGGACCTGTCTCCTGGACCTGGGTATTCTGGTCCCCCGATGCCTCCCCGGGTCCGCGCGCTCTGGATTTCCTTTCTCGTCGTCTGGGCGGCCGCGCTCTTCGTGTTCGGGGCGGTGAAGCCGTGGGCGATCGCGGCGACGTCCCTGGCGATGGCCGCGCTGTACGGGACGTCGCTGATCCTGCTGCCGGATCCGCCGCGGATGTCGAAGGCGGGCCTCTGGTTCCTGGCCGGCTTCGCGGGGATCCTGCTGCTGCAAGCGCTGCCGCTGCCCTTCCTGTATCCGTACACGACGCGGCTGCGGGAGACGCACGGGGTGGGCACGCTGTGGCCCGGGACGGCCGACACTTTTCTGAGCGTCCGCTTCACGGCGCAGGCGGCGGCCTACGTCCTGGCGGCGCTCCTGGTGATCCGGCTGCGCCAGGCGGGGCTCTCGACGTCCTCCGCGATCCGCGGCCTGCTGCTGGTGGCGGGCCTGGAGGCGGCCTGGGGCGTGGTGCGGGCGCTGGGCGGCATCGACTGGATTCCGTTCTACGACGGCCCGCGGACCGGCGGAGCGAGCGGCACGCTGGTCAATCGGAACAACTTCGGGGGCCTCTGCGCGATGGGGCTCGTGCTGGCGTCCGCGCTCAGCACCGCCCGCTTCTCCTGGCCGCCGCGGCGCGAGGACGAGGCGAGCCGGCCGAGCCTCGGACGTCGGGCCGAAGCCGGCCTCGGCTGGGCGCTCCTGGCGGCGCTGTTCTCCGCGGCGATCCTGCTCTCCCATTCGCGCGGCGCGGCGCTCGCGGCGATCGCGGGGCTGGTCGTTCTTCCCTTCCTTCATCGCGGGCGCGCGAGCCTGGCGGGGCTGGCGGCGGTGCTCGCGGCGGGGACTGTCGCGTTCGTCGCCTCCAATCCTTCGGGCATGTTGGACCGGTTCGGCGCGATGGACCCCTTCGCCCTCTCAGGCGAGCAGCGCTGGAGAATCTGGGAGCTCACGACGTCCGCCGCGGGGTCGCAGCCGCTGCTGGGTTTCGGCGTGGGCACGCACCCGCACGCGTTCCACCCCTTTCAGCCCGCGACGCTCCCGGGGCAGGTCCAGCACGCGCACAACGAGTACGTCAACGTCCTCTTCGAAGCCGGCGTTGTCGGCCTCCTTTTCACGCTCGCGGTCCTGGGCATCTGGATCTCGCGCGCATGGCGCGGGCTACGGCCGCTGCACTCGCCGGATCGCCTTCCCGCGGCGGGCCTCGTCGCGGCGGCGCTGGCGATCCTCGCGCATTCGCTGATCGACTTCGACCTCCGGATCACGGGCGTGGGGCTGATGTGGGCGGCCCTCGTGGGGCTCGGAGCCGCCCTTTCGCGCGGAGGCGAGCCGGTACGGGCGACGCCCTGGGTGGTGACCGGCGCGAGCCTGGCGGCGGGGCTGCTCCTGTTCACGCCCCTGAAGACGCTGGCGCTCTCGCCCTATGACCACGCGCTGGCGGTCGGAGCCGGAAACATGGAGACGGCGGCGGCGCTCTTCCCGGCGCACCCGGCGCTGCAACGGCAAGCGGGGCTGGGCTTCTGGGACGAGGGAGCCCTCGAGAAGTCGGCGGCCTGCTTCCGGCGCCTTTTCGCGCAGCGGCCGGAGGAAGTCGAGCCCGTCCTCGAGGTGATCTACGACCCGGCGCGGCCGGTGGCGGCGTACGAAACGCTGCTGCCGGGGACGTCGGAGACCGCCGCGCGCCTAGCGTCTTTCCTGGCGAAGCAGGGCGAGTGGGCGAAGGGCATGGAAGTCTTCGAGCGGGGGGTGTCGAAAGGTCCGGAGGGAGCGGCCTCGCATGACTACCTCGCCACGACGCTGCGGGGGCTGGGCCAATGGGGGCTGGAGGCTCGGGTGCGCGACCGCCGCCTGGACGCGAAGTCGGATGCTTGGGCGTTCGGAGCCGCGGGGGAAGCGTGGCACCGTCTGGGGATCCATGACCGGGCGCTGGAGCGGGCGGTGACGGCGGAGAGAATTGACCCATCGAACGGGTCCTGGACGGCGCTGAAGGCGGAGATCCTGGCGATGAAGGGAGACGAGTTGGGGGCGATGGAAGCGCTGACGGAAGCTCTGCGCAAGTCGCCAGCCGACTTGAACCACCGTCTGCGACGGGCGGAGCTGGCGCTGTCGGGACGGACGTACCGTCTGGCGGCCGAGGACTTCCGCGAGGTCCTGCGGTCAAGGCCGGGCGAGCGGCGCGCGGCGCTGGGCTTGGCGCGAGCGCTGATCGGCCTGGACCAGCGGGACTCGGCAAAGCTGCTGCTGGACGAATGGCTAGGCAAGCATCCAGAAGACGGCGAAGCCATCGACCTGCGCGGGCGCAGCCGGTAGGCGGAGCCCGATCCATCCTGACCGCTTGCGGTTGAACCGCTCTCAACCTGCGCTATAATCTCGGCTCGCTCATGCTGCAATTGGCCGCCTACTTCACCCTCGTCTCCTTGGGAGTCGCCCTAGTCCTCACTCCGGTGGCGATGTGGGCGGGGCGCCGCTGGAGGGTCCTGGATACTCCGGGCCCTCGAAAGGTCCACACGGAGCTCATCCCTTTGACGGGCGGTTGGGCGATTCTCGGGACGTTGACTCTGGTGCTGTGGGGGCATCTCGGACTCGCCGCCTCGCCTCTAGGAATCACGATCAGGAACTTGCTTCCCGAGAGCGCCCGATTCCTGCTGCCCTTCCATGCCGGGGCGATCACGCAGTTGCTCACCATCTACGCTGGAGCCGTTCTCATCTTCTTCCTCGGATTGATTGATGACATCCGCGGGATGTCAGTCCGAAGTCGGCTCCTCGTTCAGGGAATTCTGGCGTTGATCCTGGTGATCGCGGGAGTGCGCCCCATGCTGGCCTTCCTGCCCGTCTGGGTGGCCGGCCTGATCGGCATTCTCTGGATCGTCGGAGTAACCAATGCGTTCAACTTCCTGGACGGCCTCGACGGCTTGTCCGCCGGCGTATCGCTCATCGCCACGGCGGGGTTGATGGCCGTCATGGGAGTCGGGCAGCAACCGAACATGGTGCTCCTGCTCGCCTGTCTGGCCGGCGCTCAACTCGGGTTCCTCAAGTACAACTTTCACCCCGCGAGAGTCTTCCTTGGGAGTTCCGGAAGCCTCCTTCTCGGCTACTTGATGGGGGTGCTCACGCTCCAGGCCACCTTCATGACTCATTCTCCCCACCAGGGCAACTGGCTGATGCCGCTTCTCATCCCCGTCTTCCTGCTCGGGATCCCCCTGTATGACACGACATCGGTCGTCTTGATCCGCCTGTTCCAGAAAAGGTCGGTCGCGATCGGCGACCAGAGCCATTTTCATCATCGCCTCATGCGACTTGGGTTTTCGCACCTTCAGGTCGTCATCTTCATTTGGCTCATCGCGACGGCTATCGCGTTCAGCGCCGTGCGGCTCTCCAAATCCAGCCTGATCGAGAGCCTTCTGACACTCGCCCAGATCCTGACCATTTCGGCCATTTTGATCCTCGCGGAACGAGCGGCGTATCGAAGCCGGCAGCGCGCCCTGCGGCAATCGCGGGAGCTGATCGACATGAAACGGGGGGACGCCGAAGCGCAGGATCCGGAAACCGCGGATCCCGTGCAAGAGGCCTAAAGCGGGCGATCCGCGATCCGAGCCTAGTTCATGATAGGCGCGGTTCGTAGAGGCTGAGGGTCCGGGGAACGACCCTTTCCAACGAAAACTCCGCCTCGGCCATCGCTCGGCCTCGAACCCCCATGTCCCGCCGCAGCTTCGGATCCTGAATCAGAACGTCCAGCGCCGACGCGAGGGCCGCGTCGTTCGCGACTGGAACCACAAACCCGTTCTCGCCGTGGACGACGACATCCCGGCAGCCGGGACAATCGGTGGTCACCACGGGACGGCCGCAGGCCGCGGCCTCTAGGAGTACTTTCGGAGCCCCTTCTCGATACGACGGCAAACAGACGATATGAGCCTTTCGCATGAGGTCCGGCACGTCCTCGCGATATCCCCACCACTCCACGACGCCCTCACGGACCCACCCCTCCACGACATCGCGCGGGACACCCGCGGGATTGCCGACGTCCAGGTCGCCGATAAGGACGAATCTGGCCCTCGTGGGCGCGTTGCGCAACCTGCGAGCCGCTCCCACGAATTCACCCGCGCCCTTGTGCCACAACAATCGACCGATGAACAGGACCACGGGAAGGCCCTCGACCTCCTCGGCCCTGGAGAATCTCGTTAGGTCGACTCCGGCGCCCTTGATCATCACGGACGTTTCCCGCCGGGAGAGGCCTCCGCGGATGAACATTTCGTAATCCGTCGGATTCTGAAAGATGGTTACGCAGCGGGAGTCTCTGAACAGGCCTTTCAAAGCCAACTTGACCATGCCCCGAGCGATGGAAGCTAGGAGCCCCTCGGCAATAAACAAGTATCCGAGTCCCGTGATGGCGTTGACGATACGGCGGACCCCCGCGATCCTGGCCGCGAGGGTCCCGTAGATCGCCGGCTTCAGGCCCACATGGTGCACGACGTCGGGACGGAGGCATCGATACAGCCGGACCAGATCCCAGAGCGTCAGCGGCTCGGACCAGGGGCGTCCGTGGGCCCGCTTCATCCGGACGACGTGCAAATCGAACCCCCTGAGAGCCGCCCGGGCCGGGGCATCCGGCTCCGGGGCCGCTACGTGGACATCCCAGCCCTCCGCCCGCGCCGCTTTGCCGAGTTCCAGTCGATGTGACACGAAGAACGAGGCGTTGTTGACGACGTAGACGATTCTTTTCATAGCGGGGACGTCGACGCGGATCTCCGGGACTTGGAATAGACTATTGACCCTTGGACCGAGATGCGACAGAATTCCCCAAATCAATCGATGACGGATCCTCCGGTTTCCATCCTGATCGCCACCTACAATCAGGCCAACTTCGTGGAAGAGACCCTGATCAGCGCCCTCGAACAGGAGTACGACCCGCTGGAGGTCGTCGTCGCGGACGACGGGTCCTCCGACGACACGCCCAGGATCATCACGCGAATCCAGCGGAAGTATCCCGGTCGGCTGTTCCCCATTCTAGGCGAGCGGAACGTGGGAATTACCGGCAACTGCAACCGGGCTCTCCGACGTTGCGGCGGCCGATTCATCGCCCTTCAAGGGGGTGACGATGTCCTTCTTCCCGGCAAGATCCGCAAGCAGGTGGATTGGCTGTCCTCCGACGATCGACGCGTCATCTGTTACCACGACGTCGATGTCTTCGATTCCGGGACCGGAAAGACGCTCGGCCTTTACTCCACGCGACATCCCTTGCGAACCGGCGATCTCAAGGACATGATCCTCCTGGAACTCTTCTTCGCGAGCACGTCGGTGATGTTTCGCTCGTCTTTCGCGCCTCCGGGGGGTTACGACGAGAGGATTCCCCACTCCTCGGACTTCCTGTTTCTCCTGCAGATTCTCGGACGCGCTCCCCGCCATTCCGAAGCGGTCGGCTTCATCCCGGGTGTTTTCGCGCGATACCGCAGGCATCCGGGGAACGTGACGCGGCAGGCGGATCTCTGGGGACTTCAAGAAACCCTGCTGAGTCTTGACCTGATCCGGCGGGACGTGCCGGACATGACCAGGTACGTTCGGCTCGCGCGCAGTGAACGGCTTTGCTCCTACGGCCTCAAGCGACTCGCCCGCGGACGACTCCTCGAAGGCATCCACCTCCTGCTTCGAGGCGGTCTCGAGTCTATTCACGGACTCCGGCGGTCTCTCGCCAGCGGCGTCCGCCACATGAAATCGGGGCGGAGCCTGTTTCCATGACCGTTCCTCTCCCCCCTGCCCCCCCTGTTCGTGGCGGCGTGCTGAATCCCGCGCTGCTGTTCCCGGCGATCTGGCTGGGAGTTGTCCTGACGTCCGCCTTTTCCGGAATACCCTTCTACCCTTACTCGAACGGCCTTCTCTTCTACCTCGCCGGCGCCGTCCTCACTTTCTGCGCCTGCTCCCTCATGACCCAAACCGCCGTCATGAAGACTCTCCCGCGACGCTCCAGCTCCCTCACACTCTCGTGGCTTCCGATTGGTCCACGTCACGCCTCCAGCGTTTATCTGGTGTGTATGTCGGTATCGATCCTGTTCCAGATCGTCGATCGCTGGCTTTTCGTAGGGTCGGATTGGTGGACGCCCACGGGATTGAACATCTACCGGACCACCCTCACCGACCACGAGGAAGCCTCCCACTTCCCCGCTATCGCGTTGCTCAATTTTTTCTTCTTCTCAGCGATACCTTTCGTGATCACGAACCGTCACGTCCTGAGCCAGAACGCCAAGTTGGCCATCCTGACTTTGCTCGCTTGCTACATCTACCTAAGCACGGCGAGGGCCTCGCTCTTCGCGGCCAGTCTGATCGGCTTGTTCTTCTACTGTCATTACCGATTCAGACCTGTTCTTCTTCTGCTGGCGGCGGGGGGACTCTATTCCCTGTTTGAGATTCTGGGCGGCCTGGTGGGCAAGGCCTCTGATGGCGAAATCGGATCTTTCTGGCTCTACACGCTCGCGCCCTCGCATGCCTTGGACCAGATTGTGGAAGGGTATCGGGCGGACTGGTCGAACACCCTGTACTCTTTCCGCCCGCTGCACCGAGTACTTAGCTCCCTCGGCCTCATCTATCCGCAGCCCCACCTATGGCCCTACTACGAAACCCCTTATCCGACCAACGTCACCACTCTCTTCGGACCCTATGTTCTCGATTATGGAATCGCGGGAAGCCTGGTCTGGACCGGTTTATTCGGCGCCTTTTCCGGCTTTCTGCACGGTCTAACCCGGAGGTTCCCGCAGAACAGCGGCGCGGCGTTCGCCGGTTCGCTCAACCTCTCCATCCTGACACTCGGCATCTTTTACGACTACTACACGTCCTCGACGTTCGTTTGGATCGGCTTCCTCCTGACTCCCGTTTTCTTCGGTTCTCCAGCGCTTCAGGCGCCCCTACCTCTTTCCGACACCGGCCCTTCTATCGAGGTCCGGCCCGTCCGATGACTGTCCCGCTGATCTCCATCCGCGCGGCCCTCCCTCGGCGGCTCCGTCGTCCGCGCGACGTGGAGGCGTAGGCGACCATTATGTGCGGTATCAGCGGCTGCTTTGACGTGTCGGCTTCAACTCCTTTGGAGGAGCTGAGGGCTTCGACGGCGGCCATGACCGAAACGCTCGCCCATCGCGGACCCGACGGAGGCTCCGTCTGGGTCGACGCCTCGAGCGGCATCGGGATAGGGCATCGTCGCCTGGCCGTCCTGGACCTTTCTCCCAACGCCGGCCAGCCCATGCTGTGCTCGTGCGGGGATCACGTCCTCTCCTTCAACGGCGAGATCTATAACCATCATGAGCTTCGTCAGGAGCTCCAGACGGCTATTCCCTCCCGTCCCTGGCGAAGCCGCTCTGACACGGAGGTCATGCTCCACGCCTTCTGCGCCTGGGGTGTCGATAACGCGGTGGCGCGTCTCAATGGGATGTTCGCGTTTGCCCTGTGGGACCGGAAGGCGCGATGTCTCTTTCTCGGTCGAGACCGCCTGGGAGAAAAGCCCCTCTACTACGGATGGGTGGGTCAGACCTTTCTCTTCGCGTCCGAAGTCCGTGCCTTTCGCGCATTTCCCTCGTTTCCCGCCGAGATTCAGCCTGGCGCCATTCAACTCTATCTACGCTACGGTCGCGTACCAGGCGACACCGCGGTGTACAAGGATGTCTATAAGTTGGCTCCAGGGACGATCCTGCGCGTAGACGCGGGGCGCCCAAGAGTGGAACGCGAGAGCTCTTATTGGTCCGCGGAGGAGGTCGCGCGTCGGGGAATGGCCGACCCGTTCAAGGGAAGCGATGACGAGGCGACGGATCGTCTGGACGCGCTGCTGAGGGAAGCGACCCGAGCGCGGATGGAGGCGGATGTCCCTCTGGGGGTGTTCTTATCCGGAGGCATCGACTCCTCGACGGTGGCGGCGCTCATGCAGGCCCAAAGCAGCCGGAAGGTTCGGACGTTCACCATCGGGTTCAACGAAGCCGCTTATGACGAGGCTTCGATGGCTAAAGGGGTAGCCGCTCATCTGGCGACCGATCACACGGCCCTCACCGTAACCGCGCGTCACGCACTCGACCTGATACCGGACCTTCCCGCGATCTATGACGAGCCGTTCTCGGATTCCTCGCAAATCCCTTCTTGCCTCCTCGCCCGGATGGCGAGGCGCCACGTGACGGTTTGCCTTTCAGGGGACGGGGGCGACGAACTCTTCGCTGGATACAACAGGCATACATGGGCGTCGACGCTCTGGAAGCTCGCGGAAAGCATGCCTCGGGGCGTCCGCGGAACCGCAGCGCTGGCGATTCGGGCGGTTCCCCCGGCGAAATGGGATCAGCTCGCGCGGGCGCTCCTCCCCCTCCTTCCGGGCCGTTTCCGGCCCAATGCCCTGGGCGAGAAGCTCCACAAAGCGGCCGATCTGCTTCAGGCCGACTCGCTTGAGGAAGCGTACGACGCCCTGCTGGCCGTCGGAACCTTAAGTCGCGATCGTCGGCTTTCCTCGGCGCCCATCTCATCCACGCCCGCCGAACAAATGATGCTGTGGGATACGAATGGATATCTTCCCGACGACATTCTGGTGAAGGTCGACCGGGCGACGATGGCCGTGGGGTTGGAAGGACGCATGCCCATCCTGGATCCCCGCGTCTTTGAATTCGCGTGGCGACTCCCGTTGTCGCTGAAAATTCGGAATCGAAGTGGAAAGTGGATCCTCCGACGGCTCCTGAACCGCTATGTGCCGCCATCGCTGACGGATCGCCCCAAAGCGGGCTTCGCGGTCCCCTTGGACGCTTGGCTGAGGGGGCCCCTTCGGGAGTGGGCCGAGACGCTGCTGGACGAAAGCCGCTTACGCCGCGATGGATGGCTCAACCCGCGTCACATCAGGAAGGAGTGGCGTGACCATCTCTCGGGACGAGTGAACCGACAGCACAGCCTCTGGAATGTATTGGTCCTCGTGTCCTGGTTGGAGGGTCAAAGGCGTCCTCCTGCCGTCTCACAGCGGACCTCCGGTGAAACTCTTTCCGGAGCCATCGAGGGGGCCTGACGAAAGGGCTCGAGGGACCTCGAAAGGCCGCGTTCCCTTGAGAATCCAGAAACCGGATACGAGAGCGGCGACCGTGATCGCCGCAATGCTCTTCCACGCCGAAACCCGGATGTCGTTCCACGTCCACAGCGACACCGCGACGACCAAGCAGGCTCCGACGATCCCCTGCTTAAGCGTGCCGCTTCCAAGATGGAACTGATATCGACGCACCGCGTACGCGTACGTGAACAGAAGATAAAGGACGTAAAGCGCCGCGTAGGTGATTCCGACGCCTTCCAAGGAACCCGCTCCCAGGATGAACACCGCGCTTGCCGCGAGGGTAGCGGATCCCCACGTCAGCTCGGACCATAGAAACGTCCGCATGTCCGAGTGAGCGATCATCGTGAAGGAGAACACCCAACTGACCCCTTTGAAGAAATCACCAATCATCATCCAGCGCATGATCTTCAGCGCCGGGCTGAAATCCCTGGAGTACAGCAGATCGAGCAGAACGGGCTTCAGGACGATCGCGGTGACGACGATGGGGCACAAGAATCCCAGGATCAGACGGAGCATTCGCCCGATGACCTCCGCGCGAGCGGGTCCCGCCGCCGTGCTGCTGAGGGTCGGCAGGTAGTACGACGAGAGAGAACCGAGGATCACCATGAGATACGAAAGACTGATCGTCCACGCCACGTCGAGGATGCCGGCGCCATGAAGGCCATGACGCTGAACCGCCCAGGCCCGCACCAGAAGAGGGATCAGCGCTCCATAGAGTCCCGTAATCGCGAGAGTCCCGCTCATGCTCAGGAAGCTCCGCGCGTCCTCTCGCCGGGGCCGGCGCGAAGGCGAACGGAACAGCCAGCCCAGGGAACCTTCGTGAAGGAGAAGGCCGAAAGCCGCCACGGTTCCAAGCATCGCCGAAGCCGCCAGGATTCCGGAAAGGGCGAAGGGGTGCCCTGATTTGGCGAGCTTGGCCGCGGGATACGCGAGCAGGGCCATGCTCCCCAGGCTGATGACCTGCACCCACGCGACTCGACCGACGGCCTTGCGGCCGTTCAGAACGGCGGTGAGAAAGGCTTGCGCGGCACCGAAAAGCACGGCCACGGAGAGATACCGGAACATGAGAGGGCTTTCGCCTCGCCCCTGTTCCGTGAGCCGCGAAGCCAGCCAAGGTGAACACAACCAAAGGCCGAGGGAGGTCGCGACCGTCAGCAGGAGGACAATCCAGAATACCGTCGCGAGGTACTGTCCTTGGGCGGACTTCTCGCGGCTCGCCACCCCCTGGATGATGGACATCTGGCCGTTGAATACAGACAGCGTCACGCCCACCTGCTGAGTCTGACGAAGGACGGAGAAGAGGCCCACGCCGCTGGGGCCCAGGACGAGGGCCAGCACCTTCATGGCCAGAACCCCAAGTCCCATGCTGAGAACGGAGCCCGCGCCCGCCTTCAGCATCGCCCGCAGGGCCTCAACCATGGGGGAATGCCCGAATGGCGGCGGCGACTTCCTCGACCGAGCGACGCGTCATTTCCGGCCACAGGGGGAGGCTCAGCTCTTCTCTCGACAGTCGCTCGGAGATCGCGAGCCCCGAGATGCCGCGCGACGCGTACGCCCTGGAAAGGTGTGGAGGGACGGGATAATGAATCAACGTCTGGATATCCCGAGCGGACAGATGCCGCTGAAGTCCGTCCCGGCGTGGATGCAGGATGGCGAAGATGTGATAAACCGGCTCGCTTTCAGCGGTCGGGGGCGGAAGAACCACCTCCGCCAGCCCCTCGAGCGCCTCGCGGTACCAGCCCGCTATCTCTCGGCGACGTCGATTCGCCTCGTCGAGGTGCCGAAGCTTGACGCGCAGGAAGGCGGCCTGGAGAGGATCCAATCGCGAATTGAACCCTTCCCTCTCGTGGCTATATTTCACCCGGGCCCCATAGTTCCGGAGCACCCGGACGGCGTCGGCGATTCTCTCGTCGTTCGTCACGACGGCTCCCGCGTCCCCCAAAGCCCCGAGATTCTTGCCCGGATAGAAACTGAACGCGGCGGCGTCCGAATCCGAGCCCACCCGCTTGCCGCGAAACCGCGCCCCGTGGGCCTGCGCAGCGTCCTCCACCACCTTCAGGCCGTACTCGCGAGCGACGTCCTTGACGCCAGCCATGTCAACGGGTCGGCCATACAGATGGACGGGGATTACGGCCTTGGTCCGGGGGCTGACGGCGGACGCGATCCGAGAGGGATCCATGAGAAACGTCGCCGGATCCGGTTCCACGGGGACGGGCTTCGCTCCGACATGAGAGACGGCCAGCCAGGTCGCGATGAAGGTATGCGAAGGCACGATCACCTCGTCCCCGGGCCCGATTTCGAGAGCCCTGAGGATCAGGTGAAGCGCGTCCAGACCGTTCCCGACGCCGACGCAGAACTTCGCTTCGCAGTACGACGCGAACTCGCGCTCAAACGCCTCTACCTCCTCGCCGAGGATAAACCAGCCGGAATCAACGACCCGCCGATACGCCTCGTCGAGTTCCTTTCGCAGCGTCTGATGGCCGAGCCGCAGATCAAGAAATGGAACGGCCATCAGCGAGTCCCGCGCGCCGCCTCAAGAAAGGTTTCGCGGCTCCGGTAGTAGTCCGCCTCGTCGTAGAACTCCGAGGCCAGCGCCATGCACACGGACCCCGACGAGAAGTTGTCGATCTCTCGCCAAATCATCTCCGGGATGTAAAGACCGTTGTAGGAACGGTTCAAATGGAATCTCTGCTGCCTCTGGCCGTCGAACACAGTCACGTCAAAACTCCCGGACATCGCGACCAGGAACTGCTTCAACGTTTTATGAGCGTGCCCCGCCCGCACCGCTCCGCCCGGGACGTCGTAAAGGTAATAAACCCTTTTGATTTCGAAGGGAATGTGCCTGCCTCCTTCGACAAACGTCAGATTCCCCCGCGTGTCCTGCACCTGAGGGAGTTGAATCACTCGGCAATCCTGGAGAATCATGATTTCACCTCACGATGGTCCGTCTACCGGAATCTCGTAGAAGTCGTATACGGTAGCGCGAGCTCCGAAGCTTTCTTTGTTGGCGATGAGGCCGACGTCCAACGCGCGCCCCCCGTCGGTGGTCGATATGCCGAAATCGAAGTACGTCGCTTCCCGGAATCGCTCTTCAACCAAATTCGCGAGAACCGCGTCGAGCGCGCCCATTTCCTTCCCCTCCTCCGTCGCGCAGATGTATTGAGCGTGAGCGACTCGGGAACTGACGTAGACGATGACGCCGCCGAGCAAGGTCTCGTTCAAGTAGGCGCCGAAGAGCCGGATGTTTGCCGGGAAGCGGCCGGCTAGAAGCCTGATCTCCTCCGCGCTGTGGACTGGCTTAGTGTTGTGCTTAAGAGCCAGATGCGCCTCTTCGATGCGCATGTACGCGTCGAAGTCCTGACTCTCACGGATGACGATCCCGCTCCCCAGGCCCTTCTTGACGCACCCTCGGCGGCCTTTGGAGTATCCCAGGGGGGCTGAAAGCAGAATGGTGGAGGACACGTCGCGGCGGCACAGTCGAGCGCCCAGGCGGAACAACGCGTACAGGTCCTCCTCGGCGGGAACCCTGTGATAAATGTGAGGGATCGCCTTGTAGAGCACACGACTCACACCCGCCGCCTTCGCTTGCAGAAGGAGGCAATCCATCACCTCTCGCATCGGATCCACTTTCATACCGTCGTCGGTGATGATCCCTCCGTAGGTCAGGCCTCCGTGGGAGATGATCTCACCGGACGCCAGATTGGCGGGCATGAGGGCAACCAAGCGTGGTCCGTCATAGAAGAGCAGCGAATGGTCCGTAAATCGATCCGCATGGTAGTCCATGTAGTCGCGCATGAAGAGGAACGTGCCGTTCTTTGACCGGCCGACAAAGGCGTCCCACTCGCGTTTCAGGGCGGGAGTATAGGGGACCGCGTTCATGCTTTCCTAGGTCTCGAGGACCGCGTACCCAAACCCGGCGCGCCCCATATCGTTTCCATTGTAGAACATGTAGGTTTTCCCCCGGTATTCCAGAGGAGCCGGATAGCACAGATGGACCGAATCCCATCCCTCCGAGGACGGGCCGATACCGACGTGCTCGTCCTTTCGGACCCAGGCCAAGCCGTCCGTCGATTCCGCGTATCCTGGCAGGTACCGGCCGTGAGTGTCTCCCCAGGTGTAATACATGGAGTATCGGGTTCCCAGCCGGCGCACCCGAGGCCGACCAATGCGATACTCATCACCCTGGCACCCCAGACTTAGCTGGGCCTCGCGATTGAAATGAATCCCGTCTTCCGACTCCAGGTAGCGGATGTCGTACCTTGGAAACGGCTTGCCTCCGATCCACTCCCAGCCGCTCCCGCCCGCCATCCACACCCTAAACATCCCATTTTCGTGGATGACGGAATGTGCCGCGCGGATGTACAGCTCCGAATCCGTCCGGTCGAGCACCGGAGTGCGGCTGACCCGACGGAAGCTTCCGCCTTGGTCGTCGCTGACGGCCAATCCCGTGAACGCCAGGAACTTCACTTGCTCGACCTTCTGGAAGCCCACATAATACATCAGCAGGCGATCCCGCACACGAAGCACGTCCCCCAGAATGACGCCGTTGTCGTCGAACGTTCCGGGCTCACCGACATCCAGCGCCGGCTCCTTGCTGACGCCCAAGACTACGCTCGGATCCTCCGGCGAAACGTCGACATAACCGATCCGACTGACACCGCGCTCATCTCGGAATCCCGCATAGACGCGAAGGACCGATTCGCTCAGAAGAAACGGCGTCGGGGTCAGCGCGGAGTGTCGAGCCCACGCCAAGCTGCCGTCGGGTCCATAGATGAAGCCTTTTTTCATCCACTTGCGGCCCGGGCTCTGATCCGACGTCCCGCCCGCCATCAAGGCCCCGCCGGCTCCGAGGCCTTCACGTTCGCGACCAGGTGGCTCCCCACGTGGGAAGCGACGGCCGGGTTCCCCCGATAGACCTTGCCCGCCTCCGTATCCTTCAGCACCACCGCTCCCGCGCCGATAATGCAGTCCTCCGCGACTTTGACGTGATCCCCGATCGTACTGTTGACGCCCAGAAAGCAGCTGGCCCCCACCTCACAGTAGCCGGAAATGACCACGTGCGAGGTGACGAAGCTGTGATCTCGGATGACCGTACGGTGTCCCACGTGGTTGCCGCTCCAGAGGACAACGTTATGGCCGATCTTGACGTGGTATTGCAGCACGTTCTGCTCGAGGATGAAGCAGTTCTCACCCACCTCGACATCCCGCCATACAAAGGCCTTCGAGCTGACGTACGAAACCGCCCGGTAGCCTCGGCGCTTAAGGTCCAGATAGACACGCGCTCGGGGACGATTCAGGCGTGTCGAAGAAATCGCCACGAAGACCCTGAAGGTCTCCGGCGGATAACGCGTTTCGAGTTCTTCCAAGGGAACGATCGGAAGGCTAAAGAGATTCTCCGCCTTGAGGAACTTTCGCTCGGCGGAAAAGGCGACGATCTCGCAGGGGGAATCGTGAGTCAGGTACTCATAGGCCAGTTCCGCCGTTTCTCCCGCGCCCACGATCACGACTTTGTCCGTCTTCGCCGCCATGCGACGTCTCCCACCTGAACTCGAAGCCTTCTCGCCGAGCGACCCCCGGGGAACCCTTTCCTAGGGGCTGGCCTTTTTCACCAGAGCCAAGATGTCTCCGGCGGTAGAGCATGCCTTGATCTGGGCCGCGTCCACGGCCGCGTCCAGGTGCGTATCCACCAACGCCAGGACTGAGAGAACCACGAGAGAATCCCATCCCTCAGGCTCGATCGCGTAGTTAGCGGTCACTTCGCTCGCGGGCACTTCCAATACACCGGCCAGCTCTCTGAAAAACGCCGCCTCGTCCAGCATCTCCCCCTCCTCACTGAACTCGAATCATCGTGGCGGCCCAGGAAAGACCTACGCCGAACCCCACCAGCATGACCCGATCGCCAGGCTTCACCAGCCCTCTCTCCCGGTCCCGGGACAAAGCGATGGGAATCGTCGACGAGACCGTATTCCCGATGTCCTCCAGGTTGACCGAGAACTTCTCCTCGGGAATCCCCAGTTTCACGCGCAGATGATCCAGCATGAATTTGTTGGCCTGATGAAAGATGAACCGATCCACGTTCGAGAGTTCCATCTCAGCCTTTTCCAGGAGTTCCCGGAACAGGGGAGGAACCACGCGCAGCGTGAAGCTGAAGACTTCCGGACCATTCATGAAGAGATCCTGGTCCGAACGCCAGTTACCGGACGCGTCTTCCTTCTCCTCGGCCTGAGCGGCGGTGGAGGCCACTCGACATCCCCCCGCCGGAACGATCAGATGCTTCGCGCCCCTCCCATCCGTTCCGAAGACGAAGGGACCAATGTGCTCCCCCCCTCGCTCAACAACGCTCAGCAGAGTCGCCGCCGCGCCGTCCCCAAAAATGGCTCGAACGCTTCGATCCCGCTTGTTGATGTACTTGGAGTAGGTGTCCGCGGTGATGAGGAGCACGTTTCGGGCCGCTCCGGTTTCCAGTAGGCCCTTGGCCAGCGCCAAGCCGTACACGTACCCGCTGCATCCCTGATTTACGTCGACCGCGCCGCAGGCCCGGCTCAAGCCCAATCGAGCCTGCATGAGGCAAGCGGTAGTCGGAAGGACGTGATCCGGGCTTTGGGTGCAGACGATGAGAAAATCGACGTCCCCTGGAGCGCAGGCTCCGGTTCGGAACAACTCTTCGGCGGCCGCGGCGCCTAGATCTGACGCGCATTCTCCGGAAGCCGCGATATGGCGAGATCTGATTCCCGTCTTCGCGAGAATCTTCTCCGCGGTCCAGTCCCCAGGCAATTCCGCGACCAGAAGCTCGTTGCTTTCAATGTTGGTCGGCAGACTGTACGCCGTCGCCCGAATGCATGCCACGCGATCGCGGTTCATGGGTCGCCGTCTCCGGAATCCCGTCCCCTGCAACCTTGGAAGGCGATTTCGCAAACTCGGGAGTGATCGTGTTCCGGGCTGAAGCGAGGGGGACGACCCACGGCGACAGGAACCGAGCCTCGCCCCATGAATGTCCCTATTATCCCTTGGGGCGATCTATGCCGTCACCGTAGTAAGAGGAGGAATAGTAGCCGTAGTAACTGCCTCCATATCCCCCACCATGAGGAAGCGCGCAGTTCAGCACGGCCCCCGCGATGGGCACACCCAATCGTAACATGCGATTCTTGGCGCCGCTGGCCGCGCTCCGGCCCGTCTGGCGCTCACGGATGACCAGGATGACGAGATCCGCGCGGCGCGCGATCAGGGGAGATTCAGACACCTGATTCACGGGGGCGCTGTCGATCAGGACGAGGTCGTACGTGGCGCGCGCCCACTGCAGCGTTTCTTCGAAGCGTGGGCTCCCGGCCAGTTCCGCCGCGCCGCTGGTGCCCTCTCGCGCGCCGAGGACGTCGACGCCCGCGATCCGGCTTCGCTGGACCGCCTTTTCTATCGGGATCCCGCCCCGAAGGACCTCTTCCAACCCCGGGCCATCAGGAGATCCGATCAGTTTTCGCTGGCTCGGTCTCCGCATGTCGGCGTCAAAAATGAGCAGTCGCCGGCCTTCCATCGCCAGCACCTTCGCCAGGTTCGCCGTGACGGTGCTCTTGCCCTCGCTCTGCATCGCCGAAAGCACGCAGACGATCTTTGCGTGCTCCAGCTTCTCCAAGCGGGTGACGATCTCGGCGCGCAGCGACCGAAAAGCTTCGAATTCCGGAAGCGCGCTCTGGTCGTCAAGCATGACCGGCGCCTCGCCCGCTTTGGAGGCTTCTGTGAGTCGAGGAATGACCGCCAGCACGTCGAGCCCGACAAAAGCTTCGACCTCCCTGGGGCTCTGGATGCGATCGTCCAGCTGCTCGGTCACGAAGACGAATCCAATTCCGAGAAGGAGCCCGACGAGCCCCCCCAGCGCAAGGTTCATCAGGACGCGAGGCTTGAAAGGCGCCTGGGGCACCGTCGCGTCGTCGACGATTCGCACGCTCCCCAATGACGCCCCGCTCGTCGCCGATGTTTCTCCGTGCTTCTTCAGATAGGAGTTGTACACGTCTTTCGACGCGAGCAACTCAGCGTCCAAGCGTTTGAATCGATTCACATTCTTCGCCGCGTCCGCCATCGCGCGCTCGACCTTTTCGACCTCTTTCGCGAGCGCCTTCTCCTCGCCCTCCACCGCGATGAGTTCCGTCTCCAGCGCCTTCAAAGTGCCCCGGATGGCCTCACGGATCTTTTCCTCCGTCATGCGGAGTTGCTCGCGCAATTCGATCACCCGCGGATGCCTGTCCTTGTAGAGCTTCTCCTCTTTGGCCAAGTCGGACGCGAGTTTGGCTCTGTCCGCGGCCAGCGGCTCGAGCGAACGCGTCGAGTGAAAGGCGGGATTGAACAGTCCCGAGACGCCGTTCCCACCGTAGGCGGCAAGCGCGTCCAATTCGGCACGGTCCTTCGCCCGCTTCAGGCGCAGATCGGTCAGCCGAGATTCCATGCGCCGCCGTGTGTCGATCAGCGAACGATGGTGCTCTTCGAAATCCACGTATCCGGTGGACGCCTGAAAATCCTGCAGGATCTGGTCGGCGTCTTCTACCCGCTTCCGGATGGCCGGAAGCGTTTCCTTGGACAAGACTTCAACAGCGCCGCTTTTCAGTTCGCGCAATTGGCGATTCACGTCTTCCCGATAAAGCGAGACCAGGAGATTCACGATCTGCGTCGCGTGCTCGCGATTCTCGTCGACGTAACCGATTTTCAGGATGAAGCTGGTCCGGATCTTCTCGATGTCCAGCTTCTCCAGGAACGCCTTAATCGGATCGGGCTTGTCCATCAGCGGCCGCCGCACCGGCTCGGGCAGCGCCTTCAGCGTCGCGTCGATCAGCTTCGGCGACGTCAGGATCGACTCCTGCGTCCGGTAGTAGTTCTCCCACATCATCCGGCTCGCCATGAACGTGGGATCGTTGGCGTCGGAACTCGACACCAGCGGCGTCTCCGGCCGGATCTCCAGCGTCGCCTGCGGACGGTAGAGCCGCGTCGAGGTGAACGTGTAGACCGCGACCCCCGCCACCGTCGCGATCCAGACCGCCGCCAGCAGGCGCCAGCGGCGGCGGAGGATGAGCAGGATCTGCGCCAGGGAGGCGCCGTCGACGGCCTGAGACGGTGAAGGTTGGGCTGTCACGAAGGAGAGAATCCTATCCCATCCGGAGGAGGGAGTCCAGACCGTCCCGCGCTTCGAGTTCCGGCCGTCGGATTCCGGGTTCCGGCCCTAGTACGTCGCCGCCAGCCCCACGTGGAAGATGACGTTGTCGTACTCGGTGTCCAGGCCGATGTCCTCGTTCTCCGCGTCGCCCGAGCGCATCGTGACGCCCGCGTCGATGATCATCCACGCGACCGGCTTGAACCAGGCGCCGCCGCCCACGCTGAGATAGGTGCGCTCCGTGCTCAGCGCCGTCGAGGCATGATCCCACTGGAACCGGGCCTTCAGGCCGACCTGCTCCGTCAGTTCCATGTCCACGATCGCCAGGACCCGGTCCACCCGCTGATACGGGTCGCCCGCGCCCGCGAACGTGAACTGGCGGGAGTACTCGGCCGACGCCTTGATGGTCTCCGTGAACTCGTAGCGGAGCAACGCGTAGGCCCCGCCCGTCTCGTCCTCGACGTCCGTGCTCGTGCCCGCGAAGAAGTCCGACTCGATCTGGTCGAAGCCGACCAGGATCTCGGCGTAGAAGCGCTCCGACAGGTATCCGCGCCAGCCGATCCGGCCGTACCAGCCGAACGCGTCGGGCGGCGCGCCCACGCTCTCGTCCGCCCGGTAGCTGATGTCCTGCCAGCCCACCTGCGCCAGCAGGTCGAACCCGTATGCCGTCCGATAGATCAGCGAGCCCTCGACGCGGGCCGCGTTGTTCTCCAGGGCCTCGCCCAGTTGCTTGTCCTCGTAGCGCACGACCTGATAGTTGGCGGTCACTTCGACGGCCCACTGCCGCGTGAGATCGAACTCCACGCGCGGAATGGTGTTCGACACGACGCGCTCGGCGCGCTCCACGAACAGGACGCCGATCGGGTCGCTCACGCGCTGCAGGATCTGCGCCAGCTCGAGGCTGTAGCGCGAGCTCGCCTGGCGGGCGCGCAGGTAGAGGCGCTCTTCGTCGTCGTCGAGATCCTCTTCCTCGGGCGTCAGTTCCTCGTCGGGATCCATGTACAGCTTGTAGTTCGCGAGGAGGTCGCCCTGGAATTCGAAGCGCGGCTCGGCGTACGTCACCGTCACCCGGCCGAACGGAATGAGGATGGTGTCTTCCGTCTCGTCTTCCTCGCGAAGATAGATGTTGTCGTCGAAGTAGACTTCCAGGCCCCCGGTCAAGTGGACTTCCCAGGGCTGGGCCGACAGCGGACCTCTCTCCTGGGTGACCTGCTGCGTCACCCGGTCGATCCAGTCGGTGCCGAAGTCCTGCGCCGCCGCGGGCGCCGCCATCGCGACAATAACCGCGAGCGCGAGAAAGGCATGCTTGGCCATCGAGCCCATCCTTTTTTTCAGTTCGCCTGGTATCCGGCCGGAACCTTTCCTCCCCAAGATTGGCCCGGCCGCACGCGCGCCCCTCCCTCCCATGGGCGGGTCGAAGACGAAGAGATTATATCGGCACTTCCCTTAGTGTCAATAAATCCGGCGATAGCGATGTCGCTTGACCGTCCGTCTTGCCGAGGATATTCTTAAGTCCGGATAGAGAGAGAAAGGCCGTCGCCATGAAGCTTGCCATCGCCGCCGCTTTCGCCGCCCTGCTGGCCGCCGCTCCCGCCGCGGCCCCGGTCCGCTACGAAACGCACGGCATCCGCGTCGGCGACGACCTCATCTCCGGCGCCGCTCTCCAGCTCAAGGCCGTCGACGCCACCACCCTCCTGGTCTCCGCGTCCGCCGTCGAGAATCTCGGCGCGGCCGTCCGGGTCGACCTCGACGCCTCCCACGCCGTCAACCTTCAGCCCGGCCTCCGGCTCGAGCGTCGCGCCGACGGCTTCACCCTCGCCTCGCACGGCCCCGCCCTCGAGGCGGCCGGCCTCGCGCTGAACGGCGCGACGTCCGTCGCGTTCACGCTGACCGCGAAGGGCTTCGACTTCGGGCCCCTCGGCGCGCTCGAAGGCGCGTCGTTCACGGTTACCGCCGCCCCCGCCCAGGACGGCATCATCTCCCCCGAGCGCCGCGCGGCGCAGATGCGCGGGAGCCGGGCCGCCCAGAAGAACCGCGTCTTCCGCGGCCACAGCCCGCTCGTCCCCGGCGCCGGCGCCGACCGCGAAATCCTCGCCTCGCTCGTCGAGGTGAGCGCCACCGGGAACTAAGCCCCCGGCGGACAGGGCATCACACTCCTGGCTCTCTTCTTTCAAATCTCGTCGGCTAATTGGTGATCAGGAAGCCGACGTGCAGGACCCACTCGTCGTAGTCGAAGTCCGACGGGGACACTTCTCCGCGGCGGTAGGTCAGCCCCGTGTCGAAAAACACCTGCTCGTGCGACCGGTAGCGCAGCGACGCCGCCGCGCTCGCGTACTCGCGCTCCACCCCGCCGGACGTCTCCGCCAGGTCGTACTGGACGCGGCCCAGCAGGCGGACCTCGCCCGTCACGTCCCACTCCGCCGCCGCGACGACGCGGTTCACCAGCTGGAACGGATCCGTGCCGACGGCGAACGTGAACTGCCGCGAATAGTCCCCGTAGAGCGTCAGCACGGGAGAGGCCTCGAACTTCAGATGCACCGCCGCCTCGCCGGTCTCCTCTTCCTCCCCCTCGACGCCCGAGGCGAAGTCGTCCGAGCTCGCCCGCGCCACGCCCACCAGCGCCGTCAGCGACAGCGACGGCAGGAGGTCGCCGCGCAGGCCGCCCCGCGCGAAGAGGCCTTCCGCGTCCGGCGGCGCCCCCGTCGAGTAGCGGTAGTCGATGACGAACGCGCCGCCCTCCGCCACCAATTCCAGCGCCGACGTCAGGCGCGCGGCCAGGCCCAGCCCTCCGCGCAGATTCCAGTTGTCGCCCTCGTCGAACGACTTTTCCTGGAAGCGGACGATCCCGAGATCGACCTCCGCCTCCAGCGCGAACGTGCCCGACGCCTCCAGACGCGCCCGGCCGATCGTGTCGCTCAGCAGGCGGTCGACGCGGTCCGCGAACACGACGTCCACCGGATCGCTGACGTGCTGGAAGATCTCGGCCCCCTCGAGGGACAGGCGGGGACCCACGTAGCGGATCCGGCCGTACACGCGCTCCTCGTCGTCCGAAGCTTCGTGGTCGGGAATGTAGTACTTCCAGTTCGCCAGGATGTCCGCCGCGGCGTCGACCTGGCGCTCCGAATACTCCAGGCGGGCGCGCAGGAAGGGGATGATCACCGTCTGGCCTTCCTCGTCCGACTCCTCCAGGTTCACGTTGGTGCTGTACGCGGCGAACGCGCCCAGGTTGAGCGTGTGCTTCAGCGGCTGGAAGCTCAGCGGGCCCTTGGCCTGGAGGGTGTCGCGCGACACCCGGTCGATCCACTCGGTGGTGAGGTCCTGCGAGGCGAGCAGCGCGAGGAGCAGCGGCATATGGCGGGGGATTCTACCGCTGGACCGCGCCGGAGAGAAGGATCGTCAGCGCCTTGCGGTCCGCGGTGGACTTGATCGCGAACGTGAACGGCGGCGCCAGCGACGGCTCCAGGCGTCCTTCGGGGTCGAAGCCGATGACGACCTTGCCGTCCGGCGGAACCGTGAAGCCGGGCGCGAAGTCGAACTGGCACTCCGCGGCCAGGAGAAAGCGGTCCTGCGGCGTGATCAGGCTGAGCCGGATCTCGTCCACGATGCCCGTGATCCCCGACCGCGTCTCCCCCACCTGGAAGGCGCCGGTCGTCCACGTCGTCGTGCCGGCCACCAGCCCGCAGGGGGTGCGGTTCAGGAAGAGCCGGAGATCGCGGCCCGAGTAGATGAGCTGGACGTAGCACCAGGAGTCCTGCGGCAGCCGGAGGTTCCCGGAGTCCACCCGCAGGCCGCCGACCCGGCCGGAGATCTGCCCGTTCGTCTCGGCCGCGAGCTCCACCTGGTCCGCCACGCGCGCCAGGACGCCGCGCGACCGCCCCGGCCGCCGCAGGAACCAGAGCTCGACGGCGATGCCCTGGTCCGGGGCGAAGAGCGGGACGTCGCCGCACTGGATCGTGCCCGAGCCCTGGAAGAGCACGCCCTGCCCCACCCGGCCCGGCACCTTCGATCCGCCCGTGACCTGCGCGGGGCTTCCGAAGCCCGTGCCGTCCTCGAGATGCCACTCCCCCACCGTCTCCTTGAGCAGCGCGTGGGCCTGGTTCTCCTTGGTGTCCAGCACCACCCACGCCGGGGAGGTCGTCGTGCGCGCGTGCTGCTGGCTGAGCCGCAGCAGGCCGGCGACGTGGTGGACGGCGGCGCTCACCCCGAGGTCCTTGTTCGCGTTCTGCATGAAGACCACGCTGAGCGCGAGCATGAGCGAGAAGATCATGATGACGGCGAGCAGCTCCAGCAGCGTGATCCCGCGGCGAGAGCCAAGCGCCAAGCGCCAAGCGCCGGGCCCGGGGGAACGGGGGGATGCTGGGTCGTTGGACCTTGGTCTTTGGCCCTTGGGCTTTCCGTCGCGCACGGCTATTGCCCGCGGATGTCGTCGCCCGTGCCCGGCTTGCCGTCCTTGCCCACGCTCCGCAGCTGGAAGCGTCCGGCGCCCGCCCAGGTGCTGGTGGCGGCGCTCTTCTCGGGGGCGATCGTGACGGTCTCGCCGTCGGGCGCCACCTTGTACTTGAGGACCTGCGGGCGCGGCTTGGCGAAGTCGCGGTGGTGCAGGTAGGTGATCCCGAAGCCGAACTTGTCGGTGAGCTCGCGCAGCTTGTTGTCGCCGAAGAACCAACCGGTGACGTTCGCCCCCGTCGAGTCCCCGTCCGCGTTCGCGTACTGCTCCTCGTCCACCGCGATGAGCTTGCCCCCGCGCCGCTCCGACGCCAGGCAGGCCACCAGCGCCTCGATCCCGTTGTTCACGTCGTTCGGGGCCCGGCCGCCCACGTCGTCGATCGTCGACGGCGGAAAATCGCCCCAGCGCGTGGAGTACTGGTTGCAGGCGCCGGACAGGGCCTGGAGGAAGGTTTCCGTCGACGCCGTCCGCGCGTTGACCATCGCGGCGTTCAGGCCGACCGTGACCAGGCCGGCGAGGATCGCGATGATGCAGATCACCACCAGCAGCTCGACCAGCGTGAAGCCGCTTCGGGGACGCATCTGGAATCTCGAATCTGCCATCGCGAAGGCGTCCCCCCGGGGCGCTTCCTGATTCGGGATTCGAGTCGCGAGCTTCAACGGCTCACCTCACCCGCTCGTAGACGCGCAGGTTGTCCGCCCAGAGCGTGACGTCCTGCTCCTTGGGCGCGCGGATGAACAGCCCCGCGCGCCATTCGTTCTTCGCCTGCGTCATGTTGAAGGGGATCTCCCGGTGCGCCGGGATCCACTGCCCCTTCGCGCCGTCCCAGAGCGAGATCGTCAGGAAGGACGTCCGGTTCTTCTCGGTCTTGGTGATCCGGATCCGGATCTCCGCCGGATTCGGGATCGGCGTCTTGATCTCGGTCCAGCCCAGCGCCATGTCCTTGCGGTCCATGTCGCGCGGCTCCTGCGCGGCGGCGTTGTAGCGCAGCCGGCCCTGGCCGTCGACGCCCACATGGAACCCGGTCCGCGAGCCGCCCGTCTCGTTGTAGTAGAGCGACATCCCGAACTCCGCCTTCTCGACTTTCTCGGGGAACAGGGTCGCCTCGAAGGACAGGAAGTTCGCGGCGGGGATCTCCCGCGACATCGTGGTCACGCCGAAGTCGGCGATCGACTGCCGTCCCGCCAGCTTCGCCCGGCCCGCGCCCGCCGCCGGCTTCTCGAGGGTGACGGCGACGCCGTACTTGTCGTCGACCTCGATCCACTGCGGCCCGAGGGTCTTCCCGGGCTCGCCCTCGAAGCGGTCCTCGAAGCGGACCGAGGTGACCTTCCATTCCTCGATGGCCGCGACGACCCCGTCGCATTCCGACGTCACGCGCACGGAGAAGGGATCCTTGAGCGTCGCCTCGGCGCCGCGCTTGAACTCGTGGAGGCCGGCGTCCATGCGGGCCTCCTCGTTCTCGCCCTCGCCGAAGTAGTACTCGACGTAGCCGAGCGCGTAGTAGATGAGCGGATCGACCGGCCGGCTTCCCTGCTGCAGCAGCGAGGCCGCCATGCGGAGCGCCTGGCGGGCGTCGTCGGGCCTCGACATCCCCGCGTACGCGCAGCCGAGGGCCGTCCAGGCGCCGGGCCGGTTCGGATCGAAGTCCTTGAGGGTGCGCAGGAGCGTCTCCGCGTTCACGCGCCGCTCGCCCGCCTGCTTGAAGAGGGGCGCCGCCCGCGTCTCGTCCATCTTCACCGCGTCCGCCCGCGCCGCGATCACCCGGGCCGTCCGCAGATAGGCCGCCGCCGCGCCGGCATAGGCCGGCAGGCTGTGCGGATCCGCCACCAGGGCCTCGCGGAACCGGCCCAGCGCGGCGTCGTCCGCGCCCAGCGCGAGGTGCATCTGGCCCTGGGCCAGGAGCGTCGGCAGATGCCGCGGGTCGATCGACAGCGCCTTGTCGAGCGAGGCCGCCGCGTCCTTCTTCCCCGCCATCAGCTGCGCCGCGCCCACGCCGCCCGCCGCCTGGGCCGAGGCCGGGTCGCGCTGCGCCGCCGCCGCGCAGAGCGCCTCCGCGTCCGCCCACTTGCCCGCGAGCAGGTAGAGCGTCGCCAGGTTCGTCCACGCGTCCGTCAGGTACTGGTCCGCGCGGATCGCCTTCACGAACTCCGCGCCCGCCGCCTGCCACTGGCCGTCGAACGCCAGCGCCGCCCCCAGGAGATTCGCCGCCTCGGCGCCCTGGGCGTCGATCTTCAGCGACTCCGCCGCGTCCGCCTTCGCCTTCTCGATCTGCCCGGCGCGCAGCGCGGCGGTCCCGCGGAGCGCGTGCGCCTCGGCCTTGAGGCGGGCGGCGACGTCCTGCAGGGCCCCCATCTTGACGATGAAGTTGTTCGCGGCGGCCTCGGCCTCGCCGGGGCGTCCGGCGTCGAGCTGCGCGCGCGCGAGCGCGACCCGCGCGGCGGCATGGCGGGGGGAGATCTCGACGGCCCGGTCGAACGCGTTCACCGCGCCTTCATGGAGCCCGAGGAGGCGGAGGATCCGGCCCTTCTCGTAGTAGACGTCCGCCGATCCGGATTCCTCGGCCGCGTCGAGCGCGGCGAGCGCGCCCTCGAAGTCGGAGGCCTCGATCATGAGCTGGACGGAGAAGAGCGTGCCGTCGAGGAAGTCCGGCTTCGCCTCCATCGCGAGCGCCAGCTCCTCGCGGGCCTCGCGGGTCATGCCCCAGTCGAGGAGCTTCCGGGCGAGCTTGATCCGCGCCTCGGCCCCCTTGGGCCCCGCGGGGATCGCCTTGCTCTCCTTGCGGTAGAGCTGCTCGAACGTGTCGTCGCCGAGGAGCTCCTTGACTTCCGCCTTGGGGAAGTTGAACGACGCGCCGGTCTTGTCCTTGAAGCGCACGATGCCCTGGGCGTCGGCGATGACCTTCCCTTCGTACTTCTTTCCGCTGACGTGGGTCAGGATCGCGAAGGGGCGCTCCTGCTCGCCGCGGCGGTCGGGCTTCGACTGGATCTCGGGCTCGGCCAGCTTGACGAGGGCCTGGACGTCGGCGGGCGGCGGGAGCTGCGCGTCCGGGATCACCGGCGCGCCGGGCGTCAGGACCGGATACTTCACCTTCGCGGGCGCCTTGTTGTACGCCTCGGTGGCGGGCGAGGGGCGGAACAGGGGCGCGGCGAGGTCCTCCTCGCGGGGCTCGGGCGCGCGCAGGTACGGGATCGGCAGGCGGCTCGCGACCGACGTGGTCCCCAGGTTCTTCTTCCAGTAGCGCTCGAATTTCTCGTCGGGCAGCTCCACGTAGCGCGACGGCAGCTTCTCGTAGCGGATCTCCGCGCCGGCCTGCGGCACTTCGCTCTGGACCGAGAGGCCGCCCGCCACGCCGGTCAGGAGCATCAGCGCGCCGACGACGATCCCGACCGCCGCGGCCCACTGCTCCTTGTTCAGCGTCTTCAGGGCGTTCATGGCCGCTCCTCAGCCTTGGCCTCGAGCGGCGCCTTCTCGTCCACCCGCAGCACGGCCACCGTGATCGACGCGCTCCCCATGTCCCGCGCGGGATCGTCCTGGGCCCACGAGAACTTCGTCACCGCCAGGTAGTTCCCCTTCTTCTGCACGCCGTGGATCACGCGGAACGCCGCCTCGGAGCTGGCCCGCAGCTTCACGAACACGGAATAGGCCCGCAGGAAGCCGCCTTTCTTCTGCGGCGGCCCCGATTCGCGCGCGTCCGCCATCCCGTCGACGCTCTCGATCTTCTCCACGCCCGCGTCGACCGCCTGCGAGACGACGCGCTCGACGGCCGCCAGGCGCAGCAGCAGCTCCGGCAGGTCCTCGTCCCGGATCTCCTCGTTCAGCCCCAGGTCGCCCTGGAAGTCGATCTTCGCCTTCGTCGCCTTTTCCTTGAGCTCCGTCTTCACCTTGATCCGCAGGTCGTCGTAGACATCCCGATCCTTCTTGTAGCGCTCGGGGAGCTTGAACCCGACGTCCTTCACGAGCGACGCGAGGATCTTCTTGGTCTCGTCGCGATCCTGCGAGGCGGCGGCGACGGCGTCCTTCGCCGGGACGCCCTGGGCGATCAGGGCCTCGTAATCCCGCTTCTCCTGGGCCCGCCGGCGCGCGGCATCCACGGCCCCGGCCCGGAACGGCGACACGAGGAACGACCAGTAGAGGATCACGACGAGCGCCCCCGCGCCCACCGCGATCACGAACTTCTTGTTCTCTTTCCAGAAATAGTCCATCAGCCCACCCGCTCCAGGTCACGGAGGAATCTCCCCTTCCCCCCCGGGGGGACGGAGGGGGGTAGGTTCCATGTCCTTGACCTTGCCCTTGACCTCAAGCGTGTCCTCATTCGAACGTCACCAGGATCTCGAACGAGCGCCAGCCCGGGCGGTCGGCGCTCTTCTGGTTCTGCAGCGTCGCGCGCATGCCGCGCGAAGCGTCCGTCAGCTGATCGCGCAGGAGGTTCAGCGCCTTCCGCGGCTCGCCGCCGCGGATGTTCTCGTCGACGTCCCCGTAGACCGTGAGCGAGCGCACCCCGGCGGGCCAGCGCAGGATCTCGCCTTCGATGTCCGACGCCGGGATCGGGGCCGCGCCGTCGCGCAGCTTGACCTCCCGGTCGTCCTCCTTCTCGATCTCGCCCAGCATCGGCCCGGTGCGCTTCACGACGAAGGCCGCGCGCAGCGGCGCCGCGCCGCCGGCGTCCTCGCCGCCGCGGCCGCCCAGCCGGAATTCCCGGATGGTGATCCCCGCGGGCGGAAGCGCCTTCTGGAGGCGCGACACGACGTCGAGGGCCGCGCGGCCCCCGCCGAGGTAGGACTGGAGGAAGTCGGTCCGCGCCAGGAGGTCGCGATGCTCGGCGGAGACCTTGGACATCTGCTCGAAGCGCTCGCGCTCGGAGGAGGTCGAATCGCGGAAGCTCTTGAGGCCGGACGTCTCGACGGAGCGCTTCCAGAACGCGAGGACGGTGGAGGCCAGGAGGCTCGCGAGGAGGACGCCGGCGGCGACGCCGAGCCAGAGCCAGGTCCGGAAGAACGTCTTGCGCTTCTTGAGCGGCTCCGGAAGGATCGAGAGCGTGGAGGCCGCCAGCGCGGGGGCGGGCGCGACCAGCTGGGCGAGGCCGACGGCGACGGCCATGTCGGTCGGCAGCTGGCGGAACTCCTCCGCGACGGCCGGCTCGAGGGCCGACGTGTCGATCGAGCGGAACGGATCCAGCAGCTCCACCGGGATCTTGAGGGCGCCGCCCAGGTACTCGGGCAGGCCGCGCAGGCGGGCGCCGCCGCCCGACAGATAGACCTTGTCGACCGAGATCTCCCGGTCGTTCAGCTGCACCTTCGCGTGGTTGATCGACGAGGTGATCGTGCCGGCGAGCTGGCCCGCGGCGGAGCGCACCGGCCCGCGCAGCTCGTCCTCCTCCTCGGCCTCCGTCGCGGCCGGGCCGAGGTTGCCCCGCGCGACCTTCAGCGCCTCCGCGTCGTCGGGATCGCAGCCCATCGCGCCGGCCACCTGCTGGTCGAAGAGCTTCGCGCCCGTCGACACGTTCCGCGCGAAGATCAGCCGCCCGCCCCGGACGAACGCGATGTCCATGTTGTCCGAGCCGAGGTCCAGCAGCAGGATCGTCCCGTCCTCGGTGCCGTACGCCCCCTTGTAGGCCGCGTAGAGCGCGAACGCGTTCGGCACCGCGTCCCGGACGTCGAGCCCCCCCTTCGTGAGGACCTCGACCCGCTCGTCGACCAGCGTGTCCTTCGCGATCCCGATCAGCGCGAGGTACTGGGGGAAGAACGCGTCCGGCTCGCGGAGCGTGCAGAAGTCGAGGTAGAGGTTCGCCGACTCCCCCCGCCGCTGCTCCAGCTCGTAGCCCATCATCACGCGGTAGTTGCGCGGCGGCATCGCCGGCTGGAACTGCACCTGCATGTTCAGGTCGCGGCCCGACAGGCCCACCACGGCCGGCCGGTGGCCGTTCGACGGCCCCACCGCCTCGTTCACCAGGCGGAGCCAGGCCGCCTTGCCCTCGCCCGGCCGCGGCAGGCGGCGCCGGGCCGCCGCGTAGACGCGCCACCCGTTCAGCGTGCGCCGCAGCGCCGCCACCTTGAGGGCGGACGTCCCCAGGTCGATCCCGTAGCTCATGGCGCCAGCGCCTTCAACAGTTCGCGGCCGGCGGCCGCCGCGTCGCTCTCGGGATAGCTGCCCACCAGCGTCTCCAGCACGGCCGCGGCCAGCGCCTTCTTGCCCGCCTGCGCGTACGCCTTCCCGCGCTCCAGCATCCGCGCGGGCCGGCTGCCTTCGGCGTCCGTCGACGGCGCGATCTTCGCGACTTCCCCGCGGAGCGCGGAGCCCTTGGTCTCGCTGGGGGCGATGCCCGCCCACTCCCGCAGGTACGCGTCGACGTGGTCGCGGGCGCGCGAAATGATCTCGGGGCGCCGCAGCAGCCCCGCGCGGAACGCGGACGCCTGGACGTCGGTCCACTCGCGGATCTCCGCGTCCTCGATGGAGCGGATCTCCTTCTCGACCTTGTCCCGCAGCCCCGGCTCCTTCACGCCCCGCAGGAACTCGCGGAGCAGCGACAGGGCCTCGCCGAACCGGCGCTCCCGCAGCGCCTTCTGGGCCGCCTTCTGCGGATCCGCCTCGCCGCCGGCGCTCTCCTCCCGGATGCGGAGGCCGAAGATGATCTCCTCCTCCTGGGCGTCGATCGGGAAGGTCTGGACGATGCGATGGCGGCCGTCGACGTTCCCCCGCGACGCCACCAGGGCGGGCACGCTGTACTCGAGAACGAAGCCGCCGTCGGCCGTGCGGAAGCCCATGCGGCTCCGGGGATGGACCGCGGCCTCGGGGTCGGGCGTGCCCGTGCCCCGCGGCAGCGTCATGACGATCGAGAAGCGGTCGATCTGGCGGAGCGCCTCGCCCTTGAAGCGGAAGGCGATCGTCGTGCCGCCGCCTTCCAGCGAGACCTTCTGGTCGTACTCGATCTCCCGGAAGTCGATCGGGCTGAGGAGCTTCCCCTTGAAGTCGAGCGTGTTCTCCTGCGGCGTGAGCGAGACCTGCTGGGCGGCCGCCTGGCGGACCGCGCCGTCCTTGTCGGTCTCCAGCTGGGCCTGCAGGTCGAAGAAGTCCAGGCGCGGCATCGTGATCCGCAGGACCCCCTGCCCCGTGGGACGGACGACGTGCGCGCCCACCTTGTGCTCGCGCCCCGGGCCGCCGCCGGCCGTCGCCCGCAGCGACACGTCGTCGACCAGGATCCGCCCGCCCCGCCCGAGAAAGGCGAGGCCGAGGCGGAACGCGCCCGCGCCCGCCGGCGGGGTGAAGCTGGCCGTCAGCGCCGTCCACTCGGAGCACTTCGTCGCCGCGTCGGCGAACTCCTCCGCGACGACCGGCCCGCGGACTTCGCGCAGCCAGTCGATCTTCAGCGCCGCCCAGCCCGTGAAGGTCTCGAAGCGCACCTGCGCCTCCGCGTTCACGGCCCCGTTCTTGCCCAGCGGGAAATCCTGCGCGTAGGCGCAGACCAGCAGGCGGTCGCCCGCCGTCGAGGCCTTCTCGACGGCCAGGCAGGCGCCGGCGCCCCGCCCTTGCTTGGAGTCGATGGAGAGCGCGCTCGCGGGCTTCTCCGGCAGCGTCCAGCCCGCCGGCTTGCCTTCGGCGTTGTCGAAGCCGCCGTCGCGCACGAGCCCGCCCCGGTCCTCTTTGACCGCCGGAGGCCGGTCCAGGAAGCCCTTTGCCAGCCAGCCCAGCACGCCGAGCGCGGCCAGGGCGGCCACGATCCCCGCGATCTTCCCGGCGTTGCCCCCGGCGCGCGCGCGGACGGCGTAGTCCTTCCGCAGCGCGGCCGACCGCTCCCGGGCCCCGTCCAGCCCGGGCATCGGCGGCGCGTCGGCGGCTACCGCGCGGCGGGTCGCGACGCCCGACGAGGCGGGGCGCTCGACGTCCCGGACGGGCGCGGGAGGGGGGGCCGACTCGGCGGCCTGGTTCTTGCGCTCGTACCAGAGGACGACGGGGCCCACGGCGACCTTGTCGCCGGCCTGGAGGGGCTGCTGCTGGACGACGCGCTTGCCGTTGACCAGGGTGCCGTTCATGCTGCCTTTATCGACGGCGATGCAGGTGGTGCCGGCGAGGACGATGTCGCAGTGCTGGCGGGAGAGCTGGCCTTCCTTGATGGGGATGTCGCAGGTGGACTGGCGTCCGACGACGTTGGAGCCCTGCTTGAGCTCGACAGTCCACTCTTGGCCTTGGTGCTGAACGATCAGTTTCGGCATGTCTCCCCTAGCCCAGAGGAGCGGCCAAGTCCCGCCCCAGAAGTCCTAACTATAATAGCGCTGACGAGCATCATCAAGGGAATATCCCCGGACCTCCGGACCCGGAACCGCCCCATCAACTAGACAAGCGCGATCCGCGCTACCTTGCGCCGATTCCGGACCTCCCCCGCCCCAAGCCGAAGGGGCGGGCCGTCGTTTCCCGGACCTGGACCTGGCTCCTGGACCGGCGCCGGACCATTCTCCATGCGGGTTTGTGCTTGACTCCGCCGATACACTGTCTAGAATCGTGGCCAGTCACCCTTCGCAGAAGGACCCGATTGAGCGAAGGGTTCAAGATAGATTGCCGATGTGACGGCCGTACAAAGAACGCAAGAAACTAAGGTTCGAAGGATAGACGCCACCGGGGAACATGGAGTGGAGACCAGCGCTCGTTAGCCTCTTCCTTCCGCGCTGCCCGTCTTTCTTGCGCCCGCCTCGTCCCGTCCTCGAGGCCCGTCACGCCGGCTCCTGAACGCCAGGGAGGAGCCCGCTCATGGAACTCGTATACGTCCTTGCCGGCCTCGTCATCGGCATCGGCGGAGGATTCGTCGCCGGCTGGGCCATCCAGGCCAAATCCAAGCGCAGCAAGGCCTCCATCGAGGCCGACAAGATAGCCGCCGAAGCCTCCGCCCGGGCGGAGAAGGCCGTCGCCGACGCCCGCGCCGACGCCGCGCGGCTCAAGGACGAGGCCGAAAAAGGGATCCGCGAGGAGCGCGTCAAGGTCCGCGAGATCGAGGGCCGCCTCTCCAAGAAGGAGGACATGCTCGACGACCGCTCCGACAAGCTCCAGCAGAAGCTGACGGCCGTCGACAGCAAGTCCCGCGAGCTCGAAAAGAAAGAGCGCGAGGTCGGCGACAAGGAGAAGGAAGTCGGCCGCATCATCGAAGAAGAGAAAGTCACCCTCCACCGCGTCGCCAGCCTGACCAAGGAAGAAGCCGTCAAGCTCCTCCTCGACAAGCTCGAACCCGAGCTCGAACGGGAGAAGGCCGACCTCATCAAGAAGCGCCTCGAGTTCGCCAAGGAAAACGCCGACACCGAGGCCCGCCGCGTCATCTCCATGGCCATCCAGCGCTTCGCC
Source organism: Planctomycetota bacterium (assembly GCA_036383955.1). Taxonomy (GTDB): domain Bacteria; phylum Planctomycetota; class MHYJ01; order MHYJ01; family JACPRB01; genus JACQFK01. Next base: position 19,992 of record DASVNH010000227.1, on the reverse strand, counting down.
GCGTCCCACACCGCGGACAGCGTCGTCACCATCGTCGACCTCCCCAGCGAGGACATGAAGGGCCGCATCATCGGCCGCGAAGGCCGCAACATCCGCGCCTTCGAGCGCGCGACGGGCGTCGACGTCATCGTCGACGACACCCCGGGCGTCATCGTGCTGTCGGCCTTCGACGGCGTCCGCCGCGAGATGGCGCGCCGCTCGATGGAGCGCCTGATCGTCGACGGCCGCATCCATCCGACGCGCATCGAGGAGATCACCGAGCAGTCCAAGCGCGAGATGGAGGAGCACATCAACCAGGTCGGCAAGGAGTTCCTCCGCGAGAACGACCTCTCGAACGCGCATCCCAAGCTCGTCACGCTGCTGGGCCGGCTCAAGTACCGCACCAGCTACGGCCAGAACGTCCTGCAGCACGTGCGGGAAGTCGCGCACCTCTCGGCGGTCATGGCCGCCGAGCTCAAGCTCGACCAGCGGATCGCGCGCCGCTGCGGCGTGTTCCACGACATCGGCAAGGCCGTCGACCAGGAGTTCGAGGGCTCGCACCCGGTCATCGGCGGCGAGCTGCTCAAGCGCTTCGACGAGGTGAAGGAAGTCGTCGACGCCGCGGCCAACCACCACAACGACGCGGACGCGAACTTCGTCTATACGGTGCTGGCGTCGGCGGCGGACGCGATCTCGGCCTCGCGGCCGGGCGCGCGCAGCGAGTCGATGGACCGCTACATCAAGCGCATCCAGGAGCTGGAGAAGCTGGCGAAGTCCTTCCCCGGCGTCACGGGCGTGTACGCGATCCAGGCCGGCCGCGAAGTGCGCTGCCTGGTCGACTGCGACAAGGTGAACGACAACCAGGCCGTGATCCTGGCGCGCGACATCGCCAAGGCCATCGAGGGCCAGCTCACCTACCCCGGCGAGATCCGGGTCACGGTCATGCGGGAGTCGCGGTTCGTGGAGTACGCGCGGTAGAGGCAATAGGCACTTGGCATTAGGCAATAGGGCACGGAGGCCGGGGGCCCCCAATGCCCATGGCCTATTGCCCATTGCCTTGGGAATGTCATGAACGTACGGGTGTTCGGCATCGGCGACGTGGTCGGCAAGCCCGGCCGCGTGATCATTAAGGACCGCCTCGCCGAGTTCATGCGGCGCGAGAAGATCGACTGCGTGGTGGCCAACGGCGAGAACCTCGCCGGCGGCAGCGGCATCATGCCGGCGGAAGCCGACGAGCTCTTCCAGTCGGGCGTCTCGGTCATCACCGGCGGCGACCACGTCTGGGGCAAGAAGGAGATCGTCCCCTACATCGAGCGCACGCCCCGGCTGCTGCGGCCCGCCAACTACTTCCCCGAGCAGCCCGGCAAGGGCTCGGTGATCTTCGAGACCCCGGGCGGCGCGAAGATCGGCGTCGTCCACCTCCAGGGCCGCGTCTTCATGAACGTCGGCTGCGACTGCCCCTTCCAGACGGCGAAGAAAGTCGTCGGGGAGCTGCGCAAGATCACGAACATCATCGTCGTCGACATGCACTGCGAGGCCACCAGCGAGAAGGTCGGCATGGGCTGGTGGCTCGACGGCCAGGCCAGCTTCGTCTTCGGCACCCACACGCACGTCCAGACCGCCGACGAGCGCGTCCTCCCCCAGGGCACCGCCTACATCACCGACCTCGGCATGACCGGCCCGTACGAGAGCGTCATCGGACGCCGCATCGACCGCGTCCTGCACCGCATGTCCACCGGCATGCCCGCCCACTTCGAGGTGGCGACCGGCGACGTCCAGATCCGCGGCGCGATCGCCACGATCGACGCCGCCAGCGGCCGCGCCCTCGAGGTCAAACGCGTCGTCATCCGCGAAGACGGCTCCGTCCAGTAACAGGTCAAGGTCCAGGTCAAGGTCAAGGACGGCCCGACCCCGCCGGCTTTTGGCTGGGGGGCGGCGGTCACTTCCGCGGCCAGGTCTCCTCGTCCGGACCGAATCCGAGGCGACGTCCGACGTCCTCCACGAAGATCCGGCGTTTGGCGTCCCAGCTGAAGATCTTCCGGCATGGCCAGGTCTCTCCCGCCGGAGCGCCGACGTCCTCCACGCGCTGGATCGCGCCGCTCAGCTCGATCTCCAGCGCGCCGGGACGGGGTTCACGAGCTTGGACGTCGAGGCAGCGTCCCTTGAACTCCAGGCCCTCGTGACAATTGCCGTCGTACGCCCGGGTCCGCAGGACCGTTCTCAACGCCCGGTCGCGCAGTTCGTAGACGTAGAGGGATCCGTTGCCCATGTGGGTGCGGCCGATCACTTCGATCAGCGGCGCGCCCACGACGGCGCTCTTGCGTCCGCGGACGCTGAAGATCGACTGCTCCGTCGGCTCCTCGTCGACCGCGGCCTGCCAGGCCACGGCGCCGTCCTTCATGCCGTAGCAACCGAAGAAGCCCCACCAACCCTCCTGATAATCGCAGCGAGCGACGGCCAGGCCGGGAACGTCGCGCACGTCCTTGGCGTCGACGTACGCGAGGGGCTCCTTCGTCCACGCGCGGATCGCCTGTTCGGCGTCGCCGCGGAGTGCCAGCGCGAGCAGGATGAGTCGAACGCCCATCGGAATCCCCCCAGTTCCCTATCGACCATTCCCCCGCCCCAACCGAAGGGGGCCGTCCATCGCTCCTTGACCTGGACCTTGACCGTGACCTGTCGTCGTCGTTCCTGGACCTGGACCTGGACCTGGTCCTATACTCCGCGGATGGCCTTCCCCGCCGAGCGCGCCGAGCGCAAAGTGCTGTCGATCGGCGATCTCACCAAGCGGATCAAGTCCACGCTCGAGACCGGCATCCCCTACGTCTGGGTCGCCGGCGAGATGTCGAACTACAAGGGCCCCGGACCGAGCGGCCACCTCTACTTCACGCTCAAGGACGCGGAGTCCGCCGTGCCCTGCGCCATGTGGCGCGGCTTCGCCGCCAAGCTGAAGTTCGAGCCCGAGAACGGCATGCAGGTCGTCGCCGGCGGCCGCGTCGAGGTCTACGTCCCCCACGGCAAGTACCAGCTCATCGTCGAGACCCTCGAGCCCCGCGGCGTCGGAGCCCTCCAGCTCAAGTTCGAGCAGCTCAAGGAGAAGCTCCAGAAAGAGGGGCTCTTCGAGGCCGCCCGCAAGCGGCCCCTCCCCTTCCTCCCCCGCAAGATCGCCCTCGTCACCTCGCCCACCGGCGCGGCGGTGCAGGACATCCTCCGCACCCTCCGCGGCCGCTGCCCCGCCGTCCACGTCCTCCTCTACCCGGTCCGCGTCCAGGGCGAGGGCTCCGCGCAGGAAGTCGCCGCCGCCATCGGCCATATCAACCTCGCGATGCCGGACGTCGACGTCCTCATCGTCGGCCGCGGCGGAGGCTCGATCGAGGACCTCTGGGCGTTCAACGAGGAGGTCGTCGCCCGCGCGATCCACGCCTCGCGGATCCCGGTCATCAGCGCCGTGGGGCACGAGACCGACACGACGATCGCGGACTTCGTGGCCGACGTCCGCGCGCTGACGCCGACGGACGGGGCCGTGCGCGCCGTGCCGGTGCTCGAAGACCTGATCCTGTCGCTCGCCGACCTCGAGACGCAGCTCAAGCGCGCCTTGCGCACCCGCGCGCAGCTCGCGCGGTCGGTGGTCGACGGCCTCGCCGAAGGCCGGGACCTGGGGCGGGTGGAGGAGCTGCCCGCCCAGCTCGGGCAGCGGCTCGACGACCTCCAGGAGCGACTCGCGTCGGCCGCGCGCCAGGCGCCGGCGCTCGTGCGGCAGCGGCTGGACCGCCTCGACGCGGCGCTGTACGCGGATCTCCCCCGGGCGGCCGCGGCGGCGCGCGAACGGGCGAACCATCTGAACGACTTCCTCCGCTCCCACGCGGTCCGGGCCGTCGACGCGGCGCGGGCGCGCGTGCGCGAAGCCGCCGCCTCCCTCGAGGCGCTCTCGCCCGTGTCGATCCTGGCCCGGGGCTACTCGATCACCTACCGTGACGGCAAGATCGTGAAGGACGCGCGCGAGGTGAAGCCCGGCGACCGCCTGCGCACGCGCCTGGGGTCGGGCGAGATCGACTCCCGCGTGGAAAGTTGATAGGATTCCCGCCCATGAACGACAAGGCCGTGAAGAAGGAAAAGTTCGAGGACCACCTCCGCCAGGTCGAGGAGACCGTCAAGGCCCTCGAAGGCGGAAAGCTCGGCCTCGAGGAGTCGATCGAGAAGTACGAGGTCGGCGTAAAGGCCCTCCGCCAGTGCTACGCGATCCTCGAGCAGGCCGAGAAGAAGATCCAGCTGCTCGTGAAGGAAAAGGACGGCTCGCTGGCCGCGAAGGACTTCGAGCCGGGCGTCGAGGACAAGCGGAAAAAGAGCGAGTGAAGGTCGACCTGGAGTCCGCCCTGGACCGCTACCTTCCCCGCCGGGGCGTGCCCCGCCTCCTGCGCTCGGCCATGGAATACACGCTCTTCAGCGCCGGCAAGCGGCTCCGGCCCCAGCTGGTGCTCGACGTCTGCGAAAGCCTCGGCGGCGACCTCCGCAACGCCGTCCCCGCCGCGTGCGCCGTCGAGTACATCCACACCTACTCGCTCATCCACGACGACCTGCCGGCGATGGACGACGACGACGTCCGCCGCGGCAAGCCGTCGAGCCACGTGAAATTCGACGAGGCGACGGCCATCCTGGCGGGCGATGCCCTGCAGGCCGCCGCGTTCGAGGCGATCGCGAAGGTTCCGGACGCGTCGCTGGCGGGCCCGCTGGCCGCGTCGCTGGCCCGAGGGGCCGGGGCGGCGGGCATGGTGGGCGGCCAGGTGCTGGACCTGGCGCCGAAGGCCTCGCTCCGGGAGATCCACCTGAAGAAGACGGCGGCCCTGTTCGAGACCTCGACCGAGATGGGGGCGATCGCGGCGAAGTCGAACCGGGTGCGTAACCTGGCCCATTATGGGCGCCAGCTCGGTCTTGCCTTCCAGGCGGTGGATGATATATTGGACCGCGACGAAAAGGGCCGCAAGAACTACGCGGTTCTCCACGGGGTGGAGGCGGCCCGGCGTTTCGCCGCCAAAGCGGTGGGAGCCGCGAAGGGCGCGATCAAGTTCTTGGGAGCGAGGGGGATACGCTTGAGCCGGATCGCTGATTTCGTGCTGGCGCGGACCCACTGATATGACGAACCTGCTGAGTCGCATCAACGACACCAACGACGTCCGGAAGCTGTCCGTCGAGGAGCTTCCGGCGCTGGCGGAGGAGATCCGCCGGCTCATTCTGGACGTCGTCCTCAAGACGGGCGGCCATCTCGGGTCGAACCTCGGGGTCGTGGAGCTGACCCTGGCGCTGCACCACGTCTTCGACCTCAAGCAGGACCTGATCGTCTGGGACGGCAGCTATCAGACCTACACGCACAAGATCCTGACGGGCCGCAAGGACAAGTTCCCCACCCTGCGGCAGTTCGGCGGCCTCTGCGGCTTCGGCTGGAAGCCGGAGAGCGAGACGGACCCCTTCAACTTCGGCCACGTGGGCGCCGGCCTCGCCTGCGCGCTGGGCTGCGTGGTGGCCGACGAGAAGCTCGGCCGCAAGCGCAAGGTGGTCGGCATCATCGGCGACGGCTCGCTGACGACCGGCGTGGCCTTCGAGTCGCTCAACAACATCGGCGCCTCCAAGAAGCCGATGCTGACGATCGTGAACGACAACGGCTTCTCGATCGCGCCGACCGTCGGCTCGCTCTCGACCTACTTCACCGAGCTCCGCAGCGCCCCGCTCTACAACGAGTTCAAGAAGGAGCTCCACGGCTTCCTGTCCAAGGTCCCGCTCGGCCAGCCGGTGGAGCATCTGCTCGACAGCGTCCGCCGCGGCTTCAAGCAGGCCCTCTTCCCGAACATCTTCACGGCGCTGGGCTTCCAGTACTACGGCCCGGTGGACGGCCACGACATCAAGGGCCTGATCCACCTCCTGCACAACGTGAAGAACCAGGAGAAGCCGGTCCTCCTCCACGTGGTGACGCAGAAGGGCAAGGGGCATCCCGACGCCCGCAAAGACCCGTTCGCGATGCACAAGCCCGTCACGTTCGTGAAGACCAACATCACCGAATCCAAGCTGGAGCCCGCCGGCCATCCGCGGCCCGCGGCGTCGAAGTCCTACACCCACGCGTTCGTCGAGTCGCTGTCCGACCTCGCGGCCAAGGATCCCCGGGTCGTCGCCATCACCGCGGCGATGCCGGACGGGACCGGGCTCCTCGACTTCGGCAAGCGCTTCCCCGACCGCTGCTACGACGTCGGCATCAGCGAGCAGTGCGCGATCTCCTTCGCCGCGGGCCTCGCGCAGGCGGGCCTCCGGCCGGTCGTCGCGATCTACTCGTCGTTCGTCCAGCGCGGCTACGACATGATCTTCCAGGAGATGTGCCTCAACAATCTCCCGGTGACCCTCGTGCTCGACCGCGCGGGCATCGCCGGCGAGGACGGCCCGACCCACCACGGCAACTTCGACATCGCCTTCTGCCGCACCCTGCCCAACATCGTGTGCATGGCGCCGAAGGACGAGGCCGAGCTCCGCGAGATGATGGAGCTCTCGATGTCCCTCAAGCAGCCCGCGGTGATCCGCATCCCGCGCGAGCAGACGCCCGAGCTGAAGAACATCCAGCGCGCGCCGTTCGCCCTCGGCAAGGGCGAGCTCCTGGTCCCCGGCAAGCACGGCGCCATCCTGGCCTACGGCGTCATGACCGCGAAGGCCCTCCAGGCCCGCGAGATGCTCCTCAAGGAAGGGCTGGACGTCGCCGTCGCCAACGCCCGCTTCGCGAAGCCGCTGGACGTCGAGCTCGCCGCGCGCCTCACCGCCGAATACCCCTGGGTCCTCACGCTCGAGGACCACGCCGCCATGGGCGGCTTCGGCGGCGCCGTCCTCGAGGCGCTCAGCCTGCGGAACGCCGACGCCTCCAAGGTGAAGATCCACGCCATTCCCGACCGCTTCCTCCAGCACGCCGACCGCTCGGAGCTGCTGAAGTTCCTGCACCTCGACGCGGAGGGCGTCGCCGACGTCTGCCGCATGCTCGCGGCGGGCCAGCCGGCGCCGGGCCTGGATCCGTCGCAGCGCGGCAAGTTTCTCTACGAGGAATAGCGCCGAGCTAACGTTCTAGCGTCGCCAGAACGTTAACTCCCTTGCAAGTGGGCCGCGAAGCACTATAATCCTGATCTTCTGAACCGGACCTCACGGTCCGGGCCGCAGTAAATGGGCGCGTGGCGGAATTGGCAGACGCTCTGGTCTCAGAAGCCAGTGGGTTTACCCCCGTGGAGGTTCGAGTCCTCTCGCGCCCACCACTTCGACTCCTCGCCTTGCGCGCGATCCGCGCGCGCAAGGACACTTAGAACAGAGACCGGCCGTACACTCCATTTGTGCCCGAACCCCCGTCGTCCCCACCCTCATCCCTGAAGTGCCGGCTCCGCTTCCTCTTCTGCCTGATCTGCGGCCTCGCTCTCGCCGGATACGCGATGTTCCGCTGGTCCCCTATGACGGACTTCAGCAGCCTGGGGCATTCGGACGCGAACCCCTTTCTGGCCACGTTGGATTACGCGGCGGCGTCGGTTTTCTTTCTCATCGGACCAATGATGCTCGTGGGCTGGAGACGCTGGACGTTCACACGGCCGGAAGGCGTGCCCGAACTGATCGTGCTGGCGGTCGGCAGCCTGATGGCGGGAGGGTTTTTCCTGCTGCTGACCGTGGGGGCCGCTCGAGGCCTGCTTAGAGCCCTTCCTTGAACCAGCGCGACCGGAAGTCCTCCTTCGAGGGCGGCGGGGCGTCCCAGGGCGTCGGCGGACCCAGGCGCTCCCGCACGAACGCCTCGTCGGCCGCCAGGTCATCGTCGCCGCCGTCGGAGGTGACGCTCGCGCCGTCGGCCAGATAGAGGATCCGGTCCGCTCCGAACAGCCGCGCGATCTCCCGGGTCCGCTCGCGGACGCCGTCCCGCTCGCCCCGCGCGAAGTCCCACCACGTCGCTCCCGGATGATGCAGCAGCGCCACGCGCGGATACAGATACAGGCGGACGTCGGGCCCCTCGAGCACGAGAGGGTCCTCGCCGATCGGCAAAAAGCCGGGAAGCTTGTGCCGCGCGCCGCTTTCGTCCGCGGAATGGCCGAACAGGGCGTCGACGTACGTCGGCATGGACGGGCTAGCCCTGGACCGGAGCGGGCGGGGCGTCCAGGTCGTCGAGCGAGACGCCGCGGAGGGCGTAGAGCCGCTGGATCACGCGGCCGGCGATGTTGTCGGGCGTGCTCGCGCCCCAGGTCAGGCCCACGCGGACGGGGCCGGCCTTGAGCCAGTCGCGCGTGCGGACGACGCCGCCCGCCGGATGCGCCCAGTGATCGATCTCGACGCCGGAGACGAGCGAGGTCTCGTTCTCCACGTGATACGCGGGGATCCGCTCCGCGCAGAGCTCGGCCAGGTGGCCCGTGTTGCTGCTGTTGTAGCCCCCCACCACGATCGCCAGGTCGAGCGCGTGGCCGTTCAGCATCTCGAGCGCCGCGTCCTGCCGGTCCTGCGTCGCCGAGCAGATCGTGTCGAAGGCGATCACGCGACGCGCCGCCTCCGCCTCGCCGTGGCGGTCCACGATCGCCTGCCGCAGCCGGCGCTGGACCTCCATCGATTCGCTCGACAGCATGGTCGTCTGGTTGGCGAGGCCGAGCCGCCCCAGGTCCAGGTCGGGATCGAAGGGGGTCGACGCCGCCTTCGCGAACTTGGCCAGGAAGGCCTCGCGATCGCCCCCGCGCCGGATGTACTCGGCCACGACGTCCGTCTCCGCCAGGTCGCGCACCACGATGTAGCGTCCGCCCGGATACTTCCGGACCTGCGAGACGGTGGCCATCGTCTCCTCGTGCGCGATCTTGCCGTGCACGACGGCGGTCACGCCCTCGCGCGCGTAGCGCTCGACGTTCTTCCAGACGTTGAGCACCGAGCCGCAGGTGGTGTCGACGAGCACGCTCCCGCGCGCCTTGAGGCGGTTCATCTCCTCGACCGTCGAGCCGAACGCGGTGATGAGCACGACGTCCGACGGACTCAAGTCGTCCATGCTCTTGCCGCAGGCGTAGCGCCCCTTGAGGAAGCGCATGCCCAGGTCCTGCAGCCGCTCGTTGACCTGCGGATTGTGAATGACCTCGTCGGTGATGTAGATGGGGCGGTCCGGAAAACGCTCGAGGGTCTCGTACGCGTACTGGACGGTCCGCTCGACGCCGTAGCAGAAGCCCAGCTCGCGGGCCAGCCGCAGCGTGAGGCCGCCGCGCTCCAGCGCGAGACCGTTGCTCCGGAGCCAGCGGATCACGCCGCTCGCGTGAAAGTCCTCGATGAGCTTGCCCCGGACGTCGGCCTTCAGCCCGAGGCCCTTGCGGAAAACGACGTCGGCCATGCTCAGGCCTCCGCGTGCGACCGCAGCGCGGGCGCGGGCCAGCCCCGAGGCTGGGCTTCGGCCGTGAGCCGCCAGCGGCGGTACCACGACTCCACCAGGCGGTTGATCTGGCCGAAGGCGAGCGAGCGCACGATGATCCAGCGGGTCTGCCGGGACGTGATCTTCACCGGGCGGTCCGACTGGAAGACCTTCGGATTCTTCCAGCAGGTCCCGAGCGTGGCCACCGCCATGAACAGCGGGATCGCGCAGAACATCCGCAGCCGCCACTGCAGGACCGGCAGCAGCGTCATGTAGCGGACCGCGCGCTCCGTGTAGCGCCAGGCGTCGCGGATCAGGTCGTCCATCACCGCGATGGCGCGGGGGCCGTTCGACGGCCGGAGCAGGCTCTCGCGGGTCAGGCCGCGCTTTTCGATCAGGTCCTCGGGCCAGAAGCAGCGGCCCTCCGTGAGGTCGCTCCGGATGTCGCGGATCACGTTGACCTTCTGCAGGGCGAGGCCGAAATCCACCGCGTAGCGGTCGAGGCGCTCCTTGCGGCGGGCGTCGACCAGCCCGTACGCCTGGAAGAGGCCCGTCAGCATGCGGCCGACGAGGCCGGCGACGTAATAGCAGTAGTCGTTCTGGTCGTCGAGCGTGCGGATCTCGCGGCCGCACCACTTCGACATCCCCTCGCACATCTCCCGGACGCTGGCGGCGATGACCTCGCGGGCCTTGGGCGGCAGGGCGCGGTAGCCGGCGAGCACGGCGTCGACGTGATCGAGCAGCCGCTTGTAGCCGGGCGGATAGCCGCCGGCGGGAAGCTCGGGGCTGCCGCCGTCGAGCGACGCCGCGAACCGGGCGAGCATGCGGCGGCGGTCGTCCACGGGGAGGACGGCGTCCTCGAGGGTGTCGGCGACGCGGCAGAGCAGGTAGGCCGTCATGACCGCGTCGTCCAGGCCCCGCGGCAGCCAGCGGATGACCAGGGCGAAGCTCCGGCTGACGCCGGGAAGAATGTCCCATCCCACGGCGTAGGGAGGCTTCTTCGTCACGCGCCTATAGTATCGGCCCGCGGACGGAAAGGGAATCACGTTGTTATAATCCGGCCCATGAAACGCGCTCTGATCACCGGCATCACCGGACAGGACGGCTCGTACCTGAGCGAGTTCCTCCTCGCCAAGGGCTACGAAGTGCACGGCATGGTCCGTCGCTCCTCCACCGAGAACTTCGAGCGGATCGGCCACCTGCGCGACCGCCTCCGCCTCCACCAGGCCGACCTCCTGGACCAGCTGTCCATCATCAGCCTCCTGAAGGACGTGCGCCCGGCGGAGGTCTACAACCTGGCGGCGCAGTCGTTCGTCCCGACGTCCTGGGTGCAGCCGGTGCTGACCGGCGAGTTCACGGCCCTGGGGGTCACGCGCATGCTGGAGGCGGTGCGGCTCGTCGATCCCGGGATCCGCTTCTACCAGGCCTCTTCGAGCGAGATGTTCGGGAAGGTGCAGGAGACGCCCCAGACGGAGAAAACGCCGTTCTGGCCCCGCAGCCCCTACGGCGTCGCGAAGGTCTACGGGCACTGGATCACGGTGAACTACCGCGAGTCGTTCGACCTCTTCGCCTGCTCGGGCATCCTCTTCAACCACGAGAGCCCGCGCCGCGGCATGGAGTTCGTGACCCGCAAGATCTCCCACGCCGTCGCCTCCATCAAGGCCGGGCGGCAGAAGGAGCTGCGGCTGGGCAACCTCGACGCCCGCCGCGACTGGGGCTTCGCCGGCGACTACGTGCGCGCCATGTGGCTCATGCTCCAGAGGAAGACGCCGGAGGACTACGTCGTCGCCACCGGCGAGGACCACTCCGTCCGCGAGTTCTGCGAGATCGCCTTCGACCGCGCCGGCCTGAGCTGGAAGAAGCACGTCAAGGTCGACAAGGCCCTCTTCCGGCCGGCCGAGGTGAGCGTCCTCCGCGGCGATCCCGCCAAGGCCCGGCGCGGCCTCGGCTGGAAGCCCGAGACGTCCTTCGCGGATCTCGTCCGCATGATGGTCGACGCGGACCTCGAGCGCGTCCGCAAGTCATGAAGGCGGTCGTCACCGGAGCCTCGGGCTTCGTCGGGCGCCATCTGCGCGACGCCCTCCGCGACGCGGGCTGGCGGGTCGCGACCCTCGACCGGTCCGGGCCCGCCGACCACGTAGGCGACCTGCGGACGATGCCGCTCCGCGGGATCCGGGCGGACGTCGTGTTCCATCTCGCCGCGTTCGCCAACCCGTCCGCCTCCGTCGACGCGGCGGCGGACGTCTACGCGTCGAACGCCGCCGCCACCGCGCGCCTGGCCCGCGAGCTCCCCGCCGGCCGCCTCGTCTTTCCGAGCACCTGCCAGGTCTACGCGCCCGCCGATCGTCCGCTGGACGAGGGCGCGCCGCTCGGGCCGCGCAACCCGTACGCGGCGAGCAAGCTCTGCGCGGAGGCGCTGGCGCTCGCCGCGAAGGAGGACGTCGTGATCCTCCGCCCCTTCAACCACACGGGGCCGGGCCAGTCCGCCGCCTACGTCTGCCCGTCGATCGCGCGGCAGATCGCGCGCGCGGAGGCGGGCGGGCCGCGCCGCCTGGAGATCAAGAACGGCGCGCCGCGGGTGGATTTCTTCGACGTCCGGGACATGGCCCGCGCCTACCTGCTGGCCGCCGAGCGGGGCGTGGCGGGACGTCGCTACAACGTGGGCACGGGCCGGCCGGTCTCGATCGAGACGATCGCGCGGACGCTGCGGGGGATGTCGCGCGTCCCGCTGGAGCTCCGGGCCGGGCGGGGCCCGGCGTCGACGCTGTCGGGGGACGCGTCCCTGTTCCAGAGGGACACGGGCTGGCGGCCGGAGATCCCGCTGCGGCGCACGCTGTCCGACCTGCTCGACGACGAACGACGACAGGTCACGGTCAAGGACTGATCCCCCAACCCCATTCCTGGACCTGTCTCCTGGACCTTGTCAGCGGAGCGCGGCGAGGCGAGTCTTCGCGTCCTTCTCGAGGTTCCAGCCGGGCAGCGCGTACTGGAGGGCGGCCTCGAAGCAGGCGGCCGCCTCCTCCTTGCGTCCGCCCTCCGCGTGGCCGACGCCGAAGTGGAAATAGACGGACGGGCTTTGCGGCTTGAGCCGGAGGGCCTGGGTGAAATACTCGTCCGCCTCCTTCCAGCGCTTCAGGTGGCCCGCCGCGATGCCGAGGGCCAGCTGGAAGACGTCGTCCGACCGCCGGGTCGCGCGCGCCGGCCCCGCGGCCGCCAGCGCCTCGGCCCACTTCCCTTCGCAGAACAGCGCCAGGGCCGGGCTGGGATCCTCGGGCTGCCCGGTCGCCGCGAGCTTCAGCTCGTCCCGCGCGGCCTCGCGCCAGTCGTACTCGCGGCGGCCGTCGAGGTGGCGCCGGAGCCAGAGGCGCGCCAGGCCGAGGCGCGCCTCGGGGAGGTCCCCCGCCCGCTCCCAGGCCTCGTGCGCGCGGCCCTCCTGGCCGAGGAGCTCGAAGCTCCGGCCCAGGGCGCAGAGGGCCTCGGGAACATCCGTCCCGGCCTCGCCCAGCGAGCGGCGGAAGAACGCGACCGCGCGGCTCGCGGCGGCGGCCGCGCCGCCCTGGGCAGGATCGTCGTCGGCCGTGAGGCGTTCCGCTTCGGCCAGCTCCGCCAGGCCCAGCCGCAGCGGCCGCTCGACCTCCTGGCGCTGGCTGGACGCCCGCTCGCGGACCATGTACATCCAGGTGAACGCCCAGGGGAGGAGGCCGACGACGACGACCAGGGCCAGCGTCCGGACCGTCGGGCCTCGCGTCGCCGCGGGGCCGTCCGCCACGGCCTTGAGCGCGTCGGCCAGCTCCGTCATCGTGGCGAAGCGCGCCTTGCGGTCGCGCTCCATCGCGCGCCGCACCACCGCGGCGAGCGCGGGAGGAGTCGACGGCATCCGGGGAAACGGCGCGTGGAGCACCCGCTCGACGATCTCCTTCGGCTCCAGGCCCCCGAACGGGGGGCGGCCTTCGAGGAGGTGGAAGAGCGTCGCGCCGAGCGAATAGATGTCGGTGCCGGGGTCGAGGACGTCGCCGCGCACCTGCTCGGGGCTGGCGTACTCGGGGGTGCCGGAGACGGCCCAGCGGGAGGCCGGCGAGCTCGCGGGCATGGCGAGGCCGAAGTCGGCGAGCACGACCCGGCCTTCGGGGCCGATGAGGATGTTCGCGGGCTTGACGTCCCGGTGGATCACCTTCATGGCGTGCGTGTGCGCGAGGGCGCGCGCCACCTCCATGCCGATCCGGGCCGCCTCGCGGGGCGGCAGCGGACAGGCGGGGCCGCTGCCTTCGACGAAGGGCATGACCAGGTAGGGGCGCCCGTCGTCGTGGCGGGCCCGCTCGTAGATCGAGATGATCCCCGGGTGGGAGAGGCCGGCGGCCATGCGGCCCTCGCGCTCGATGCGCTGCTCCGGCTGGCCGACCTCCTCCTTGAGGAACTTCACGGCCACCCAGCGTCCGAGCGAGCGGTCCCAGGCCTTCCAGACCTCGGCCATGCCGCCCTGCCCCGCCCGGGACACGAGCACGTACTTGTTCAGGACGCGCTTGGGATCCATGGCGGCCTCGACGACCTCCGGCGGCAGGTGGGGCTGGCGGAGGCGGTCGACCACGACGCGAGGGAGGATGCCGCGCGCGACCAGGATCTCGTCGAGCGGGAGGCCGGTGCGGTCCTGTTCCTCGACGCATTCCTGGAGCTGCGCGTGGGTGATGAGCTTCTCCGTGAGGGCGCGGTCGGCGAGCGGCCCGCCCGCGGAGGGGGCGAGGAAGCGCGACAGGCCCTTGAAGGCGCGGGCGTCGAGCGTCATCGCCACCCCTGGAAGAGGAGTTCGAGCTCGCGGCCGATCTCCTCCTCGTCCCGCACGTACTGCCGGATCTCGTCGGTGACGAACCGGCGCAAGGCGGCGCGCGCGTCGTGCAGGAAGTGGCCCACCTGGGAGACGGAGACGCCGAGCTCGGCGGCGATCCGGTTGACGGGGACGTCCTGCAGGTGGAACTTCTCGAAGGCGGCGTAGACCTCGGGACGGGAGCCGGACCTGAGCGCGTGCATGGCCCGGTCGAGCATGGCGCGGGCCCACTGGGTCTCGAAGAGGGCCTGCGGGTCGGCGGGATCCTCGGAGCCCGCGGGGTCGGCGTTGTCGTCGAGGGAGACGACGCGACGTCCCCCGCCGCGCTTGGCGGCAGCGGCGGCGCGCGCCTCGTTGGACAGGAAGTTCCGGAGGGAGGCCAGGAGGAGCTTGCGGAAATTGCCGCGCTCCGGATCGGCGTGGGCGAAGACCTTGCCCTCGAGGAGGTGGATGAAGAACGCCTGGGTGAGGTCCTTGGCGTCCTCGTCGGAGCGCTTCCAGGACACGCGCACGAAGCGGAAGACGGGGCGCCAGTACATGCGGATCATGCGATCGAGATACGCCCGGACCTCGGGGGCCTTGGGGTCCCGAAGCCGCTCCACCAGGCTCCACGCCGTGGCGGGAAACTGGGCCGGGCCTCCGGGACCGGCGGTGTCCTGATCGGCGCCCATCGCAGCTGCCCTATTATACCATGGGAGCCGAACGCCCTCTCCGGGCTCGGGATGTTACTCGTCGGACGTCGGATAGCCTTCCACGTACGTGGTCCGGTCGATGCTGACGGTCTGCGGGAACATGGGAGGCTTGGCGGTGGCGTCCGGGTCGCCGAAGCGGGCGTCGAAGTCCCAGTTGCGGTTGGGGGGCGAGTAGACCTTGTCCTTGCCCCAGCGCCCGGTGGCGATCGTGCTCTTCCAGAGGCACATCAGGGCGCCCTGGTAGTTGCATTTCACGCCGCCCCAGTTCTCGTGGAAGCGGGGCAGGTTCTCCAGGCCGCCGCTGTACTTGTACTTCTGGTCGAGATCGGTGGGGGTGTTGCCGGTCACGAGCGCGAAGTTGTACGTGGTCTCCTTGGCCGCGGGCGGGCTGCTGCTCTTCGTCTTGCTGCCGTCCCAGCCGTTCGAGAGGAGATTGACGGCGTCGCCCATGATCGCGGCGCCCTTGCGCGGGTTGGCGGGCGTGCCCGCGGACGCGTCGGCGGGGATGTCGACGTTGTAGTCGCCCTGCACGTACACGGGGCCGTTCGTGACGAAGGTCAGGTCGTTGGCCAGGGTCTTGCCGTTGACGAGCTGGACGCCTTCGATGACCCGCGGATCCCCGCCGCTCGCCGCCTTCGTCTTCGTGCGGTAGGCGTAGATCACGCCGTTGGCCGGAAAGCCGGAGCCGGTCTGGAGCTTGCCCATGTCGATGACCGTGGTGGGCACGGCCGTGCCGTTGCCGGACGCGTTGGGATCGCCGTTGGCGTCCTCCCGGGCGTCGAACACGCTGCCGTCCGCGACGGTGCCGGCCGGAAGGGTCGAGGTGATGTCGACCAGATCGGAGCCCTGCCGCTGGTAGACCTTCGTGTCGACGATGACGATGTCCGCGTTCTCGTGGTAGAAGCCGTTGACGTCGATGGACGTCTCCTTCGCGGGCGGCTGGAGCTGGAGCTTCTGGCTCGACTCGTTGTCGTTGTTCTTGATCTTCCCGGCGAGGGCCGGATCGGCCACGTTGCTGAGCCAGTTGGCGTCCATGTCCCACGACGTGTTGTAGTCGTTCTTGCTCTCGTACTTCGGGTCCCAGACCCACTTGGAGGAATCGGGCCCGAGCTGGCCCTGGGCGGCGTAGGGGTCGGCGTAGGGGTCGCGGATCGTGACCTCGGCCCAGGCGCTGCCGGACGGATTGTCGAGGCGGTGCCGGTACATGTCGCCGTTGGCGCGGATGTAGTCCGTGTTGATGTCGAGGCCGCCGCCCGCGCCGATGTAGAGGTTCTTGTTCGTGTGGATGCGGCCGTTGAAGATGGCCTTGGGGCCGGGCAGGATCTCCAGGTCGCCGTCCCAGAAGGCGAACTTGTCGAAGATGGGCGTGATCTTGAACTCCATCACGCGGACCACGCGGCCCAGGGAGGTCAAGGTCGTCCGGCGCAGGCTCTGGTCGACGCTGTCCGTCGAGAGCTGCGTCCGGGGCTGGTAGCGCAGCTCGGCGATCAGCGAGTACATGATCGTCGTGGTCTGCCGCTCCAGGGGATCGTAGTTGGGATCCGAGGGGACCGGCGGCGGCTTCTCCAGGAAGCGCTCCCCGCTGAGCTGGATGCGCTGGTTGTCGATCTGGATCTCGGTAAAGATGGCTTCCGCGACGCCGTCCGGCACGGGCGGCTCCGCGGGCGAAAGCCCGATCGAGCCGTCGCTGAGCGTGAACGCCGACTTGTAGTCCCGGCACTCCAGCACGTTGCCGTCGACGGTGATGGTCTCACCGGACGAGGCGGTGGGCATCGTCAGATTGCGGTTGTCCGCGTGCGCCCGGCGGAGGACGTGGGCCAGGTACTCGACGCCCGCCTCCGCGATGTACGTGGCGCGGACCTTGTCGCGGGTCTTCTGGTCGACGCTCATCTGGTTGTTGCTGAGGATGATGAGCGCGGACGCGATGCCCCCGACGAGCGTCACGAGGACCAGCGTGGTGGCCAGCGAGAAGCCGCGCTGGCTCGATCTCGAGAAAATCATCGTGCTCTCCTACCCGCCTTAACGGTCCACGCTGCGGAACATCACGGTGCTGACCTGCTTGATCTTGACCTGCCGGGCGCGCTGCCGGCTGACGTCGTTCCGGCGGAACCAGATCGTGATCCGCAGCTGGTCGAGGCCCAAGGTCGGGTCGTAATCCCCCGTCTGGTAGTACCCGCTGTCGCGGGACTGGATCAGGAGGCGCTCGACCCAGTGCGCCAGGACCTTCCGGTTGACCAGCGTCCAGGGGGTCGTCGAAGTGTCGTAGCGCCGCAGCTCCAGGACGTTGCCGTTCTCGAGCCACTCGACGGCCGACCGGGCCTCGTGGCAGATGACGTAGACGTCGGGGCTCCACTCGATGCGGCCAGCCGAGTTCGTCGGATAGCCGTCGCCGTCGAGGTCCTCCGGGATGCGGAAGGCCATCTCGGTCGACGGCAGGTTTTCGGGGATGTCGATGGGATCGCTCAGGCTCAGCTTGAACGCGGGCGTCAGCAGCGGATTGAGGCCTTCGAAGCCCGCCGGGAACGTCCCTTCCTGGAGGGGGACGCCTTCGGCGGGGCGGGGCTCGAACTCCAGGGGCTCGGTCGCGAAGACGGGCCAGTCCGAGCCGGCGTCGAATTTCAGGTCGCGGTTGACGTCCAGGGGCCCCGCCGTCTTCAGGAGGGAGGTGATCTCGCGCATGGAGGAGGTCGCCTCGATCTGCATTTCCATCTGCGCGCGGAGGGCCTCGTCCTGCCGCACGGACATGAAGACCACCGTGAACGTGGCCGCCAGGATGACGGCGCCCACCGCCGCGGCGATGAGGACTTCCAGGAGGGTGAAACCCCGTCTCGATCTGTTCATGGAGTTAACGAGACCTCCGCGTGGTGATCGACTCGGACTGGGTCGCGCCCTTATGGTTCGTCCAGGTGAGCGTCAGGCGGTACTCGATCCAGTCGATGGCCGAATCCGGGTCCTGGCTGACCCACTCGATCATCATGTGCTGGTTCAGAAGGGGCAGGTCGTCGTCCTTCACCCACCCCCCCGGCTTCCAGGTGAAGTTGTTGCCGGCGGACTTGAACGTCTGGCAGAGGTCCGGAACCGACGACGCAAGCGTGCCGTTCGCCTTGCTACCGAGGTGGCCGGCCCAGCCGGTCGGATGCCCGGGCGGGTGATCCGGATCGTCCGGGTCGGCGAGCAGCGGGGGGTTGCCCGGGAGATTCGCCGGATTGTAGATTTGCTTGAAGTCCTCGAACGGCAAGGCGAACGTGGCTTCCAGGGCCGCCTGGAGCTGGAAGGCGGCGATCGACGCCTGCTTCGAGGAAGCGCTCAGCGTGGCGGAGCTCTGGATCACGCTCAGGAAGGCCAGGAGCACGAACGCGAGCACGGCGATGCCGATCATGACCTCGATCATCGACAGGCCTCGACGGTGCCGGTGTCCGCGCGCGCGCATCGGGTCTCCTTCTATGGGCTTGTCCTACTGTAAACATTCGGCCTGAAAACCACCCCCCCGATCCAATTTTCTTACTTTGCCGGACCTCGATTGTATACTTCAGATTGAGGACGGCCTTCCCGGCCGATGACCTGATGCTGATTCCCTCCCTCGTGATCGCCTTGCTGGCGCAGGGCAGAACGGTCGACAACTCGAGCGCCGCGGAGCTGCGCTTCCACCGGGTGCATCTCCGCAACGGGAATTTCATCGACGGCGACCTCGTCCGGCAGAACGCCAAGGAGATCGTCCTCCGCCTCAAGTCGGGCGAAATGGGCGTGCGCCGCGACCAGATCGTCAGGGTCGAGATGATCAAGATGCGGGGCATTCAGGACAAACCTGAGGAAGTGACGCAGCCCAAGCCGCCTCCGATCTCCTTCGAGACCCCGACGACGCCGGGATCGCCCCGCAAGACCCCCGCCGCCCAGCCAAGGCCGCTCGCCGAGGGCGCGTACAAGGCGTCGCCGGCCCTCAAGGCCCAGGTCGATCCGGTCCTGGAGAGCCTGCGCACGGCCGCGCCGGACGAGATCAACGCCCTCATCCAGCGCCTAGTGGACATGGAACCCGAGGCGCACGCCTATCTCGCGAGCCAGCTGGAGGTCGCGCCGCCGACGCTGGTGCCCCTGATCGGCTCGGTGCTGAGCCGGACCGCGAGCACCGCCGCCGCGCCCTATCTCACCCGTCTACTCGCCCACGAAAGCCCGCTCGTCCGCATGCAGGCCGTGGTGGGCCTGGCGACGAACGGCGAGGCGTCCGACGCGGGCGCGCTGACGCGCGTCCTCAAGGACAAGGATCCGGGCGTGCGCGGCGCGGCGGTCACCACGCTGGGCGCCATCGGCGAAGCGGCCGCGTTCGACGCCATCGCCCCCCTCTGCTCCGACCCCGACGCCGAGACCCGCGGCCGGGCGCTGTCGACCCTCGCGGTGCTCGCCAAGAAGTACGAGCTCAAGGAAGAGCTCGTGAAGACGCTGATCGACGCCCTCAACGGCGCGCCCGAGAGCCGGGCCCTGGACGTGATCGGGGCCCTGGCGGTCACCAAGGACGAGCAGGCCTGCCCCGCCATCGCGGCGCATCTCGGGAGCGACCGCGCCGACGTGCGGGCGGCGGCGGCGGCGGCCCTCGGGACGATCGGCAGCGCCTCCAGCGCGGACGACATCGAGGATCGCGTCGGCAAGGAGGAGGACCTGAAGGTCCGCCTCGCGCTCGCCGAAGCCGCGGTCAAGGTGAAGGCCGCGGGTGCCATGGCGGGCATCGCGGCCTGGCTGGACGACGAAAGCGAGCTTCTCAAGTCGGCCGCCCACCGGGCCCTCAAGGCCCTGTCCGGGACGGACGTGGGCCTGGACCGCGAAAAATGGGATGAGTGGATCGAAATCAACGGCAAGAAGTAGGTTCTTGATTTCGCCGGTAGGTTCTGCTAACGTACCCGCCCCTATGAAAAAAGAAATTCATCCCAACTACACCGAAGTGACGGTCACCTGCGGCTGCGGGAACTCCTTCGTCACGCGTTCCACCGCGCAGAAGATCGCGGTCGAAGTGTGCTCGAACTGCCACCCGTTCTTCACGGGCAAGCAGAAGTTCCTGGACACGGCCGGCAGTCGACCTGGCCGAGTACCTCGTGGCCGAGGGCATGCCGTTCCGCGAGGCGCACGTGCTCGTGGGGTCGCTCGTG
>DASVNH010000226.1:0-9379 GCA_036383955.1 Planctomycetota bacterium | reverse complement strand
GGATGGCCCGCCTCGGCCGCGAGCGCGGGGCGGCCCGGCTGCTGCTGCTGCTCGACATCCTTCACCGGCTCTCGCGGGCGCCGGACGCGCGGGAGCTTTCCAGCGGGGCCTTCCGGCCGTCGCTGGCGTCGGGCGATCGGGACCGCATCGACCGCGTCTGCCGCTTTCTCGGCGAGCGCGCGGGCGGACGCCTGACGCTGGCCGACGCCGCGGCCGCGGCGCACCTGAGCGTGCCCGCGTTCACGCGCTTCTTCCGGCGCCGCACGGGCCGCAGCTTCCTCGCGCACCTGACCGAGCTGCGCGTCGGCGCGGCCTGCCGCCTGCTGCTGGAGACCGACCGGCCGGTGGCGGAGGTCGGCCGCGCGGCCGGCTTCCCCAGCGCCGCGACCTTCCACCGGCGCTTCCGCCGCGCGAAGGGGGTCAGCCCGCGCGAGTTCCGCCGCCGCCACCCGGAGAACTAGATCGCTACCAGGCCCAGGGAGTGAGGCCGCCGTCCTGAGGCGATCCCATCTGGCTCCGGAAGGTCATGACGGGCATCAGCTCCGCCAGCCAAGCCGCGAAGCCCCCTTCCCGCTTGCCCGACTCGCCGGCCACGAGGGCCGCGACGACGCCGAGGAAGAGCAGCCCGACGGTGGTGGTCACGCGGAACGTCAGCCGCCGCAGCAGCGTTTCCCGGCAGTCGCGGGTCAGCACCGTGCCGTCGGGCCGCTGGTAGAAGCGGGCGCAGACGCGGCCTTCGAGGCGCCGCACGAGCGCCCACGCCTCGCGCTCGCTCAGCTCCGACAGGTTGTAAACGTTCTGGCGGCAGGCGCGGCAGAAGCGGACGCGGTCGCCGCCGCTCATGCCCGCCCAGGACTTCCGGCAGGGAGCGGCGATCGTCAGCTTCATCTCCATTCGACGCCGGGCGCGAACGCCGCGTCAGCGGATTTCCGCGCGGGCCCAGGCGAGCAGCCCGACCGCGCGCATCTGGACGAGCCAGGACGCGTAGACGGCCCAGCCTCCGAGGACGCGGGCGGCGAGCACGCGCTCCTCGCCGCCCGCCGCCCAGGCGAGCGCCGCCGCCTGGATCGCCGCGCCCGCGAGGGTCGTGGCGAGGAAGAGTCCCGCGCAGATCGCGTAGTCGGCGCCGAGGCGGCGGACGCGCTCGACCGCCTTCGCGTAGTTGAACGCGGAGAAGCCGTTGCCGAAAACGGCCTGGAGGATCGCGATCGGAAACCACGCGGAGAGGAGGAACGCCACGACGCTCACGAGCGTCATCCACGCCGGGGAGGCGTCCCGCGCCCCCATCACGAGGAGGACGGCGGGCCACCAGGTGGCGGCCAGCGCGCCGAGCCAGTTGAGGAAGTGGAACACGAAGACGAAGCGGCTCTCCTCGGACCAGATCAGCGACAGGAGCCGCGGGCCCCGCTCGCGGCCCTGGGCCGCCTGCTCCGCCACGTCGAACAGAAAGCCGATCAGATAGCCGAGCAGGAACGCGGCGATGCCCAGGCCGAAGAAGCCCAGGAATTGCATCGCCAGCATGGCGCCGAGCATGAGCGGGCCGGAGACGGCGAGCACGAAGATCGAGCTCGCGTTCGCGAACGGCGCCTTGAACGAGGAGAGGACGACGTCCCGGTACGGCCGCCGCGGCAGGAGCGGCTCCTTCTCCGGGCCGACCGTCGTCTCCTCCGGCGGCGCGAGCCCCTCGAGCTCGGGGCCGGTGAAGGCGTCGCGCGCGACCTCCCACAGCCCGGGATGTCGGGTCTTCCGATACAGTCCGGCGAGGAAGGCGACGGCGGCGTCCCGACGTCCCGCCGCCTTCGCCGCCGCCAGGTAGCGGCGGGCGGTCGGCGCGTCGGGCGTCGCCGCGAGCGCCGCCTCCAAGTCCTCCATCCGGCTAGAGCTTAGCCCATTCGCTCTCGAGGAGGGCGTACTCGAAGACGCTCCACCAGCGGCCGGCCCACCAGCGGGCCTCGCGCTTCTCGCCTTCACGCCGGAAGCCGAGGCGCTCGTAGCAGCGGATCGCGCGCGGATTGTTCTCGTGGACGCGCAGCTCGATCCGGTGAAGCCCGAGCGTCTCGAAGCCGTAGGCGAGCAGCAGGCGGATCGCCTCGCTCCCGTAGCCCTTCCCCGGCTCGCCGATCTGGATGCCGAGCTCCGCGGAGCGGTGCGGGAACGCCACGTGGTGCAGCCCGCAGGAGCCGATCAGCGCCCCCGTCTCGCGCAGGGCGATTCCGAAGATATGATCCTCGGTCCGCTTGTGAAGGTGCTCCAGCCACTCGCGCTCCGCCGCCGCGCTCAGCGGCCGGTGGAGCGACAGGTATTGATGGTTCTCGGGATCGTTGAGCCAGGCGCGGAGAAGTTCCCCATCCTCGACCTCCAGCGCCCGCAGGCAGACCCGCTCGCCGGTCCTGAACGCGTTTGTCATAGCAGCCACCACACCAGGATCGCCAGAAGGAGCCAGAAGAGGCGGAACCGGCATCCCGGCCCCTCGTCTCCCGCTATCCACTCCCTCTCGACGTCCCGAACCATAAAAAAAAATCCCCCGAGGCCTTCCAAGCCTCGGGGGCTTCTTCAGGTTCTCGCGACTAGTCCGAGGCCCTCCCCGAGGCATCACCGATGCCGTAGACGTCCTTGCGGAGGACCTTCGAATGCGTCATCACCCCTCTAACCGTGGAGCTAAGAAAAGGTTCAGCCGAAGGCTGAACCCTGAGCGAAAGCCGCCGCGAGGCGGCCGGAGTCGAAGGGTCTCCCGTGTGGTAGGATTTGGCCTTTCAACTTTAGGAGCGCCCATGCCCGAGTGGATCGTCCCCGCCGAGAAGCACGACGAGATCGTCATCAAGGCCTACAAGAAGCGCGGCTACGACAAGAAGGAGTCCACGCAGGCGGCGGAGGTCGCCCGCTCCGCCTCCTGGCACGGCATCAAGACCCACAACGCCATCAAGGCCCTCCACCTCGACGAGCTCTTCGGCTCCCACGCCGGCGGCTGCGTCCCCAAGGCCAAGATCGAGAAGCTCAAGACCCCCTACAAGGCCGTCCAGAAGTGGAACGCCAACAAGAAGCTCGGGCAGGCGACGGCCGTCGAGGCCATGGCCACCGCCATGAAGCTCGCCGACAAGTACGGGATCGGCGCGGTGGCCGTCGACAACGCCTTCCACTACCTCTGGGGCGGCGGCTACGTGATCGACGCCGCGAAGAAAGGCTACATCGCCTACACCTGCTGCACGGCGGCGCTGGCGGAAGTCGTCCCCTTCGGCGGCAAGGCGGCCACGCTCGGCACCAATCCGCATTCGTGGGGGTTCCCGACGACCGACGCCGTCGGCTTCCCCATCTGCATCGACTGGGCCACGAGCACGATCGCGATGGGCCGCGTCCAGCAGCTCGCGCGCGAAGGCAAGATGCTGCCGCCGGGCTGCGCGGTGGACGTCGACGGCAAAGAAACCACCGACCCGGCGAAAGTGAAGTCGCTCATCCCGTTCGGCGCGCACAAGGGCTACGGGCTCGCGCTGATCGACGAGGTGCTGGGCGCGTACACGGGCGGCTCGCTGCCCACGCTGCGCTGCCGCTTCAACCAGGGCCCGCCCGACGAGAAGCGCACGCCGAGCTTCTACTTCCAGGTCATGCGGCCGGACGCGATCGACTGCGGCAACTTCGCGAAGGGCCGGTCGCAGGCGGCGAACGTGAAGGCGGTGCTGGAAGACATCCTCGGCCACGGCAACACGCCGGGCGTCATGCTGCCCGGCGAGCTGGAGCACAAGGCGGCCCTGCGCAGCCAGAAGGCCGGCGGACTGATCTTCACGGACGTCGAAGTCGCGGAACTGCAAAAGCTCGCCAAGGAAGGCCGCGTCAAATTCGATCCCGCCGGGTTAAAACCGGCGTAGATGCTGCTTCTCCTCGCGCTCCTGCAATCGACCGGCGTCAAGGTCGGCGAAGTGAGCGAGACCTCGGCGTTGCTCTGGTTCCGCGCCGACGGCCCGGGCCGGATGCGCGTGAATTCCGGTGAGTGGGTGGAGGCCGTCGCCGACCGCGACTTCACGCACGTGTTCAAGCTCGACGGCCTGAAGCCCGCGACACTCGTCGAGTACGCGGCGGAAGTCGAGGGCAAGCCGGCGCTCAAGGGCAGCTTCCGCACGGCGCCGTCCAAGGAGGTCGCGGAGGACGTCGTCTTCACGGTCATCACCGGCCAGGCCTACAAGGATCTCGACGACCCGGCGGGCTTCAAGATCTACCCGGCGATGGGGAAGCTGAAGCCTCATTTCATCGTGCCGACGGGGGACACGGTCTACTACGACAACGATCCGCCGCTCGCGACGACGAAGGCGCTGGCGCGCTTCCACTGGGAGCGGATGTACAAGCTGCCGCGGCACGTCGACTTCCACCTGCGCGTGCCCGGCTACTGGGAGAAGGACGACCACGACCTGATCTGGAACGATTGCTGGCCGTCGATGAAGGTCGACAAGCGCCTCGAGTTCACCTTCCAGGAAGGCTGCGCCCTTTTCCGCGAGCAGGTGCCGATGGGCCCGAGCCTCTACCGTTCGGCGCGCTGGGGCAAGCGCCTGGAAGTCTGGATGGTGGAAGGCCGCGACTTCCGCTCGGCGAACACGGCGCCCGACGGCCCGGAGAAGACGATCTGGGGGGCGGCGCAGAAGGCCTGGCTGAAGAAGAGCCTGCTGGAGAGCGACGCGGAGTGGAAGGTGCTCGTGTCGCCCACGCCCATCGTCGGCCCGGACCGCGGCAACAAGGGGGACAATCACGCCAACGCCGCGTTCCGGCACGAGGGCGAGGAGCTGCGGCGCTGGTTCGGCGAGAAGCTGCCGAAGAACTTCTTCATCGCCTGCGGGGACCGCCACTGGCAGTACCACTCGGTCGACCCGGAGACGGGCGCCCAGGAGTTCAGCTGCGGGCCCGCGAGCGACCAGCACTCCGGCGGCTCGCCCGGCCTCGACGCGAGGATGCACCGCTTCCACCGCGTGAAGGGCGGGTTCCTGTCGGTGAGCGCCACCGCCGCCGGCCTCGCCTTCCGCCTGCGCGACGTCGACGGCGCCGTCGTCTACGAGAAGGCCTTTCCGTAGGATCAGGTTCAGGTTCAGGTTCAGAAAGTCCCCCCCCGCCCCCCGGGGGGGGTAACGGGGGTGTCCCCGGAATTGCCCCGGGGACGAAACTGGGCGTCCCCCTGGTCCAGGTCCTGGTTCCTGGTCCTCTCCGGGTCGGGCTTGACCCTCCGCGCGCGGTGCGCTAGCATCGGCCCCTCGATGACGACCGCGCTGGCCCTGGAGACGGAGACCGTCGCGTTTCTCGACCGCGCCTGCGCCGACCCGGCGCTGGAGCGGGAGTGGGTCGACCTCCTCAGCCAGCTGGAGTACGTCGGCTTCCGCAAGATCACCAAGGCGATCCGCTACGACCAGGTCTCTCTCGAGTCGCTGCGTCACGCGTCGGAAGAGGCCTCGCACGCCTTCCTGATGAAGCAGGCCGCCGAAAAGATGGGCCTGCCCGAGCGCTCGTGGAAGGACAACCCGTTCAGCCAGGCCGGCTGGGGCTACTTCCAGGGCCTGGACCGGGGCGTCGAAGCGAAGATCGCCGATCCCGCCCGCTGCTACCCGCTCGTCAGCGTCGCCGTCGAGCGCCGCGTCCTCGCCCTCTACCCCGCCTATCTGGAGCGGACGAAGAACCCCGACGTCCGCCGCGCCGTCACCCGGATCCTCGCGCAGGAAAAGAAGCACGCCGCGCTCTTCGACGAGCGCGACCTGCCGGCGGAGGAAGTCGAGCTCGCCTGCCGCCTCGAGGAAAAGCTCTGGGTCGAGATGATCCGCGCGATCAGCGCCCGCTAGCACCACCGAGACACCGAGAACACCGAGACGCGATTCTTAGGTGCCGCTCACCGCGGCCGCGGCAGGACGATGTCGTCGGCCGTTTCGAAGCGGCCGTCCGGCCCGGCGGAGCTCAGGACGGGTTGCTGATCCAACCGATATCGGAGCGGCGTCCCCCACGCGTCCTCGATCTGTCCGGAGCTCGCGACGCACTCAGCGTCCAGGAGGCGGCGGGGGGGCGACGCCAGCACCGCCACGAACGCGTCTTCGGGCGGATAGCCTCCGTAGTCCCGGTGATAGATCGCGCAGGCCAGTTTCAACTGTTGAAGGATGAACTCCGTTCGCGTTCCGGGCCCGCAGTCCGAGCCGGAGCGGGTGGTCAGCAACCCCACCAGTACGGCCGCGATGCCGAGGAAGGCGAAGCCGACGACGATCGGATGAGCTTTGCGACGGGGTTCCATCCAGGAGGAGAATACCCCGCACAAGAGCGAACTCCGTGCTCCTCGGTGTCTCGGTGGTGGGTTAAAGCGCGCGCTTGAGGAAGGCGCGGAAGTTGCCGCCGAAGAGGCCCTCGACGTCCCGCTGGATTTCCTGGTCGGTGGGCGTCCAGCCGGTGGCCGCGAGGTCCTCGTACTTCTGAGCCAGGACGTCGCCGATCACCTTCCGCGAGTGGGTCCACTTGTAGAGGACCTGGTCGAGCACGCGGGCGTCGGAATGCTGCGGCGTGAACGAGAGGCCCAGCAGCTCGACGCGCTGCTCGGTCATTTCGCGGATGATGCTCGGGTTGTTGACGAACCACCAGCAGCCGAAGAGGTGGAGGTTGCGGAACTTGCGCGCCGCGACGCAGGCCGCGTGCTGGTTCTCGCGCGCGAGCATCGTCAGCATGAACTTGTTCTTCGGGAACTTCGCGCAGAGGTACTCGACGGGCTCGATCCGCGCCGTGCCGACCGCGTCGCCCGCCATCGTCAGCTCGGGATTCACGCGCCGCTTCACGCCGATCATCAGCGCGAGCGGCAGGTTGAGCTCCTCGCAGACCGGCAGCAGCGCCTTCTCGAGGATCACGCCCGTGTCCGACTCCTCGGGCGCGTTGAACGTCGGCGGCAGCGAGACGCCGACGTAGAGGCCTTTCGTGCGCTCGACCCACTCGACCAGGAAGCGCTTGAGCTCGTCGATCGTCTTCGGCGTCAGCTCCCGCGACACCTCGAAGTCCCACTCGGCCAGCCGCTTCCAGGAATGCTCCCAGCCCAGCAGCACCGGATCGATCCGCAGCGCCGGCTTGAAGCGCTCGTCGGCCCGGTAGCCCTTCACCCAGTAGGGGCTCTCCTGGTCGTCGAACGGGTCGTTCGTCATGACGCAGTCCGTCATGCCGGCCAGTTTGAAGACCTCGTCGATGTGCTTCTTCCGGTCTCGCTTCGCGTACCACTTCCGGATCAGCCCGAGATCCCGCTTCTTCACCGGCAGGCCCAGGAGGTCGAGCGCCGTCAGCACCCCGCGGCAGGCCTCGCTCACCGGGCTGCGGTCCACGAACAGCGTCTTCCAGATCGCGTCGGCCCGCGACTTCAGGGGCAGCGCGCGGAAGTCGGCGTACGACATCGGCGACCCGCGGAAGAACTCCGCGATGAGATAGTGATAGGTGAGGAGCTCGTCGACGCCCCACGCCAGCAGCTCCCCCATCGCCGGGTCGTAGAGGTGCGTGTGGATGTCGGTGACCTGGACGCGCTCGACGGCCTTCCGGACTTTCTGTCCGATCATCGCAGGTACGGGCGGACGTCGATCCGCCTCCCCTGCTCCGCCGCGAGATAGGCGGCGTAGGTGATGACGACGACGTCGTGCGCCAGCATGAGGTCGCTCTTCGGCGGCCGGCCGTGCGAGATCGCGCCGACGAAGTCGCGCAGTTCGTCGGGATAGCCCGTGACCATGTCCTCGTCGGGCGAGGGGAACGACCAGCCTTCCTTGGTCTCGGTCTTCTCGACGAGGTACTCGTCCTTGAAGTAGTCGCCGTCCGGCGTGTAGGCGAGGCAGGCGGTGTTCGGGTTGACGTTGGCCTTGAGGACCGCGCGCGCGCCGTAGACCGTGAAGTAGTTGTGGATGCCGCCCATCACGGTGTCGGTCGAGGTCAGCTGGGCCGTCGAGCCGTCCTCGAACGTGAGCAGGATGGTGCCGTAGTCCTCGACGTCCACCCAGCCGCTCTTCATGTGCTTCTTGGGCTCGTCCTGGAAGGACTTCATCCAGGTGAGGTTGGAGACTTCCGCCGTGACGTGGGAGGGGCGGATGGGCTTGCCGTTCCTTCGACGTCCTTCCTCGTACTTGTAGTAGCAGGCCGCGCCGACCGGGTGCACGGCGAGGCGGATGAGCGAGCCGCCGCCGGCGGTCTGCCAGCGGCGCGCGTACTCGGCGTGCGAGCCGGAATGCGACTCCTCGCCCTGCATGCGCAGGATGGGCGTGTTGGACGTCGCGAGCAGCCGCCCGAGCTTCACCAGGGGCGGCGCGTAGACCCAGTTCTCGCCGTAGCAGAGCGTGACGCCCGCCTTCTTGACGGCGTCGAAGGCGCGGCTGGCCTCGTCGACGGCCGCCTTCATCATGGTCTCGCGCGAGAAGCCCTTGGCGGTCCAGGTGCCGGGCGCGGCGTCGGCCGGCCCGAAGTAGCCGGTCAGCGGCTTCTCGCAGAAGACGTGCTTGCCCGCCTGCGCGGCCTTGATGGCAAAGGGAACGTGCATGTTGTTCGCGACCACCAGGTCGACGACGTCGACGTCCTTGTCGGCGAGCAGCTCCTCGTAGGTGCTCCAGACCTTCTTCAGCTTCCATTCCTTGGCGAGATGGGCGGACTTCTCCTTGTTGCGGCCGTAGACGCCGACGATCTCGAAGTCCTCGCCATAGACCTTCTGATAGCTGGCGAGATGGAAGTGGGCGGCGAAGCCGGACCCGACGACGGCGATGCGGACGTGCTTGGGCATGCGAAACCCCCTTCAGGACCACCGAAACTCAGAGGCACAGAGTACTTTCTTTAGCCGCCGAGTCCAGAATCGCAGGATAAATCCGGGGCGGCGTAACGGCCCCCCCGGGGGGTGGTATCTTTCCACAGCGAGTGACCGCGGGACGCGGGGCCTCGCGTACTGTAGTCGGAAGCGGGATCGAATTGGGGGCGAGGACGACGTCATGAGATTCCTCCGGATCGCCGCCGTGACGGCGCTGACGGGCCTCGCGGCCCTCGCTCAGGACAATAAGCAGCCGCCCAAGGAGATCGCCGTCGAGGCCGTCGCCCTCGGCCGCGCCGCCGATTTCGCCCAGGACATCCTCCCCATCCTCAAGAGCAAGTGCCTCGCCTGCCACAACGCGAAAGACAAGGAAGCCGACCTCATCCTCGAGTCGCCCCCCCACATGCTCAAGGGCGGCGAAAGCGGCCCCGCCGTGGTGGTCGGCAAGCCCGACGAGAGCCTCCTGCTCAAGACCTCCGCCCACCGGGCCAAGCCCTACATGCCGCCGCCGCGCAACAAGATCGGCGCCGTCGCGATGACCCCCCGCGAGCTCGGCCTCCTCAAGCTCTGGATCGCCGAAGGCGCCAAGGGCTCCGTCGCCGCCGCCCAGCTCCTCCC
>DASVNH010000225.1:0-18604 GCA_036383955.1 Planctomycetota bacterium | reverse complement strand
GGGGCCGACGAGCCCGAGGGCCTTCAGGCGGGCGTCGAAGTCGGGCCGCTTGAGGCCGAGCTCCTTCGCGGCGACGTCGAGATCGCCCTTCGCGGCGTGCAGCGCCTCGAGGACGACTTCCTTCTCGAAGCCGGCCAGCAGCTCCTTGAGGGTGACGTGGCCGAGCCGGGCGCCGGAAGAGAGGCGGCGCACCTGGGCGAGGCGGAGGCCCGCGAAGCCGGCGAGCGCGGCGGCGAAGCGCAGGTCGGCGGAGGTGAAGGACGGCTTCGTCTGGCCTTCCGGGAGGAGGGCGTCGAGGAACGCGAGCCCGATGAACGCGGACTTGGAGACGAGGGGGACGCAGATGACGCCGGCGAGGCGGCCGACGTCCGGCGGACGGCGGCGGAGGTCGACTCCGAGGACGGCCTTGCGGTCGGTGGAGACGTGGTGATTGAGGACGTTGGAGAGGAAGAACTCCTCGCTGCCGGGGGGGGCCTTGCGGGCGGCGGGCTTGAGGGCGCCGGCGGCGTCGGCCGTCATGACGAAGCCGCGTTCGGCGCGGATGGCGGAGAGGAGGGCGTCGAGGAGCGTCCGGGCGATCTCGCGCTCGTCGTCGAGGGCGGCGACGGCGGAGGCGGCGGCGAGGAGGGCGGGGAGGCGGTCGTCGCCGGCGGCGGGGGCGAAGGGCTCGGCGAGGGTTTCGAGGGCGGAAGCGCGGGGGCGGCGGTCGGGGTCGGAGGCGGGGTCGAAGACGAGGACGTGCTCGCCGATTTCGAGCTCGTCGTCGGGCTTGAGGACGGCTTCCTTGACGGAGGCGCCGTTGACGAAGATGCCGTTGCGGCTGCCGTTGTCCTTGATGTGGACGCCGCCGTCCTTGCGCTCCATCCGGGCGTGGATGCGGGAGATGTGGCGGCCGTCGAGGCGGACCGCGCAGGTGTCGCCGCGCCCGATCGAGGCGAGCTCGGTGACTTCGAAGATCTTGCCTTTGAGGGGGCCTTCGACGACGACGAGTCGGCTCATCAGGGCACCATCGAGTACCAGACGTCCGGAGCGGCGCGGCCCCACGCGTCCAGGGCGTCGGCCAGCGACTCCGCCGTAGGATAGCGCGCGCTCGGATCCTTTTCCAAAGCCCGGAGGATGATCGCCTCCAGGCCGAGATCGAGCGACGGCTCGAGCTCGCGCGGGGGGACGGGCGGCTGGCGGACGACTTTGTCCAGGATCTCGAGCGTCGTGCGCCCCGAGAACGGCGGGCGCCCGGTCACCGCCTCGTACAGCACGGCCCCCAAGGAGTAGACGTCGGAGCGGCCGTCGATTCCGGTCGCTTTCGGGGCGGCCTGCTCGGGGCTCATGTAGACGGGGGTGCCGGCGGTGACGCCCGCGCGCCCGGCCTCGCCGAGGAGGCGGGCGATGCCGAAGTCGGTGAGCTTGGGCGAGCCGTCGCTCTTGAGGAGGATGTTGCCGGGGACGATGTCGGCGTGGACGATCCCCTCGCCGTGGGCGTAGTGGACGGCCCGGGCGACGGCGGCGATGAGAAGGGCGAGGTCGCGGTGGGTGAAGGCCCGGCGCTGGATCGCGCGGGCGAGGGTGGGGCCCTCGACATACTCGAGCACGAGGAAGAAGCGGCCCTGCTCGCGGCCCACGTTGAGCACCTTCACGATGCCCGGATGGGAGAGCTGGGACATCATGAGGCCTTCCTGGACGAAGCGGTCGGTGACCGAGGCGTCGTTCGCCCAGCGCTCCGCCAGGACCTTGACCGCGACGGTCCAGCCGTCCTTCTCGGCCTTGTAGATCGTCCCGACCGCGCCGCGGCCGAGCTCTCCCAGCAGCCTCCACCCGCCGATGCTGTCCATTCGCCTTGTCCCGATTATAGCGGCCCCCGCCGGTGTCCCATCCCGCGGAACTTGGGGGGACTGGATCATGACGGCTTTCACGCTCGCGCTTCTGACTCTCCTTCCGCAGGACGATCCCGCCGAGCTCAAGAAGCGGGTCGACGAGGCGATCGACAAGGGCGTCGCCTGGCTGAAGAAGCAGGCGAAGCCGGAGGGGCATTTCGGGGAGTCGAGCGGCCCCACCTACGCGCCGGGCCAGGCCTACCACAACAAGCCGGGGATCACGGCCTTCGCGCTGCTGGCCCTGCTAAAGTCGGACGTCGGGCCCGACGACCCCGTGATCGTGAAGGGCTTCGCCTTCCTGCAGGGTTACTGCCAGCAGAAGGGCCAGCTGATCTCGAACTACGACCGGGGCGTGATCCTGATGGCGCTGGAGGCGCTGCACGAGGGCGCGCTGGCGGCGGCGGCGCGGAAGAAGGGCAAGAAGGTGTCCGAGCGGGTCGGGGATTTCAAGGAGCCCAAGTACACGCCCTCGCCGGCCAACCTCCAGTTCATCCACGAGGTCGTGAAGGCCCTGCGGGAGGAGCAGACGAAGGCGGGCGGCTGGCGCTACGGCAAGGGCTTCGGCCTGGTGGGCAGCGAGGAGGACGTCTCGGCCACCCAGATCGTGCTGCTGGGCCTGAAAAGCGCGACGCGGATGCGGGCGTCGGTGGATCCGCTGTCGTTCCGGCGGGCGCTGGACTACGTCCTGGAGCGGCAGGAGAAGGACGGCCCCAAGGTGGCCCGGCCGAAGGACTACAGAGCCGGGGACCGGGGGACCTATGTGTCGTCGGGCGACGACCGCGCCCGCGGCTGGGCGTACATCCTGAAAGGCTCGAAGCCCGAGGAGGAGAAAGTCAGCGGCGCGATGACCTGCGCGGCGACCGCGAGCCTGCTGATCTGCAAATCGGAGATCGGAAAGTCCCTGGGCCGGAAGGGCGGGGAGGCCGTCGACCAGGCCATCTACGACGGCTTCGCCTGGCTGTCGACCCAGTGGGCGGTGGACCAGAATCCCGGTCTGGGCAAGGGCCGTCACTACTACCATCTCTACGGCCTCGAGCGCGTCGGCACGCTGGGCCTGTTCGAGAAGATCGGGGACCACTACTGGTACAAGGAGGGCGCCCAGGTCCTGCTCAAGGACCAGCGGCCCGACGGCGCCTGGAACAACCAGGACGAGATCGCCCCGACGGACCTTCTCGACACCTGTTACGCCCTCCTGTTCCTTCGGCGGGGAACCGCGCCCGTCGGGGACGTGATCACGCCCCGAACCGAGCCTCGGCCATCTTCGCCCTAACGGCGATAAACTCTTGTCTCCGCCCCAGATTGGTGTACATTTCAGCCCGGTGGCCGCGAACCTTATCACGGTGATGTTCACCGACCTGGTCGGATCGGTGAAGATGTACTCCAAGGTCTCCGACTCCATCGCGGTCGACCTCGTCCGCGGCATGGAAAAGCAGGTCCAGGACCTCCTCCCCAAGTTCAAGGGGACCTTCGTCAAGTCCACCGGCGACGGCCAGCTCCTCACCTTCCTCGATCCGGTCAACGCCTGCCGGGCGGCCAAGGAGATCCACCGGGTCTGCGACATCCTCGCCCGCGACAACCGCCAGGAGCTGGCGGTGCGCATCGCGGCTCACACGGGCGAAGTCCACGAGGGCGCGGGCGACATCCACGGCCAGTCCGTCAATCTTTCGGCCCGGCTCCTGGGCGTCACCGGCGCCTGCGAGACGAGCGTCACGGCGGAATCCTGGGCGGGCATGGCGGCCGAGGACCGGCAGGGCTTCCTGCCCCACGGGCCGGAGGTCTTCAAGGGATTCACGAAGTTCACCTACATCTATAAGAAGCCCAATCCCAACCCGATGACGGACGTCACGCTGCGCCCCGAGTCGGTCGGCGGCGAGGAAAGCTCCCTGCTGATGACGGACGCGATGCCCAAGCACAAGGTCTACGCCCTGGTGCTGGAGCATCCGCAGGTCAACAAGACGATCCTCCTCAACGAAGGCGAGACGCACGTCTTCGGCCGCGCGCCGGAGAGCTCCACCCAGATCCCCGACCGGATGTTCTCCGGCACCCACGTCGCGTTCGCGGTGGTGGAAGGGATCCTGTGGTGCTTCGACCTCCAGAGCTCCAACGGGGTCACCTACCGCGGGCGCCGGATCAAGCGCCGCAAGCCCATCGAAAAGAACTCCAGCGTCCAGCTCCCCACCGGCCTCATCCAGATCAAGCTTCCATAAAGCCTCTCGCGCGAGGCTTTGACACCCCCCGGCCCCAAGGGTAAGATGTCGCGGCTCCATCTCAAAAATATGAGCGCAGGGAAGGTCCCGCCCCAGCCCCCGGCCCTTCCCGTCCTCGGGTCCTCCCGGGGACGGTTCCGTCTCGAACTGGACACGACGTCCGGCGACGCGGCGATCGATCCCTTCCTGCCGCTGGAGGACTCCGGACGCCTCGCCCGCCTGCTCCTGGGCCGGTTCTCCACCGCCGAGGGCGCCTCCGTCCGGGCCCTGGCCGTCAAAATCCAGAAAGCGTCGGCCGCGGCCGGCACGCCCGGCCCGGGCCAGGATCCCGTCACGAACGCGCAGATCGACGAGCTGTGGCGCCGCGAGCGGGAAAATCTGCGCGCGCTCCAGAACGAGGCCGGACCGGGCCTGGTGGACGTCGGCGACGCCGCCTTCCGCAATCTGCCCCTCGTCTTCTGCCGCAAGACCTCCCTCACGTTCCATCCGCCCTGCCCCACTTGCCTCGGGCCGCTCGGCGACTGCCGCGACGACGCCCTCCTGCGCGAGGCCGGCCTGCCCGAGTACTCGACCTCGGCGTCGCGCTACCTGCATTGCGCGGCCTGCGGCGCGAAGGTGTTCTATTCGGGGGCGGCGACGGCCGACGAGCGCCCGCGGGCCGACGTGACCGTGCGGCGGCGCGGCGAGCTGTATCGCGACCTGGGCCGCGCGGCGCGCGCCGGAAAGGGCGACGCGGAAGCGTTCCCCTGCCTCGCCTGCCCGCACCGGGACGAATGCTATCCGGCCGCGGCGGCGGCGGACTCGCCGATCCCCGCCGAGACCCGGCTGGCGCCCGTCTCGTTCCACGACTTCCACATGCTCCTCCTCGAGCCGATGGAGCTCGGCTTCGACGAGGCCTGCGACCTCGCCGGCGGCGCCCCCTGGGCCGAGGTCCGCGCCCGGGCCGCGCGCGGCGGCGCGGGGCGCGACCGCCTGTTCGCGGCGCTGGACGCGCGGCTCGACTCCCCCTTCCAGTGGCTGTACCGGGGCGACACCCTCGGCCGCTTCGCGCTCGAAGTGCTGCTGCTGAAGCTGTCGCTCTTCCTCCAGGCGGCCGGCGAGCTGCGGGCCTTCCACCGCTCCTGCCGCCAGCCCCATCTGGACCTGAGCCCGAAGTCGGTGGGCGTCTCCGTGGCGGCCGCCGGCACGGCGCTGCCGGCGCGCTGGGGCTTCCGCGCGCGGCTGGCCGTCGCCTCCGGACCCCGCCGCCTCTTCCCCGCCGCGTCCGCGCCGGAGGCCGCCCGCGAGCTCTGGGCGCCCTCGCCCGACGCCGACAAGTCCCATCTCTCGCCGTTCGTGCGGGAAGCCGCGCCGGGCCAGGTCGAGAGCCTCCGCGTCGCCTTGCTCGACGGGACGCGCGGGCTCATCCTGCCGGACCGCGCGAGGCTCGACCTCTGGCGGGCCCGGGACGTCGTCCGCATCGTCCCCTCCGCGGGCGCGGGCCCGCTCGAAGGCGCCACGCTCTGGGCCACGCTCGAGGCGCGGAGCGACAAGGGCTTCCCGTTCGTCGCCGAGCTGCCGGCCGACGTGAAGCCGTCGGAATTCCAGGCCGCGGTCGCCCACTACCCGCGCTTCCAGTCGCCCTGCGACCTTTACGGGCTCGGCCTCCTTCTGCTGCGGGCGCTCGCGGCCAACGACGAGAACGACGCGTTCGCCGTCGAAGACGCCACGCAGCGGATCCTGAAGAAGTTCGCCGTCGCCCTGGAAGGGAAAGGCGCGACCTCCGCGCGCCGCGCCGCCGTGGAGCTCGGCATGCTCCTCGACGAGGAGCGCGCCGTGTTCGGGCCGGCGGCCCCGCTGCGCCGCCGCGAGGACCGGGCGCGCAAGGGGAACGCGCTGCCGTCGCGGCTCTGGGGCGACGTCCTCCTCCTCGCCTTCAAGCTGGTCACCCGCGTGCCGGGCTTCTCCTTCGCGGTCGATCACGCCGACGTCCCGCCGGACCGGCCGGAGGCGCCGCTGGAGGCGGTCGTCGCGGAAGCCG
This sequence comes from Planctomycetota bacterium, assembly GCA_036383955.1. Classification (GTDB taxonomy): domain Bacteria; phylum Planctomycetota; class MHYJ01; order MHYJ01; family JACPRB01; genus JACQFK01. Next base: position 12,506 of record DASVNH010000225.1, on the reverse strand, counting down.
AGGCGCTGCGGGCGCGGGTGTCGGTGGAGCTGTTCGGCCGGGAGCAGCGGGACGGCGAGATTCACGACGCGTGCGCGGAGCTGCTCGGGAAGCTCGCGGGGAAGGGCGGCGCGTGACGGCGGCGGTGCGGCTCCGGGTCACGATGGTCGGCAGCGACGAGACGGTGCTCTCGGAGCATCCGATCGTGAAGGACGTCCTGGCGATCGGCCGGGTGATGGGCAACGACGTGGTCCTGCCGGACGTCGAGAAGCGCGTCTCCAGCAAGCACGCGCGGATCGAGCGGAACGGGCCGGCCTGGCGGATCGTGGACCTGGGGAGCACGAACGGGACGTACCTCAACGACCGGCGGCTGGAGGCGCAGGCGCCGACGCCGCTGAAGAACGGCGACCTGATCTCGATCGGGCTCTTCCACCTCCGCTTCCTGCAGGAGGAGGTCCTCGACGGCACGGACCGGACGGTCGTCGCGGTGGACCTGCCGCGCAAGACGGCGGCGCTCGCGGAGGAGCTGACGGCGCTGTGGGCGCGGACGTCGACCGAGGCGCCGGAGACGCGCCAGGAGGCGCTGCTCCGGACGCTGGAGGCGGCGGTCGCGGGGCTGCCGCCGGAGGCGGCGCGCACGATCCTTTCGCAGACGCAGTCGCGGTTCCGGCCGGGGGAGTCGGCGGCGCCGGTCGTGGAGCGGGGGACGGTGGTCCGCCGCCGGGACGCGGAGATCCAGAAGCGGGAGGAGATGTATCAGGCGGGGCAGCGGGCCCTGGCGGACCTGTCGCAGAAGCTGATCGGGGACGAGCGCTTCGAGTCGGCCGAGCAGATGGAGCGCTTCGCGAAGCTGATCCATCAGACGCTGGAGCTGATGCTGGACTGGGTGACCAAGAGCCTGAAGGGCCGGAAGGAGTTCGAGGACCAGTTCAGCGCCGACCTGACGATGGTGTTCGGCAAGCAGGCGAATCCTCTCAAGTCGAGCGACGCCGCGGACATGGCGAAGTTCCTGCTCGACTGGCGGAACACGCGCTCGCCCCAGCAGGCCCGCGCGGCGCTCGACGAGGCCTTCAAGGACCTCACGATGCACCAGATCGGGATGCTCGCGGGGGTCCAGGAGTCGCTCTCCGCCGTGCTGCGGCGCCTCGACCCGAAGTCCGTCGAGGCGGAAGTCAAGGGGGCCGGCCTGTTCTCCAGCATGGCCAAGAAGGCCTGGGACCGCTACGCCGAGATCTACGCCGAAATCTTCGCCGAGAACAGCCGCCTGTTCAACGAGATGATCTATCCGAACGTGAGGAAGGGCTACCTGGCCACGCACTCCGAGCCCCTCGAGGGAACGGGAGGCGGGGCCACGCCCAAGCTGGAAGGACCGAAGAAATGAGATCCATGAACATCCTCGCCGCCGCCGCCCTGGCGGCCTCGCTCGCCGCCTGCGGCGGCCCCAGCTACGTCCGCGTCCGGGGCGTGTCGCCCCTCAACGTCAACGACTCCAACGAGTCCACGCCGGTCGACATCCGCGTCTACCAGCTCAAGGACGACGGGCGCTTCACCCGCGCCCGCGTCGAGGAGCTGTGGACCAAGGACAAGGAGGTCCTCGCCGAGGACCTCATCATCCAGAAGAAGATCACCGTCTTCCCCGGCCGCCTGGAGGAGGCGCCCAAGGACGTCGAAATCGGCGAGCTCCCCGCGGACTGCCGCTTCGTCGGGATCCTCGCCCTCTTCTCGAAGGCCGACGACAAGGGCCCGCGCCACCTGGTGATCCCGGCGAAAGACGCGAAGGGCCGCGTGCTGCGCTTCACCGGGTCCCACGTCCAACTCGAAGATTAAAGGAGCGGAACCCGTGGATCGCCACCAGAAGGTGCTGTGGACCGAGGGGATGTTCCTGGGCCCCCAGCATCTGCAGCAGGCCGACCGCTACCACGAGGAGCAGCTCCGGCGCGGCCTGACGGCCCTCCGCCCGTTCTCGTGGGGCCTCACCGCCCTGCAGGTCAACGCCGACGCCCTCGCCAACGGCGAATTCGTCCTCACCCGCGCCGCGGGCGCGCTGCCCGACGGCCTGGCGTTCGACGTCCCCGATTTCGACGCGGCCCCGCCCTCGCGGCCGATCGAGGCCGCCTTCGATCCGAAGCGGACGTCGCTCGGCGTCTATCTGGCGGCGCCGCGCGACCGCCAGGGCTACCCGGCCGCGAGCCCCGAGGGGACGTCGGACGGCCGCCCCACGCGCTTCCGGCCGCGGACGGCGTCGGTGCCCGACGACAACGCCGGCGGAGCGGAGCGCGAGGTCTCGCTGGCGGCGCGCAACCTGCGCGTGCTCTTCGAGGGCGACGCGCTCGAGGACTGCGCGACGGTGAAGATCGCCGAGATCGGGCGCGGGGCGACGGGCAAGTACCAGCTCGTCGAGGGCTACGTCCCGCCCAGCCTGTACGTGTCGGCGTCGCCGGCGCTGGCGACGATCCTGCGCCGGATCCTGGAGATCCTCTCGGCCAAGAGCGACGAGCTGGCCAAGCAGCGCCGCGAGCGCTCGAAGGGCCTGGTGGAGTTCACGATGTCGGAGGCGGCCAACTTCTGGTTCCTCCACACGGTGAACGCCTTCATCCCCGCGCTCGCCCACTTCCACAACAACCCCGGCTCGCACCCGGAGACCGTCTACCTGGAGCTGGTCAAGCTCGGCGGCGAGCTGACCACGTTCGCGAGCGACGGCCATCCCAAGGACCTGCCCCGCTACGACCACGAGGACCTGCGCTCCACCTTCACGGGCCTCGAGGCGCGGGTGCGCGCCCTGATGGAGACGATCATCCCCTCCAAGTGCTCTCCCGTGCCGCTCGAGCGGGTCCGGGAGACGCTCTTCAGCGGCCGGCTCACCGACGACCGGCTCCTCGACGGCGGCCAGCTCTACCTCGCCGTCATGTCGGGCGTCCCCGAGGAGAAGACGGCCCGCGAAGTCCCGCTCAAGGCCAAGGTCGCCGCGTCGGACCGGGTGGACCAGCTCATCGCCGCCGCCCTCCGCGGCCTCACGCTCCGGCACCTCCCCGCCCCGCCCGCCGAGATCCCCGTGCAGCCCGGCCGCGTCTACTTCCAGGTCGACAAGTCCGGCGACCACTGGGAGGCCGTGAAGAAATCGCGCAGCATCTCGTTCTACGTCCCCCCCGAGTTCACCCAGCTCCGCCTCGAGCTCATGGCGGTGAAGGAATAGCGATGCCCGACTCCCCCGCGCCCACCACGATCCCGGACCTCGCGGCGGACCTGCTGGCCTACACGCTGCAGCTCCGCAAGCTGAAGGACCCGGGCCCCGCCGAGACGCTGCGGCAGCGCGTCGACGACCAGTTCCGCGCCCTCGAGTCCCGGGCCCGCCAGGGCGGGATCCCCCTGGAGGACGTCCAGCTCATCAAGTACGCCATGGCGGCCTTCATCGACGAGTCGGTCCTGACCTCCCAGTGGCCGGCGAAGGACGTCTGGTCCGGCAAGCCGCTCCAGCTCGAGTACTTCAACGACTTCTCGGCGGGCGAGGAGTTCTACGTCAAGCTGGAGGCCGTCCGGGCCGGCGCCAATCCGCGCAAGGCCGAGATCCTCGAGGTCTTCTACAGCTGCCTGGCCCTCGGCTTCCGGGGCAAGTACGTCGACCTCCAGGGCATGGAGCGGAAGAAGGTCCTGATGGACACGCTCGCCCGCGAGATCAAGGCGGCGAAGACGGGCGCGACCGCGGGCCTCTCCCCCTCCTGGAAGCCTCCCGAGGAGAAAGGGGCCCTCGTGCAGTCGATCCCCGCCTGGCTCGTGCCGGCGCTCGGCGGCGTGGTGGTCCTGCTGCTCTTCATCGTGATGGCCTTCCTGCTGGGATGGACGGCCGGGGACGTCCTCAAGGTTCTGGGCGGATAGGGGAATCGATGAAGGCGCTGCTCAAGCAAGGCGGGATACTCATCGTCATCCCGGTCCTGCTCCTGGTGCTGGTCTGGTACGGCGGCGGCATGCTCGGCTGGGACGCGAAGGTCCGCGGCGGCATCGTGATGGCCGTCGTGATCGTGGCCCTCGTCGCGGTCATGGTCCAGAAGATCATGGCGGTGCGCGGCGCGGCCCTCATCGAGAACCAGCTCAAGGCCTCGGCGCAGGAGCAGGTCGACAGCACGCGGCCGGACAAGCGGCAGGAAGTCATGGCCGTGAAGTCGCAGCTCGACGAGGCCCTCGGCGCGCTGCGCGCGTCCAAGCTCGGCAAGGGCGCGCTCTACGCCCTGCCCTGGTACATGATCATCGGCCCGCCCGGCAGCGGGAAGTCGACCGCCCTCCTCGAGTCCGGCCTCAACTTCCCCCACGTCAGCGCGGGCGGCAAGGGCGGCGCGGTGAAGGGCGTCGGCGGCACCCGCAACTGCGACTGGTGGTTCACCGACGAGGGGATCCTGCTCGACACCGCCGGCCGCTACACCACCGAGCTCGACGACCGCCAGGAATGGCTGGGCTTCCTCGACCTCCTCAAGCGCGCGCGCAAGCGCAAGCCCATGAACGGCGCGATCGTGGCGGTGAGCATCCCCGACCTCCTGGGCGCCTCCGAGGAGGAGCTGGAGCGCCACGCGAAGACGATCCGGGACCGCCTCGACGAGCTGACGAAGCGGCTGGAGCTGGTCTTCCCCGTCTATCTCATGTTCACGAAGCTCGACCTGCTGCACGGCTTCACGGACTTCTTCGAGGACTTCGCGAAGGCGGACCGCGCGCAGGTCTGGGGCTGCACGTTCCCCTACTCCGGCGCGCCGGGCCAGCCGTACCGGGAGATCTTCGAGAAGGAGTGCCGCGGGCTCTTCGAGTCGCTCTGCGCGCAGCGGCTCGGCTCGCTGGCGGCGGAGCGTCCCTCGGCGAAGAAGCAGAGCATCTTCATGTTCCCGCTGCAGTTCGAGCGGGCGACGCGCCGGCTGGCGGACTTCGTCGGCGCCCTGTTCCGCCCCAACCCCTTCCAGGAGTCGGCCGTCTTCCGCGGCTTCTACTTCACGAGCGGCACCCAGGAGGGCACGCCGATCGACCAGGTCATCCGCTCGATGAGCCAGGCCTTCGGCCTGGCCGAGGAGGGCGAGGCCGCCGCGTCGACGGCCGTCGACAAGAAGAGCTACTTCATCAACCACCTCTTCACCAAGATCATCTTCCCCGACCAGGTCCTGGCGCGGACCTCGGCGCGGGTCGAGCGCCGCCGCCGGATCCTGAAGTCCGTCTCGGCGATCGCCTCCATCGCCGCCACGGTCGCGCTCGTCGGCGGCTTCGCGGTCTCCTTCCTGAACAACCGGAGCCTGCTCTCCGAGGCGGCCGCCGCGGCCCGGGCCGCGAAGGAGTCCGAGCGCGCCGCCCCGCCCGCGCGCCTCGAGGCCCTCGAGCGCCTCCGCGTCCAGCTCGAGGACCTCGACCGCCACGAGCGGGAAGGCGTCCCCCTCGGCCACCGCTGGGGCCTCTACAAGGGCGACACCGTCGCCCCCGGCCTCCGCAAGGCCTACTTCGAGACCCTGCGCCCCCTCCTCGTCGCCCCCGCCGCCGACCGCGTCCACCAGGAGCTCAAGGCGCTCCGGGAGAAACAGGACAAGAAGACCGAGGACTACGAGAGCCTCTCCACGCTCCTCCAGGTCTACGAGACCCTCTCCGGCGACACGGAAGCCGTCGACGTCGCCACCCGCGACCTCGTCGTCCGCACGCTCTCCGAGAACGGGCGCTGGACCGCCGGCCTCGGCGCGGACGCGGGACGCGACGACCTCAAGCGCCTCGCCGAGCTCCAGCTCCGGCACCTCGCCGGCCGCCTGGAGCGCGCCGGCGAGTGGCGCGTCTCCCCCGACCGCGTGCTCATGGAGCAGACCCGCGAGGCGCTCGGCGAGGGCCTCTGGCCGCTGCAGAGCTTCGGCGACATCCTCAACCAGAGCAAGGCGTCCGTCGGCCTGGTGAGCGGCGAGCAGCTGATCAAGGGCAAGCACCGCCCGCTCCTGCAGTTCGGGCACACGTTCTCCAGCCTCTTCAGCCAGCAGGGCTGGAACGACGTCTTCCAGACCGCCATCGAGTCGAAGACGGAGACGCTCGACCGCAAGTACACGCGGCTCAAGATCCAGAACTGGCCGAAGGCGCGCCTGGGCGAGAAGCTGAAGCAGCTCTACGCCAACCGCCTGACCGACGAGTGGGGCAAGTTCCTCGACGCGATCGACCTCGCGCCCTTCCCCGACCTCCAGGAAGGCGCCGCGCGCATCAAGATCCTCGCCGGCCCCGAGTCGCCCCTGGCCGAGCTCCTGCAGTCGGTCTGGAAGACCCAGGCCGTCCGCGTCGGCGAGAACGACGTCCGCAACGGCCCGGCCGGCGACCTCAAGAAGTGCCTCGACGACAGCCTGCCCGCCCTCGACGATTTCGCCGAGGAGCTGCTCGCCTTCGTCCGCTCCGCCCAGCGGGGCAGCCGGGTCATCCCGAGCCACCGCGCCGGCAAGCTCATGCCGATCCTCGACCGCTTCAACGGCGCGCTGCGCCGGATCGACGCGGCGGTCAAGATCCTCGGGCCCGACCAGCGCGACCGCTTCCAGCGCGTCCTGCGCCTCCCCCTCGACCACGCGCGCCAGGCCCTCGCCGGCGAGGCGCAGGAGGAGACCAACCAGCAGTGGGCCCAGACGGTCCACAAGACCTTCGTCGAGCAGCTCAAGGGCAAGTATCCGTTCGACGACGCCGCGGCCGCGTCCGCCCCGCTCGCCCAGTTCTCCCGCCTCTTCAACCCGAAGTCCGGCGCGTTCTGGACGGCGGCGAAGGACGTCGCCGGCCTCCAGGCCCTCAACGTCGACGGCAAGCCGCTGGTGTCGACCTCGCGGGAGTTCCAGTCGGCCGTCCGGAAGGCCGAGACGTTCCGCGACCTGCTCTACCCGAAGGAGGGCGAGAAGGTCGCGGTCAAGTTCTGGGCCACGCTCAAGCAGCGCAAGGGCGTGCAGGACGTCAAGCTCCGCGTCGGCGCGAAGGAGTTCAGCTACTACGACACGCCGGACCATCGCGGGGAGTTCGCCTGGACGGAAGGGGACGAGGCGCTGGCGAAGTTCTCCATCTTCCTGCCGGTCGACGGGACGTCGAAGTGGTACGACAAGCCCGAGAAGGAGCTGAAGGACGACTGGGCGCTGGCGCGGCTGCTGGCGAGCGGGGATCCGAAGCCGGAGGGCGAGAAGGGCTTCCTCTACTCGTGGACGTTCAAGATCTTCCGGCTGGGCGTCGAGGACGCGTTCCAGGGCGACCTGGTGCTGGAGGCGGAGGACCGCAATCCGGTCTTCGGGAAGAAGTTCTTCCCGGAGTTCGCCTGTCCCGACCGGGTGGGTCCGTGAGCTCTTTGTCCCCCGGCTGCTACGGCAAGCTGCCGATCCACGGCGACTTCATCCGCCACCACGCGGGCGATCCGGAGATCGACGAGTTCGACCAGTGGCTGCAGATGGGCATCCTCGCGGGCCGGAAGGCGGCGGGGGCCGGCTTCGACGCGGCCTGGGACGCCACGCCGCCCGCGCGCTTCCTGTACCGCTCGCCGCGGACGCGGCGCGTCTTCGCGGGGGTCCTGGCGCCGTCGGTGGACAAGGCGGGACGCCGCTTCCCCTTCCTCGTCTTCGCGCGGCTCGACGCGCGGCCGGAGGAGATCGAGGCCTCCCTCGTCCCGCTGCTGGTCTCGGGCTTCCTGGACCGGGCGAGGGACGTCGCCTTCTCCGGCTGGGCGGGCAAGGACCTCAAGGGGGTGCAGGGGCTGATCGACGGCCTGGCGCGCCCGCTGGATCCGGCGGAGGCGAAGCGGGCCTGCTCGGCCTTCGTGACGGACACGGCGGCGCCGGCGTACTGGGCTTCGCTGTTCGGGTCGCCCGACGACCCGCGGAAGTACCTGCTCGCGCACAACCTGGCGGAGATCCTGACGCCCAAGTCGGTGCCGCGCTACGCGCTGCGGCTGCCGCGGGGCGCGGGGGGCGAGGCCGAGGTCTCGTTCTGGCTGGAGCTGGCGCGCCGGCTGCACAAGAATCCGGACCTGCCGACGCTGACGGTCTGGGGCGACGCCCCGGCGGGCGCGGCGCCGGGGATGACGCTGCTGATGGACGACCTGCGGGAGAAGTATTTCCTGCCGGTGCTCTGGCCGAACCGCGACAGCGAGTTCCTGTACCCGCTGGCGGGGGACGGAGCGACGCCCGCGGCGGAGACCCGGACGCGCCTCGCACGGGACCGCTACGGCGCCATTCTCGACGACCCGAGCCTGCGCCTGTCCACGCTGTTGCTGAGGCTGGGCACGCGGTGAAAAGCGTTGCCATGCGTCCGGGGGAGGACTATCTTCCTCAAGGGAATTCAGCCCTGACCAGGAAGAGGCCTCTTGTCCGATAACGCCCGCGCCGCCCTGGGCACCGCTCCCGTTCCCGGGAGCGCGCCGGCGGGCGCGTCGGTCAAATACGAGCCGGAGTTCGAGCAGCTCGTCGCCGAGATCGGAAAGCTGGAATCGGTCGACGGCCGCGGCAGCATCAAGTGGAACGAGGTCGTCGAGCTCTCGGCCGGCATCCTGGCGAACAAGTCCAAGGACCTCCTCGTCGCGTCCTACCTGACGCTGGGGCTGCTCCACGAGGAAGGCTACGCGGGGCTGCGCGACGGCCTGACGGCGACGAAGGACCTGCTGTCGGTCTTCTGGGAGAACCTCTTCCCCGAGAAGGCGCGCATGCGCGCGCGCCAGGCCGCCGTGCAGTGGATGTGCGACCGCGTGAGCGACGCGCTGGCGGCGCTGGGCGACGCGTCCGAGTCCGACCGGGACGCGCTGGCCGCCTGCGACCAGCGCATGGGCGAGATCTCGACCTTCGTCCGCGACACCTTCGGGGAGAACCTCCCGGACACGGCGAACCTCGTCCGTCTCGTGAGCGAGAAATACGCCTCGGTGCCCGCCGCCGCGACGGCGTCGGAGCCGACCGCCGACGCCCCGCCGTCCGACGGCGGGAGCGCGCCGGCGGCGCCGGCGCCGGAAGCGCCCCGGGCGATCGACTCCCCGGACGCGGCGCGGGAGGCGCTGGGGGCGCTGCGCGAGCGGCGGATGGCGGCGGCGACGGTGCTGCGCGAGGCGGCGCCGACGGATCCGCTGCCCTACCGCCTGCTGCGCGAGGCGGTCTGGGAGGACCTGGTGGAGGCGCCCGCGGACGGCTCGGCGACGGGCGCCGACCCGGCGCTCGCTCCGGAGATGGAGAAGCACCTGGCCGACGGGGACTACGCGAACGTGCTCTCGGAGGCGGAGGGCCGCCTGCCGAACGCCCGCCTCTGGCTGGACCTGAGCTTCTGGAGCTACCGAGCGCTCGAGGGCCTCGGACGTCCGTACGCCGCCGCGAAGGCGGCCGTGGGCCACGCGGTGGCCGCGCTGACCGGCCGGCTGCCGGGGCTGGTCGACCTGAGGTTCTCCGACGGGTCGCCGCTGGCGAGCCCGGCGGCCGCGCTGTGGATCCGCCACGAGCTGGCGGGGGCCGGTTCGAACGGGACGTCGAAGGACGCCGTCGACGCGACGCTCGCGGAAGCGCGGGGGCTGGTGGCGCGCAACGCCTTCGGGGACGCGACCCAGCTGGTGCTGAAGCGCTTCAGCGCGCTGAGCTCGCGGCGGGACCGCTTCCGCTGCCGCCTGGCGCTGGCGAAGCTCTGCCTGGAGGGCGGCCGGGCGGACCTGGCGATCCCGCAGCTGGAGTCGCTGGACGAAGAGGCGCGCAAGCTGGGCGTCGAGGAGTGGGAGCCGGACATCGCCGCGGAACTGGCGCGGGCGCTGTGGACCTGCTACCGTGGGTCCCCGACGCCGGAGCGCGCGGAGCCGCATTTCGCGCGCCTGTGCCGGCTGGATCCGGCGGCGGCGCTGCGGGGCAACGGAGCGGCGGCCGCGCCGGCGCCGACGCCGCAATGAAGAACGGGAACGGATAGAGTTTAAGGAGGATTTGGAATGGCCGGCAAGGAAGGGTCCGTCGCGCCCAGGGAGCGCGTCAACATCGTCTACAAGCCCGCGACGGGCGGGGCCCAGGAAGAGAAGGAGCTGCCGTTGAAGCTCCTGGTCATGGGCGATTTCACCTCGCGGACGGACGACCGGTCCCTCGAGGACCGCAAGCCCGTGAACGTCGACAAGGACAACTTCAACGACGTGATGAAGAGCATGAAGCTCACGACGTCGTTCCAGGCGGAAGACAAGCTCTCGGGCAAGGAGGGCGGCGAGCTCGCCGTCAACCTGAAGTTCGCCGGCCTCAAGGACATGGAGCCCGAGGCGGTGGCCCGGCAGGTCCCCGAGCTGCAGAAGCTCATGGAGCTGCGGGAGGCGCTGACGGCCCTGAAGGGCCCGCTCGGCAACGTCCCCGAGTTCCGCAAGAAGATCGAAGCGCTCGTGAAGGATCCCGCCGCCCGCGAGAAGCTCCTGAAGGAGCTGGGCGGCGAAGAGAAGAAGTCCTAAGCCCCCGGACGGATAAAAGAAGAAAGAGGAGACTGCGGCCATGGCCGACGCACAGGAAAAGTCCCAGGCGAAGTCCGCCGCGGCGGAGGGCGCCTCGATCCTCGACGAAATCATGGTCCAGACGAAGCTGAAGCCCTCGGACGAGGGCTACGACGTCGCGAAGAAGGGCGTGCAGGCCTTCATCTCGCAGCTCTTGACGTCGAGCGCCGGCCAGAAGGCCGACAAGAAGATCGTCGACAACATGATCGCGGAGATCGACCAGAAGCTCAGCCGCCAGCTGGACACGATCATCCACCACGAGGCCTTCCAGAAGCTGGAATCCGCGTGGCGCGGGCTCAAGTTCATGGTGGACAACACGGACTTCCGCGAGAACGTCCGGCTCCACGTCGTCAACTGCTCCAAGGAAGACCTCCTCACCGACTTCGAGGACTCCCCGGAGATCGTCAAGTCCGGCCTCTACCGGACCTGCTACACCGGCGAGTACGGCCAGTTCGGCGGCGAGCCCTACGGGGCCATGATCGCCAACTACAGCTTCGGCCCCGGCCCGCAGGACATCGCCCTGCTGCAGAAGGTCGCCGCCGTGGCCACCATGTCCCACGCGCCGTTCATCGCCTCCGCCGCGCCCCAGTTCTTCGGCATCGACAGCATCCAGAAGCTGCCGAACCTCAAGGACCTCAAGTCCATCTTCGAAGGCCCCCAGTACGCCAAGTGGAACGCCTTCCGCGAGTCGGAGGATTCCCGCAGCGTCGGCCTGACCGTCCCGCGCATGCTTCTCCGCCTCCCCTACGGCAGCGCCACCGTGCCGGTGAAGGCGTTCAACTACGAGGAGGACGTCAAGGGCGGCCACGAAGCCTACCTCTGGGGCTCCAGCGCCTTCGCCTTCGCCACCCGCATCTCCGACAGCTTCGCGAAGTACCGGATGTGCGCGAACATCATCGGACCGACCTCCGGCGGCGCGGTGGAGAACCTGCCGCTGCACCAGTTCGAGTCGATGGGCGAGATCGAGACGAAGATCCCCACCGAAGTGCTCGTGTCGGAGCGCCGCGAGTTCGAGCTCTCCGAAGAGGGCTTCATGGCGCTGTCGATGCGCAAGGGCAGCGACAACGCCTGCTTCTTCTCCGCCAACTCCTGCCAGAAGGCGAAGAAGTTCGGCAACTCCAAGGAGGGCAAGGACGCCGAGCTCAACTACCGCCTGAGCACCCAGCTGCCCTACCTCTTCGTCGTGAACCGCCTGGCCCACTACATCAAGGTCCTCCAGCGCGAGCAGATCGGCAGCTGGAAGGAGAAGGAGGACCTCGACCGCGAGCTCAACGCCTGGATCGGCCAGTACGTCGTCGACATGGACAACCCCAGCCCCACCGTCCGCAGCCGCTGCCCCCTGCGCGCCGCGCAGATCACGGTCGAGGACGTCCCGGGCGAGGCGGGCTGGTACAAGGTCGACATGAAGGTGAAGCCGCACTTCAAGTACATGGGCGCGTTCTTCACGCTTTCGTTGGTCGGCAAGCTCGACAAGAAGTAACGCCGCGGGAGCGCGGTCGTCTAAGATCAACGTCTCCCCGGCCGCGGTGGCCGGGGAGACCGTCCCTGAGAGAGAAAACGTTAGGAGCGTAGACGATGGGCATCGGCACGACGGGAGGCGGATCCGTCCGCCTCTACGGGAAGTTCGGCAAGCTCGAAGGCGAGTCCAGCCAGACCAGCTGGAAGGAGAAGGGCTTCTCGGACATCTCCAACTTCGCCATCGGCAGCAGCGCGCAGTGGTCGTTCGACACCGGCAAGTCGGCCGCCGGCGGCATCAACTTCACCGGCCTCATGGTCTCGATGCCCCTCATCGGCGTCACGCCCCAGCTCCTCATCGGCTGCCTCAAGGAGAAGTCCCTGCAGGGCGTCGAGGTCGCCGTGGGCGGCGACAAGATCGACTCCAAGCAGTTCATGATCCTCCTCGAGGGCGAGGTCCGGATGACGAGCTGCTCGGTCGACGGCTCCCTCGGCGGCAACCTGCAGCTCTCGATGAACTTCCAGGCCTCCACCGTGAAGATCGAGCACCTGGACCGCAAGAAGAAGGACGACATCAACTTCTTCAAGATCGAACAGAAGAACGACAAGCTCTAGAGCCCGACCGGGTCGCGGG